>CACLVZ010000001.1:0-152500 GCA_902610515.1 uncultured Pelagibacteraceae bacterium
TAGATTTAAGATTTACTGATCCAAGAGGTAAGTTACAGCACGTAACTCAAGACTTAATTACTGTAAACGAAGATATGCTTAACGATGGAATTTTCTTTGACGGTTCTTCTATAGCTGGTTGGAAAGCAATTAATGAGTCAGATATGATTTTAAAACCTGATCTAACAAGCAGTTTTATTGATCCATTTTTTTCACATACTACTTTATCTCTTTTTTGTGACGTAATGGATCCAATTTCTAAAACATTTTACGAGAGAGATCCACGTTCAACAGCAAAGAAAGCAGAAGAATACCTAAAAAAAACTAAGATAGGAGATAAGGCTTATTTTGGTCCTGAACCAGAATTTTTTGTATTTGATGACGTAAAATTCTCCAACCAAATGAATAAAGTAAGTTATGAAGTCGATAGTGCCGAAGGTCCTTATAATACTGGGAAAGTTTACGAGAATGGAAATATGGGACACAGGCCAAAAGTTAAAGGAGGGTACTTCCCTGTGCCACCAGTCGACAGTGCACAAGATTTAAGATCTGAATGTTTAAAAGCAATGAGAGATATGGGTGTAAAAGTTGAAAAACATCACCATGAAGTTGCACCTAGCCAACATGAACTTGGAACTTTATTTAACACTTTAGTTAACCAAGGTGATGCAATGCAAATTTATAAATATGCAGTCCACAATGTAGCTCACTCTTTTGGTAAAACAGCTACATTTATGCCTAAACCGGTAAAGAACGATAATGGTTCAGGAATGCACGTTCATCAATCAATTTTTAGTGGTGAAAAACCTTTATTTGCCGGAGACAAATACGCCGGGTTATCCGATACATGTTTATATTATATTGGTGGTATTATTAAACATGCTAGAGCGCTAAATGCTTTTTCAAACGCTTCAACTAATAGTTATAAACGATTAATACCTGGTTTTGAAGCTCCCGTGCTTTTAGCTTATTCATCTAGAAATAGATCAGCAAGTTGTAGGATACCATTTAGTGATAGCAAAAAAGGTAAAAGGGTAGAGGTAAGATTTGGAGATGCGTCTGGAAATCCTTACTTAACCTTTGCGTCTATGCTTATGGCTGGGATAGACGGCATCAAAAATAAAATTAAACCTGGTAAGCCAATGGATCAAGATTTATATGCTTTAGGCCCAGAAGAACTTAAAGGAATTCCAACTGTATGTTCGTCTTTACGTCAAGCTTGTGTTGCATTAGATGAAGATAGAAAATTTTTAACTGAAGGTGGAGTGTTTACTGATGATCAAATAGACGCCTACATAAGCTTAAAAATGGAAGAAGTAAACAACTTTCAAGATACTCCGCACCCTATTGAGTTTGAGATGTACTATAGTTGTTAATTTTTATCTAAATTCTTTGAGATAATTATATACAGATTTTCTTTTCTCTCTTTTAGCCTCATCTAAAGGTGTTGCTCCCCATCTATCACGAACGAATAATGGGTGTCCATGCGAGACTAAGTACTCAACTACTTCCAGACAACCTTCAGCAGCTGCAAGATGTAAAGCTGTTCTAGAATCATAGTCTCCTGCATGTACAGGTACTCCTTTTGCAATTAATGTTCGAATACCTTCAACGTTATTTTCAAAAGCAGCAAATAGTAATTCAATTACTGCCAATTCATCATCATAAATTGCCATTTTATCTGTCTTTCCATTTGGGTCTTCTACTAGATGTGATGCTTGAGTGTAATTAATATCAAGTTTTTCGTACTCTTTTACGATATCTTTATGGTTATTATTTTTTGCATCAAAATAACCATAACCTCCCCAACGATCAGGGATTGGTTTAACACCTTGTTTAAGTAAAAATTTTACTGCCTCAAGCTGACCTTCTGCTGATGCTAAATGTAAAGGTGTTCTCATATCGTAATCCCCAATTTGAAGATCTCTTTGTTCGCTCACCAGTCGTTCCAATGTTCTAATATTGCCATTACTTGCTGCCCAAATAGCTTCTCCACAACTATTAGCCCGCCACTTTGAAATCGGTATTTTTGGATCAAGACGATCTGTATCTGTCATTGTACCATCAAAAGTATGAACTAAATATTTTGAGGTAATTTTTTTTGCCATTTCAATTCCTCTCACACTATTGCCTTGTTTATCTAAACGAGGAGAGAAAATACATATTCCCATTAATCTTGGAACTATCAATATAACTCCTCCTCCTACTCCACTTTTTGCTGGTAATCCTACTTGTTGAAAGAATGTACCGCTAGCATTATACATTCCGCTAGTTTGTAAAACGGGTAAACAGTTTTTTACTGTCTTTTGATTAAGCACACGTTCTTGGGTAACAGGACAAACTCCACTATTAGCAAGCGTAGCTGCTGCCGTTGCAAAATCTACAGCAGTCATTTCTAATGAACATATGCTAAAATATAGTTTGAGTGCCTCAGTGACCGCTGGTTCAGTATAAAAGTCAAATTCATCTTGATCGGGATGAATGTCGTTATGCAATTTAGTTTTAGTGTGAGGTAAATTACCTGTAGCCATCAAAAGATAACCCATAGCAATATTATTATATCCCGTAAAATTTTCCTGCCGTGCCATATCTTTATTAAATCTAGGTAACTCATTACTAAATTCACCTTTTGGCGACCAACCTATTAATCTTCCAAATTGTTGTCTAATATATCTCAATCTTTGACTGTGAGAACTTTCTGGACTTATTAGACCTGCTGTCATTATAGCGCCAGCATTTACCATTGGATTGAAAGGCACACGACTAAATTTTCCTTCAAGATCATCTTTAGCATATTCTCCTTGCATGTTGCCCGTTGCAGTTCTGGCTAATAGGGTAAGATCATCAAATTGTCTTCCTGAAGGTTCTTGACCAACATGTTGATGAACTTTTTCTAGTCCTAATTTTTCCATTGCAAAGCAGTAATTAAAAGGTTTACACATAGATTGAATTGAAAAATCAACTTCACTATCGCCTCTTTGATATATTTGACCGTCTGTTGTAACAATAGCAACACCGAATTGGTCTGGATCAACATTAGCTAGTGGTGGGATATAAGAGGCCAATTCCCCTGATTTAATTTTTTTAACCTCATCAAACATATTATCTAAATTTTTTGCAAAATAACTAAAGTCTGGTATCGATAGTTCACCTCTCAATGCCTTTTCAACAATCAACTCCGAACTTCGAATAATATTTATAAAATCTTCAAATACAATTCTATCACCATGGGCATCTAAATTTTGAAAAAGATTATATAATCTTTTATCTTTAGCTTTTAAGCCTGAATTTAACAAAACATCTTTAAATCTTTTTGTAGAGATTATTTCACTGTCTTTCTCGCAAAGAGAAAAAAAAATATTGGCTTCTCGTTTTGACTTAACTTTTAGTTTATCTAGAAGGGATTTTTTGTTTGTATAAGATACAGTTTTCATAAAATCTAATTAAATTAATAATTTAATTTTAGGAAAACAACCCTTTTTTTTTTTACAAATTTTAAGCTATTTTAAAGGATTCTCCGCATCCGCAACGTTCAGTTTCGTTAGGATTTTTAAATACAAATTGAGAAGAAAATTTTTCTTTTTTGTAGTCCATTTCTGTACCCAGTAAATACATAATTGCCTTTGGATCTATAAGAACCTTAACACCTTTTTCCTCGATTACCTCCTCATTAGGTTTAATTTCTTTTGCGTACTCCATTATGTAAGACATGCCTGCACAGCCTCCAGATTTAACTCCTACTCTAACACCTATTGCAGAGCTTTCTGCTTTAGACATAATAGCCTTAATTCTTTCTGCTGCATTATCGCTTAATCTTATAACTTGCTCTCTCATAAATTTAATTCTAATTTTGCCGCCTCTGACATTTTATCTTTCGTCCAAGGAGGATCCCAAACTAATTTAAGATCGACATCCTTTATACCCACAATTTTTAATATATTATTTTTTACAGAATTAGGCAAACTTTCAGCTACTGGGCAGTTTGGAGAAGTTAATGTCATTTCAATAATCACTTTATTTTCTTCTTTAACTTCGATTTTATATATTAAACCTAGTTCATAAATATTTACTGGAATTTCTGGATCGTAAATTTTTTTGATTTCAGTAATAATTTTTTCTTTCAACTCACTCATAATTATTTTGAACCTTTTTTTTCTAGTGCCGAAAGTAGTGTGTGCCATGCCATAGTAGCACATTTAATTCTCATTGGAAATTCCTGTACTCCTGATAGAGATGATATAGTTGTAATTTGATCTTCTGATAAGCTATTTAAAGTGATTTTTGATTTATTTTTCAACATATTTAAAAAGTCTTCAGTCACTTTTTTTGAAAATTGTAAATCTCTACCTTTTAAAGTATCTGTAAGAATTGAGGCTGATGCCAAAGATATAGCACATCCCTCTCCTTCAAAACTTAGACCTGAAATACTTTTATCGTTGTCTAATTTTAAATAAATATGAACTTTATCTCCGCAAAGAGGATTGTGTGCTTTGGCATCATAATTGTATCCCTCACATTTACCTTTGTTCCTAGGGTTCTTTGCATGATCTAAAATAATTTCCTGATATAATTCTTTTAGCTCCATTTAAATCTGAAATACTTTCTTACATTTTTTAATTGACTCGCTTAGTATATCAATATCCTCTTTACTGTTATAAACTCCAATTGAAGCTCTTGCAGAAGCAGGAATGCCTAATTTATCATGTAAAATTTGGCAACAGTGATGGCCAGCTCGAATTGCAACACCATCATCATCTAAAATTGTAGCTATGTCATGAGGGTGAATTCCCTTTATTGTGAAAGAAATTATAGATGCTCTATTTTTTGGATTACCAATAATTTTGACAGAATTGTCTTTTCTTAATTTTTCTAAACCATACTCAAGAATTTGACTTTCATGTTTTTCAATGTTTTTTATTCCAAAATCTTGAATAAACTTTATTGATTTTGCAAAAGCTACTACCTCTGCAGTTTGCATTGTTCCTGCTTCAAATTTATTAGGTGAGTCGGCGTAAGTGATTTTATCCTTTTTTACTTCATTAATCATTCCTCCGCCTCCTTGATAAGGAGGCAATTCATCCACCCATTTTTTTTTGGCATATAAAATACCTAATCCATTTGGACCATACATTTTGTGACATGAAATAGCATAAAAATCACAACCTAAATCTTGTACATCTAGAACTGAGTGAGGCGCGCCCTGCGTCCCGTCAATTAAAACTGGAATGTTTTTTGATTTAGCTAAATCAGTAACCTTTTTTATAGGCATAATAGTTCCTGTCACATTCGAAATATGAGTAAAAGCAATCATCTTAGTTTTTTCGGTAATTTGATTTTTAAACTCATCGATATCTATTTCTCCATTTTCATTTACAGATGCAAATTTAATTACTGCTCCCTTTTTTTTTCTTAAATAATGCCAAGGTACATAATTTGAATGATGCTCTAACTCAGTCACAAGAATTTCATCACCCTCTTTAATAAATTTTTCTCCGTAAGTGCTTGCAACTAAATTAATTGCCTCTGTAGCTCCTTTTGTAAAAATTATTTCTTCTCTATGCTGAGCATTAACATAAGATTTTACTATATCTCTAGTTTCCTCAAATTTGTTTGTGGCTTTAACTGCTAAGGTATGTACGCTTCTTCCTACATTCGAAAATTCAGTTTCATAAAATTTAGACATCTCATCTATTACTACTTTTGGTTTTTGAGAAGAATTAGCGCTATCTAGGTAAATTAAAGGTTTACCTTTAATTTTTTGTTTAAAAATTGGAAATTTTGATTTTATATTATTGAATTTCATCGATCTGCACCGCTATGCTTTTTTCTAGAAAAGTTCTAATTTTCTCTTCAGGTATGTTGTCAAAAATTTCATTAAGAAATCCTTTAATTAAAAGTTTTTTTGCTTCCCTTAATTCTATTCCTCTAGTCATTAAATAATGTATAGCTTCCTCGTCTATGCTACCAGAAGAAGAACCGTGAGAACATTTTACATCATCAGCGTAAATTTCTAACTCTGGCTTAGCATTGAATTCGGCTTCATCATTTAAAATTAGAGCTTTGCTTAGTTGATACGCATCTGTTTTTTGAGCAATATCTTTAACAAATATTTTTCCTTGATAAACTCCCTTGCTATCACTCTCTAAAACATTTTTAATTTTTTGATAACTTTTACAATTTGGCGCCAAATGATTAATTTGAGTTTTAATTTCCTGATGTTCTTCTTTGCTTAAGTTTAATCCTGATAGAATATGACAACTACTTTTCTCTTTTTCCAGGATCATATCAATCTCAATTTTATTAAATTTAAGTCCTGAACTTAATATGAAATTTTGATAGCTCGAGTTATAATCTTGTATTCCAGAAATATTCTTATAAAAATAACCGTTGCTTTTTGTTTTTTGTAAAATAATATTTTTTAAAACTGCACCTTTGTCGATATTAATTTTTTCAAAGGTATTTTTAACAAATTTACTTTTTTCACCAATATTATACTCGATTAAAGTTAGTTCGGAATTTTGACTTACTTTTATCTTATTTGAGTTATTGATAATCTTATTATTTAAGTTTGCAGTAAAATAATTATAAATTATTATTGGTTTTTTACATTTGTAGTTTTCTTGAACTTCCAAGTTAAACCCGCCAATAGATAAAGCTTTATTAAGATAATCGAGATTATTTTTTGACTGATGATGAAAGCCTTCAAGTGATTTTAAAGTTTTAATTTTTACTTTTTCTTTTTCCTCGAAATGTAAATCATAGGATTTCAATGATCCGTTGACAAGAATAACTTTATTATGATCAAAATCATGAATTGTTTCAATTTTTTCATCAAATTTGTACTCATCGTTATTTGTGATATTCTTGAAATTCTTACTAATTATATAGTTTAGATCAGAAAATTTCCAATTTTCATTTTTTTTATTTGGTAGACCTCCTTTTAAAAATAATTCAAAATATTTTTTTCTATCTGCTGCCTCTTTATCATTCGAGGAATTTATTCTTTTAAAATCTATGTTGAATAATTGTTCCATTATTTCAAATTTTCATAACCTGTTTTCTCTAGTTCTTGGCCTAATTCAGCACATCCTGTTTTTATAATTTTGCCTTTTGACAATACATGAATGAAATCTGGCTTAATATAATCGAGTAGTCTTTGATAATGCGTGATAATTAAAAATGCATTGTTCTTATTTTTGTGAGAGTTTACACCATCAGCGACGATTCTTAATGCATCTATATCTAAGCCAGAATCTGTTTCATCTAAGATGGCTAATTTTGGCTCTAGGAGTTTCATTTGAAGTATTTCGTTTTTTTTTTTCTCACCTCCTGAAAACCCTACATTCAGTTGCCTAGATAAAAATTTTTCATCGATGTTCAATTCAGAGGCTTTTTCTCTAATCAATTTTAAAAGATTTAGTGTATCTAATTCTTTTTCACCTTTTGCTTTTCTAATCGAATTTAACGAAGTTTTGAGAAAATTAGTTGTATTAACACCTGGTATTTCTAAAGGATATTGAAAAGCTAAAAAGATACCTTTTTGAGCTCGCTCTTCAATAGGAATATCATGTAAGTTATTGCCCTCATATTTTAAGCTTCCACTTACATCGTATCCACTTTTACCAGATAAAATATTTGCTAAAGTACTTTTTCCTGATCCGTTTGGCCCCATGATAGCATGAACTTCTCCAGATTTAATTTCTAAGTTTAATCCATTTAAAATTGACTTATCGTTTACTGAGGCCTTCAGATTTTGTAATTGTAGCATTATCCAACGCTCCCTTCTAAACTAATAGAAACTAATTTTTGTGCCTCAACTGCAAATTCCATTGGAAGTTGCTGCAACACCTCTTTACAGAAACCATTTACGATAAGACTTACTGCTTCTTCTTGGTTTAGTCCTCTTTGATTGCAATAAAATAATTGGTCTTCGTTGATTTTAGATGTCGTAGCTTCATGTTCAATCGTCGAGGAGGAGTTTTTATTTCTTATATATGGAACGGTATGTGCGCCACATTTATTACCCATCAATAGGGAGTCACATTGAGTATAATTTCTAGAATTTTTAGCCTTTGCTCCAATATCTACAAGGCCTCTATAAGTATTATCAGCCTGTCCAGCAGAAATTCCTTTGGAAATTATTTTACTCTTTGTATTTTTACCTAAGTGAATCATTTTAGTTCCAGTATCTGCCTTTTGATGATTATTAGTTATAGCAATTGAATAAAATTCGCCTACAGAGTTATCTCCCTGTAAAATGCAACTTGGGTATTTCCAAGTTATCGCGGAGCCAGTCTCTACTTGCGTCCATGAAATTTTTGAATTTCTGCCTCTACATGCACCTCTCTTAGTAACAAAATTATAAATTCCACCAACTCCGTCTTTGTCCCCGGGGTACCAATTTTGAACTGTTGAATATTTTATTTCTGCGTCATCTAAAGCAACTAATTCAACATTAGCTGCGTGCAATTGATTTTCGTCTCTCATGGGGGCTGTACAACCTTCTAAATAACTTACGTAACTACCTTTGTCTGCGATAATTAAGGTTCTTTCGAATTGACCTGTTTCTGATGCGTTTATTCTAAAATAGGTAGAAAGTTCCATTGGGCATCTTGTATTTGGTGGAATGTAAACAAAAGACCCATCTGTAAATACTGCTGAGTTGAGCGTTGCAAAATAATGATCGCTAATAGGAATAACAGAGCCTAGATATTTTTTTACTAAATCTGGATGTTTTTGAATAGCTTCAGAAATAGGACAAAAAATTATACCCTTTTTATCTAGTTCTCCTTTAAAGGTTGTAGCTACCGAAACTGAATCAAAAACAGCATCTACTGCCACACCGCTTAACCTTTTTTGTTCGTTAAGAGGAATGCCCAGTTTGTTATAGGTTTCAATAAGTTTTGGATCGACTTCGTCCAAAGTTTTCGGTTTGTCTTTCAGGCTTTTTGGAGCTGAATAATAATATAAGTTTTGATAATCAATTTTTGGATATTTTGGTTTTTGCCAATTCGGCTCATTAAGCACTTTTAATCTATTAAAAGCTTTTAATCTCCAATCTAACATCCACTTGGGCTCTTTTTTGATTTTAGAAATAAATTTTATGGTTTCATCAGTGAGACCTTTTGGTGCTTTTATATTTTCAATATCAGTTGTGAAACCGTATTTATACTCTTGATTTTTCAATTCCTCACTTTTCATAAATTAACCAAGTTTTGCCAAATCCTGTAATTTGACCTTTTCAAAAAAACCGATGATGTGTTGATCTAATTGGTCCCATAAGTTATGTGTAATACATTTCGTAGATTTATTATTGCAACCCCTTTTTGAATTTTTTTTACAATTGAGTGTTTTTACTTCCTCGTCAACTGCGTAAATTATATTTGATAGCTTTATTTCTGAAGCTGGTTTTTCTAAAACATATCCGCCATTAGCACCTCTAGAACTCCTTACTAATTTGTTATTTTTAAGCTTAAGAAAAATTTGCTCTAAATATGCTAATGAAATGTTTTGTCTCAATGAAATTTCTGTAAGACTTATGGGTCCATCTTTAGCATTTGAAGCTAGGTCAGCCATAGCCATTACTGCGTATCTACCTTTATTAGTTAGTTTCATAATTTTTTGCTGTAATACAGTAGTTTTTAAGGAATTCCTACTATTTTAGTAGGGATTAAAAAAAAATATTTGTCGCATAAAAACGTGTTATAAATCTGTACTTTTTTTTTTAATAATAATCATTATCAATTATGAAACCGAAAAGTTTAGAGATTTTTATACCTGGACCAGCTGGAAGATTAGAAGCTAAGTATTATAAAAATCCAAAATTCGGTTCACCTGTTGCGATAGTTCTTCATCCACACCCGCAATACGGGGGAACTATGAATAATAGAATAGTACAATTGATGTACAATATTTTTTTAGAGAATGGATTTTCAGTTATTAAAGTAAATTTTAGAGGCGTTGGCAAAAGTGATGGGGTTTTCGACAATGGACAAGGAGAGTTATCAGACGCCGCGGCTGCCTTGGATTGGATAGAAAGGCAAAATTTAGATTATAGCCAATGCTGGGTTTCAGGATTTTCATTTGGCTCTTTAATTTGTATGCAACTAATTATGAGAAGACCTGAAGTAAATAATTTCATTGCTATTTCTCCCCAGCCAAATGTATATGATTTTTCTTTTCTAGCTCCGTGTCCAACATCAGGTCAAGTTGTATACAGTGAAAATGATGAATTGGTAACAAATGAAAGTATAATTGAACTAGATAATCGAATTAAAAGTCAAAAAGGTGTAGAAGTCTTATTTTCAAAAATTAAAAGTTCTAATCATTTCTTTAAAAATAAAGAAAAAGAATTGAGTTTAGAGATTGAAAAATATTTAAAAGAAAAAACTGCCCTAATTTAATTTTCTACTAAATCTCCACCTATACAAGGTTGAGAGCACCCAGTGGTACTTGGAAAAGAAATTGGTAAATTATTTATTCTTCTAATTGCCAAAAAAGCAAATGCTTGTGATTCTATAAAGTCTCCATTTACTTTAAAATTATCAATTTTTAAAAGTTTTAAACCTTTTTTTAAATTTTTTTTTATTTCTTCCATCAAAATTTGATTTTTTCTTCCTCCACCGCAAACAAGTATATTTTTTACTTCATTATTATAATTTCCAATATTCTTATTTAATTCACTGCCAATAATGCCTGCAGTAAAGTCTGTGAGTGTTTTCGCTCCGTCTGGAAGAGACAATCCTCTGGCAAAAGAAATATCAAAATCATTTACATCAAACGATAATTTCTCTTTATTTTTTCTATTTTCATAAAGTTCTTGAGCTTGCTCTATTATAATTTCATTCTTCTCGCCTCTTTTCGCAAAATTCCCATTTTTATCAAATTTTTCTTTTGAATTTTTTCTAACCCAACTATCAATTAAGCAATTTCCTGGACCAATGTCTTTGCTAATTAATTCTTCTGAACCTGCTGATTTGTTGATTATAGTTATATTCGAAATTCCTCCAATGTTCAGAACGCATACTGGTAAATCAATTTTATTTTTTGAAACTATCAATTGATGAAAAATAGGTGTTAATGGAGCGCCTTCACCATTATGAAATAAATCATTACTTCTAAAATTATAGACAATTTTTTTTTTTAAAAGCTGGTATAATAATTTTGCATCACCTAATTGGATTGATTTTTTTTCTTTCGAATTGTGAAATATTGTTTGTCCATGAAAACCAACTAAATAATCTTCAAATTTAATATCTAAATCTTTTACTAACTTTGCGTGAAATAAAGTAATTTTTCTTTCCAAATCTTTTAAATCCTTTGATAATTTTTTTAAATCTTGTGAATTATTTATCTTATCTTTCAGCTCATGTATTTTTTTATAAATTTTATCATCGTATTGAAAGTACTTATCGTAAATTGATTCGTAATCATCTCTCCCATTTGAAATTATTATAGAAGCATCGACTCCATCACCTGAAGTACCGCTCATTAATCCCAAAGATTTATATTTTTTTTGCATATTTTTATTTATTTATAGTAAATTTTGTATAATAGTTGATTAAATTAATTACACTATGAAAAATAAATTCTTACAGGAATTCAAAAGTCGTGGATATTTAAATCAATGCACTGATTTTCATAAACTTGGGGAAATCTGTGAAAAAAAATCTATATCTGGTTACATTGGTTTTGACTGTACAGCTAGTAGTCTTCATGTTGGAAGTTTATTACAGATAATGATTTTAAAATTAATGCAGAAGCATGGTCATAAACCTATCGTGCTTCTAGGTGGTGGCACTACATTAATTGGTGATCCTTCAGGAAAAGACTCAACAAGAAAAATTCTTAAACAAAATGAGATAAAAAAAAATATTCAAAGTATAAAAAAAGTCTTCAATAAAATCTTAGATACAAATCATAAAAAAACAAAGCCTTTATTTGTCGATAATGCAGAATGGCTTACTAAATTAAATTATATTAAATTTCTTAGGGATATCGGAAGTCACTTTACAATTAATAAGATGCTTGCATTTGATAGCGTAAAATTGAGATTAGAACGTGAGCAATCTTTAAGTTATATGGAATTTAATTATATGATTTTACAGGCTTATGATTTTTATCAATTATTTAGAAATGAAAATTGTATTCTGCAAATAGGTGGTTCTGATCAATGGGGAAATATTGTAAATGGTGTTGAACTTATAAGAAGAATGACACAGAAAGAGTCCTTTGGATTAACGTCACCTCTTATTACTCTAGCATCTGGGGCGAAAATGGGGAAAACAGAAAAAGGTGCGGTGTGGCTAAATGAAGAATTATTTTCACCATACGAATATTGGCAATTCTGGCGAAACACAGATGATAGAGATGTTAAAAGATTTTTAAAATTTTTTACAAAAATAGAAACTTCTGAAATTGAAGAACTTTGTAAAAAAGAAAAGAATATAAACAATTTAAAAATAATTTTAGCTAACGAGGCTACTAAGATACTTCATGGAGAAACTGCTTCTAAAAAAGCAGAGAGAACTTCTAAAGACACTTTTGGAGGTGTAGGTATAAGTTTAAATTTACCCGAAATCAAAATCAAATTTGAGCATATTAAAAATGGGATTAATATTTTAGATTTGTTATCTAATAGTAAAATAGTATCCTCAAAAAGTGAAGCTAGAAGAGTAATGGCGAATAAAGGTATTAAAATTAATGATGTGATTGAAACAAACGACAAAAAAATTATTAAATCTTTAGATTTTAATGAGAAAATATTAAAGATTTCTTTTGGAAAAAAAAAGCACTTTATAATTAAGATTATTTAATTTTTATTTTTCTCTATCACCTTTTGTATAAATCTTGGTGTTAATGTTTTTATTGGGTTAATAGAAGTTTTAATTTGTCCTGGAGGTCCTTTCATTTTAAAACTAATGCCAAAAAGACCCTCTCCAATTTCCTTTGGTATAACGATATCACCTATTAGAGGTATTTTAGCAATAAACTTGTTCAAAGTTTTTGCAGGGACTAAGGTGCCTCTTAAACTGGTGATATTTGAATTTTGATATCCCTCCATTAAAACCGACATGCTGGGTCCTAAAGCAAGAATTTCATTCAACTTAAGTTCCTCTTGAGATTTCTCCATATTTATTTCTAAGACATCAAAAGTTATTCCCTCGCCCTCAGCTAAGTCAGCAAGACCACCTAGATCCGCCAAAGAAAGAAGCTTTATCACACCTGGAGCATTAACTACTTTAAAGTTTTCAATTTTTAATTTAGAAGTTGAATAGTTCTCCTCTAGTATTGAGGTGTAAAGCAAATTTCCCCCGGATAAACCCTTAAAAAAAGAATAATTTGTTAAAAGCGGTGTGGTTAAATCAGAATAGATTTCTAAATATTTCTTGTTATCTTTTTTATTATTTTTCATTGTAATATCTAAGTGTTTATTGTTTCCAAAATCTCCCTTTGAGGTAATTGAAGAGAATTTTCCATTTTCTATAAAGCCTAATAACTTAAAATTTTTTAAATTTTCAGATAGTGGGGCAATTATATTTTTAATGTTTATATCAATATTTTTATTAATTTTTTTTAAATTATTTGTCTGAGAATTCTCACCTAAAATTTTTGGTAAATTTGAAGCGTCGGCCTTTGTGCCATTGATCAAAATTTTATCTTTTAGAATTAAAGTAAAATCGTTATTATTTTTACCATCTAAATAGGTTTTTACTTTTAATTTATCAATTGAAGTGATATTTCCATTACTTATTAAAAGACCATTAATTAATATTTGAGTATCATCGTGACTAAAATTTAATTCTTTTATTCTTAAATCATTTTTCCTTTTAGTTAAATTAAAAGACAAATTTGCCTTGGTGTCTTTTTTTTTGGTATAATTTAGAATTTTTAAATTTATTTTTTCTTTTAAATCAGCCTGAATATCTAAAGCAAAACTATTTTTTAAATACTCATTTGTCATTTTATATTCTAAATAATCTTTGCTATCAAAAGAATAAAGACCGTCTAAATTTATTGATTTTAATTTTTTGTCTAGATTAATTAAAACCCTTGAGTTTTTAAGATTAATAAAATCAATATTTTTATCTAAAGCAAAATTTTTTATTGGTTGTTCAAATTTTATATGTGCATTTTGCAATAATCCTTTACTTTTAAAAGTAAAATCCTTTACCTTGTAAGTTTGATCAAATTTAATTGACAAATTATTATTTAAATCAACTTTAAAAATTTCTATATTTTTAAAAAGATTAATATTCTTTAAAAATTCTTTATATCTAATCTTGTCCCCTTTTTTGAAATTAATTTTAGAAAGGAAATTTGATTCTACAGAGATAATATTTGATAAATTAACTCTTAAATCACCATCCTTAATTTCTGTTCCTAATATATTGCCAGTTATTTCTTTTAAAAGAACATCAGATTTATCTGCAAAAAAGTTGAAATTCAAATTTTCTAAATTAATTTTATTTATTGTATTAAGGGTTAATCCCTTTATATCTCCACGAGCAATAAAATTTTCAAAAATATTGTCTTTGCCGAGAAAAATTTCTAAACTTAATGTAATTGTTCCCTTTGAAATCTTATTCTGGACGATACTTTTAAAATTAGAGGGTTTTAAAGTTTTTGCTAAATTTTTAAACTGATCAATTTTTAACTCATAGAAAATTAAATTTATTTTCTTAATATCTGGCGAGGAACTTAATAGAGAAAGAAAATCAACATAAACTTTTATTTTTTTTGCTGGTATAGATGTATTTCTATAAGTAATTTGCGGATCTGATGTCTCCAGAAATAAGCTTATTTCTTTGTAATCAAGTTTAAATCTAATACTATTTATATTTAAATCTAGATGTTTGTTATGATCATTAATTTTACTTGTTAGAAAACTATCAAACTTATCTGTTTTTATTCCAGATGTGAGCAAAGTAATACATAGTAAGGAAAGGATAATTAACAATATAATTATTGATGAAAAAAAAATTTTTTTCATTATCGATTTTTAATTCCTTCTTCAATAAAAACGTCTATGTTCCCATTTAGAACATTTTCAGGATTAGTGCTTTCGACTTTATTTCTTAAATCCTTTACTAGTTGGTATGGTTGCAAGACATATGAACGTATCTGATGACCCCAACCTATATCTGTTTTAGAGTTAATTTCTTTTTTCTCTTCTTCTTCTCTTTTTTGCATTTCATTTTCATACAATCTTGATTTTAACATTTTAAAACAAGTTTCCTTATTTTTATGCTGAGATCTCTCGTTTTGACATTGAACTACAATTTTTGACGGCAAATGAGTTATTCTCACTGCACTATCAGTGGTATTAACATGCTGCCCGCCAGCACCGCTAGACCTGTAAGTGTCTATTCTTAAATCTTTCTCATCTATCTTGATATTAATGTCATCCTCTATATCGGGATAAACCCATACGCTGGCAAAACTCGTGTGTCTTCTGGCTCCACTATCAAAAGGTGAAATTCTTACCAATCTGTGAACTCCGGACTCATTTCTCATCAAGCCATATAAATAATTTCCTTTTACTTTTATCGTGGAAGATTTAATACCAGCTTCTTCTCCTTTATGTTCACTTATAATTTCATAATTAAATTTTTTTTTATCAAACCATTTCATATACATTCTTCTAAGCATATCAGCCCAATCTTGACTCTCTGTACCGCCTGCTCCGGCATGGATTTCAAGATAAATATTTAAATCATCATTTTCTCCAGATAAAAAACATTTCACCTCGCTTTTTTTAATATTTTCATGAATTTCGATTATCTTATTAAAGCAATCTTCAATAATTTCCTCATTCTTTTCTTTTGATGCAAGAGAGAATAAATCTTTTAAATTATTAATTTCACTTAGAGAGTTATCAAAAGATTTGAGAATTTCCTCATAATTATTTTTTTGCTTGATTGTTTTTTTTGCTAATTTTTGGTTTTGCCAGAAATCTTCTTTATTAACAATTTCTTCAATTTGCTTTAATTTTGATCTAATTCTATTTTTATCAAAGATACCCCCTGATATTATTTAAGGATTTTTCTGTTGAAATTAATTTATTTTCAAAATTTTGCATTAATAAAACTGTCTAAACTTTATTAAACTATCACTTCCAGATATGGATATTAAATTATTATTATTTATATTGTTGATATCTTTAGATTTTAAAGCTTCTATAATAGTATTTTTCTCACCCAGAGATGATTTACGTCCAGTGTCGTAATTTAAAGATGTTAAATAAATATTTTTTGGAACTGAAAATTCTTTAAAATCGTCTTTAAAAAGAGCAGTTTCAACAAAATTTTTAAAAATAGGTAAAGCTGCTTTAGACCCAGTTTCAAATTTTCCTAAACTTCTGGGGTTATCAAATCCGATGTAGACTCCTATAACTAAATTTGAAGAAAATCCTATAAACCAAGCATCATAGTTGTCATTTGTAGTGCCTGTTTTGCCAGCAAGTGGCACCTTTAAAGTCCTAAGTTTTTTTGCCGTACCTCTTTCTACAGCTCCTTTCAGAATGGAAGTCATTTGATATGCTGTTTCCTCGCTAAAAATTCTTTCGTTTGTGTTAGATATAATTGGATATTTTTTTGAAGACTCAATAAACTTCTCACATCCTACACATTCTCTATTTTTTACCTTAAAAATTGTTTTACCCCTTCTATCTTGAATTCTTGAAATTAAACTTGGTTCAATTTTTTTTCCTCCATTAACAAAGGAAGCGTAGGCTGCTGTAAGATTAATTAATGTTGTTTCTGCTGCGCCTAAAGATACAGATAGTAATTCAGGAATTTCTTCATATATGTTTAGTTTTTTTGATAATTCTAGAATCTTGTTCAGACCAAGAGTATTTGCAATTCTTACTGTCATCAAGTTTCTGGAATATTCTATCCCTTTCCGCAGAGTTGACGGTCCATAAAATTTTTTTCCGTAATTTTCAGGTTTCCAATTTTTTAAACCCTCTCCTTGACTTTCAACAAAAGGAGCATCTAATATTATAGAATTTGGAGAAAAACCGTTTTCCAATGCTGCAGCATAAACTATCGGTTTGAAAGCGGATCCGGGCTGACGCTTCGCCTGAGTGACTCTATTAAATTCACTTGATTTAAAATTAAAACCTCCAACAAGAGCTTTAACATCACCCGTGAATGGATCTAAAACAATTATGCCCCCATTTACTTTTGGATATTGTTTTAATTTCCAATTTCCTGTCTCAAGTTTAACAAATATAATGTCCCCAATTTTAAAAATATCTTCTATGTTTTTATTTTTTTTAATTGCCCATTTTAAATTTGCTTGGCTTAAAATTTCTATTTCTTGAGTTTTTTTATTATCTATTAATTTAAATTTTATTTCTGAATTATTTAGATCAATAATTTCTGCATATTTCCATTTTAAAGTAGGATCTAACTTAAGATTTTTAATTGTTTTTTTCCAATTTTTATTTTTATAAGTATTAGTAATTACACCTCTCCATCCGCGTCTTCTGTCGTACTGCTCGATACCTGCTCTGAGAGAATTTAAAGCTTTTATTTGGTAGTCAATATTCAAAGGTGTTTTAATACTTAAGCCTTGTGAATAAAGTTTTTCAAAGCCATAATTTTCATTTACAGACCTTCTTACTTCTTCTGTATATGAATTAGCTTCGTTGACAATTTCAATTTTTCTTTTTTTTAATTTTAATTTTGTATTTTTAAAAGTATTGAACTCTTTTTTTGTTATAAAACCATTATCTTTTAAATTTTTTAAAACCAAATCTCTTCTAAACTTACCTACTTCTGGATATTTGTATGGATTATATTTACTTGGTGCTTTAGGTAATGCTGCTAATAAAGCTGCATCAACATAGTTGAGCTCTTTTATAGATTTATCGAAATACTCTAAACTAGCTGCAGCTATACCATATGTTCCTTGACCTAGATATATTTGATTTAAGTACAATTCTAAAATCCTTTCTTTAGAGTAAGCTCTTTCAATTCTAAATGCTAATATTGCTTCTTTAATTTTCCTTTTGAGCGAGACTTCATTTGTCAATAAAAAATTTTTTGCTACTTGTTGTGTAATTGTAGAAGCTCCCTCTAGCCTCTTGTTTTGAGAAAGGTTTTTGATATTATTAATTGTAGCTCTCAAAATTCCTTTAGCATCTATGCCAGGATGATTAAAAAAATTTTTATCTTCGGCTGATAAAAAAGCATTCACAACAGTTTCTGGAATTGAATTAAATGGAACAAATAGTCTTTTTTGAATTGCATACTCAGCGATTAATCTCCCATCACCGGAGTAAACTCTGCTAGAAATTGGTGGTTGATAATTAGACAATTTTTTATAATCTGGTAATCCAATCGAAAAATACCAAAGTGTAGATAAAGTAAAAAAAACAATTACCAATAAAAAGATAATTGAAAATTTTACTGAAAAATTAAGAAATTTAAGCATTTATCCTTTTTATCAATTAAAAATTTGACTATCTTTAGGCATAGCAAATTTAAATATCTGTATTTATTCAAAAAATTGTATAAAATAAGTTTTATGATTAATATAAAATTCATCAAAAGCAAAAAGATAACAGGAATTCAATTAAAATGGAAAAAAACTTATTTATTGATGCTTCGCATCCTAATGAAACCCGAATCGTACTTAAATCAGATAGTTCTATCGAGGAATACGAATTTGAAGATAAAAATAATTTAAAATTCAAGAATAATATTTATCTAGGTACAATTAGTAGAGTTGAGCCATCTCTTCAAGCTGCTTTTGTGAACTTCGGAAGAGAAAGACACGGTTTTTTAGCTTTTAATGATATTCAGTCAGATTATTACCAGATACCATCTGAGGATAAAGAAAAAATAAAACAAGCAGAGGAAAAAATTCGTGAGAATCTTAAAAATAAAAACATAGAAGGTTCTAACGAAAATTTTAATCCTGAAAATTCAAGTAGTAGTAATGGAGTAAGTGAAAAAAATTTAGAAAATGAAGTTTTAAAAAATGAAGAAACAAAAAAGAAAGAATACAGAGAGGAATTAAAATCATCCTTAGGAATAAAAAAATATAGGATTCAGGAAGTTATTAAGCCTGGCCAAGTTGTTTTGATTCAAGTGATAAAAGAAGAGAGAGGGCAAAAAGGAGCTGCTCTAACTACTTTTATTTCACTAGCTGGCAAGTATATTGTTTTGATGCCTAATACACCAAAAGGTGGTGGGATATCTAGAAAAATTTTTAATTCATCAGATAGACAAAAAATAAGAGCTATTCTAAATGAAATTAATATCCCAAAAAGTATGGGTGTAATCGTAAGAACAGCGGGATCGAACAAAACTAAAAATGAGATTGAGAAAGATTTTCAAAATACTTTGAAAACCTGGGAGGAAATTAGGGATATTGCTTTAGATTCTAATGCTCCATCACTTGTTTACGAGGAAGGAGATATAATCAAAAGAACTTTAAGAGATATTTACGATAATGATACTAAAAATATTTATATTGATGGAAATGAGGCATATCAAAAAGCTAAAAAATTTATGAAAGAATTAATGCCTAGGAATGTAAAAAATATTAAAAAATATCGAGGTAAAATCCCATTATTTAATTTTGCTAATATAGAAAAAGAACTAAATAATATATTTGAACCAACAGTCAAATTAAAATCTGGTGGTTATATTGTAATTAACCCCACAGAAGCTCTTGTAGCTATAGATATCAACTCGGGTCAATCAACGAAACAAATAAATATAGAAAAAACTGCTTTAAATACAAATCTAGAAGCTGCTGAGGAAATAGCACATCAAATTAAATTACGAGATTTGTCGGGATTAATTGTTGTGGACTTTATAGATATGATGAACTTTTATAATAGGAGAGTTGTGGAAAAAAGAATGAGAGAAAGTATTAGAAAAGATCGAGCAAGAATTCAAATCGGTAGGATAAGTAATTTTGGTTTGCTTGAAATGACAAGACAAAGATTAAGAGAGGGATCTATAAAGTGGGAAACTCAATTATCTTTAAGTTCATTCTCTCAAAAAATCCTTAAAAAAACTCAATATTTAGCTTTCGGAGAAAAAATAAAGATTGTAAAAACTTCTGTTTCAGAAAAAGTAAAAAATTTTATCGAAAGAAATCTTTTTGAAGAAATTACTTATTTTCAAAAAAAGTATGCAATTAAAATAGAAATTAATGCGGATAATAACTTAATTGTTCCAGAATACAAAATTGAACTACTTAATAAGTCTAAAAAGATTTTAAACGTATATGAAAATATTAATAATATTGTAGAATTTAATACCACTTCTAATAAATCATTAAAATCCAAAAAAGAGAAAAAAGAAATTAAAAAAAATAAAAAAGTACCAAAAAAACTGAAATCTAAAAAAAAATTAAGAACACTTTGGACTAGAAGAAGAAAAAAATTAAATCAGTCCATCGGTAGGTGAGCTAGGCACTGCAAAATTATTTTTTTTCATTCTACCAGCTAAAAAAGAATTTCTTCCAGATATTACAGCGTCCTTAAAAGCTTTAGCCATCAAGATTGGGTTTTTTGCTTGAGCAATAGCGCTGTTAATTAAAACTCCATCACATCCCATTTCCATAGCGACAGTTGCGTCGGAAGCGGTTCCAATTCCAGCGTCAACTATTACTGGAACTTTGGACTGCTTGATAATTATTGAGAGATTTATTTTATTTAATATTCCTAAGCCAGATCCAATTGGTGAAGCTAAAGGCATAATTGCAGAAGCACCACAGTCTTCTAATTTTTTTGCAAGTAATGGATCATCTGAACAATATACCATTACTTTAAAACCTTCTTTTATGAGTACCTTTGTTGATTTAATAGTTTCTATCATGTTTGGCAGAAGTGTTTTTTTATCACCCAAAACTTCGAGTTTTACTAATTTCCACCCTCCCATTTCTCGAGCTAACCTCAAAGTTCTTAAAGCATCATCAGAATTGAAACAACCAGCAGTGTTAGGTAAATAAATAATTTTTTTTGGATCCAAATAATCAGTTAAAATTGGTTTTTTTTTATCAATTATATTTACTCTCCTTACAGCTACTGTCACCATATCTGCACCAGATGCAACAATAGCTTTTGCAGTTTCTTTAAAACTTTTATATTTTCCAGTGCCAACTATTAATCTTGATTTAAGTTTTTTATTAGAAATTTTGAATAAATCTTTTCGCATTTAACCACCACCTATAAAATGAACTATTTCTATTTTATCACTATTTTTCAGCTTTTTTTTAAAGTTCGATTTTGGGATTATGATACCATTAAGTTCTATAGCGATTTTTTTTTTATGAAACCCATAAATCTTTAGCAATTCCAGTATTGAAATATTTGATTTTAAAGAAATTTTTTTTCCATTTAATTGTATTTTTGCCATAATTCAGTTAATCAAAGATAATAATAAATAACGATGAAGAAAATTATAATTCTTAATGGGCCAAATCTCAACCTTTTAGGTGAGAGAGAGAGAAATCAATATGGATCTGAAACTTTAAAAGATATTGAAAAAAATTGTGTTGATTTTGCTAAAAAAAACAAATTTGAAATTTCTTTATTTCAATCAAATATTGAAGGTGAATTAGTTGAAAAAATTCAAAATTCAAGAAAAGATAATGATGGTCTTATAATAAATGCTGGAGGATATACTCATACTTCAGTGGCAATACATGATGCTCTTAAAATCCTTAAGATTCCTATAATTGAATTGCATATTAGTAATATTTATAATAGAGAAGAATTTAGACATAAATCACTTATAAGCAAAGTTGCTAGAGGAATTATATGTGGTTTTGGTGCGGAAGGTTACATAATGGCACTTAACGCTATGAAAATTTACGTAGAAAAATGAAGATTGATAAAAAGTTAATTAAAGAATTAGTAGAAAACTTAAAAGAGTTCAATCTCACTGAGTTAGAATATCAAGAGGGACAAAGTAAAATTAAAGTTTCTAGAGCCTCAAAAAGTTCGGAGCAGATCAAAAACAGCAATATTTCCCCTCAAAATAAAGCAGTATTAAATACTTCATCAAATGAAGATATGATAAGAGTAAAGTCTCCGATAATAGGTACTGCATATATGGCGCCAGAGCCTGGAGCAAAAAAGTTTATTGAAGTTGGAGACAAAATTAAGAAAGGTCAAACTGTTATGATAGTAGAGGCAATGAAAACCATGAACCATGTTCCATCAACGAGTGATGGAGAGGTAAAAAAAATTCTAGTAGAGGATGGCCAACCAGTAGAATTTGGACAAACTTTAGTCCTTCTCAAATAAACCAAATAAATGTTTAAAAAAGTTCTAATTGCTAATAGAGGTGAAATAGCAGTTCGGATCATTAGAGCCTGTAAAGAATGGGGAATTGCAACTGTGGCTGTTCATTCTGATGTTGATGCGGAAGCCATGCACGTGCGCCTTGCTGATGAAAGTGTTTGTATAGGATCACATCAGCCACAGAATAGTTATCTTAATATTTCATCAATCATGTCGGCTGTTGATCTTACTGGAGCTGAAGCAATACATCCGGGATATGGTTTCTTATCTGAAAACGCAAAATTTTCTGAAATAGTGAAAAAGCACGGTATAAAGTTTATCGGTCCAAGCGCTGAAATAATATCAAAAATGGGAGATAAAATAGAGGCCAAAAAAATAGCGAAAAAATATGGCCTTCCAGTTATTGAAGGTTCTGAGGGAGGGGTAAAATCGGTACAAGAGGCAAAATCAATTTGTAAAAACATTGGATACCCAGTTTTAATCAAAGCTGCTGGAGGTGGAGGCGGTAAAGGAATGAAAATAGTTAATGAGGAAAGCCAATTGGAAAATCTTTTTTTGACCGCAAAAACTGAGGCTAAAAAATTTTTCGGAAATGACGAATTATATATTGAAAAATACTTTAAAAATCCTAGACATATAGAGGTTCAGATAATGTCAGGGAAAAATAAGACTGTTCATTTAGGAGAAAGGGATTGTTCTGTTCAAAGAAGACATCAAAAATTAATAGAGGAAACGCCCAGCCCTGTAATTTCAGAGGAACAAAGGAACGATTTGCTAAACAAAACAGTCAAAATGGTAGAACAAATTAATTATGAAGGAGCTGGCACAGTAGAGTTTATTTTTGAGAATGGAAAGTTTTATTTTTTAGAAATGAATACAAGAGTGCAAGTTGAACATCCGGTCACCGAGGTTCAAACTGGTATTGATATTGTTAAAGAACAGCTCTGGATAGCTCACAGTGGAAATACCGCTTTAAAGCAAAACGATATAAACCCAAGAGGTCATTCTATTGAATGTAGGATTAATGCTGAAAACCCTGCCCTAAATTTTCAACCAAGTCCAGGAATTATAAGTGTTTGCCATCAACCCTCTGGTTTTAGAACAAGAGTAGATGGATCGATATACCAAGGATGTAAAATTACTCCTTATTACGATAGTTTAATAGCTAAAGTTATTTGCAAAGGGAGAAATAGGACCGAAGCTATTCAAAGAACCTTAAGATCCTTAGATGAATTTGTTCTCGAGGGTATCACCACTACAATCGATTTACATAAAAAGATTCTTAATCACAAAAAGTTTATAAATTCGGATTTTGATACTAATTGGCTTAGTAAAGAAAAATTTTACTAAGTTGTGAAACAATTTGATAATTGTATATCATAAATAGCGTGGTCAAAAGGAGTTAGGCTTGGATCTGAAGCGAAAGTCCATCCGTTGAAAATAAAAACTTTATCATCCTCATTTTTTGATACATCTTTTACTTGAATATAAGCTACATCATCGAATTTGTTATTAACTTTTACTTTTTCACATCTCAAAACTTTAATTTCTAATGGTCCAAATTTTTTAATTTCGTCAAATTTAACTTTAATTTTTGTAGATTTTGCAGTTATCTTATCTAATCCAATTAAAATAGCATGAGACAGATCAATATTATTTTTCTTTATTTTCTTATTTTTTAATTCTTTCGAAGAAAAATCTTTTTCAGATTTATTATCTGACTCCTCAAAACTAGGTTTTATCTGATTTAAATTGATTAAAGGAGTGCTAGTTATCTTATCCTCACCGAACGTTTTAAAGTTTATAAAAGCACAAAAAATTACTGTAAAAAAAATAAAATTACTTCCAAGTCTCATATTTTTTTCTTATTGAATTTTTTGTTATTTTAGTAGGGTTGTGCTTATTTTTAGTGCCAGTTTGATTCTCCAAATGTTTTTTTTGCCAATTGAATTTTTTTTCAGATTTTTCAGGCAATCTATCTGTAGTATGATGTATCCACAAATACCACTCGGAAGATATTTTTGTAGCTTCTACCTCTTGAGAATAAATAACCCACCTCTCATTTTTTTTGTTTTTATAATACTTATTACCAAAATCATCTTTTCCAACGAGGGTACCGGTAAAAAATGTTTTTAAAAAAGTTCCGACTGTTTGTTTGTTCCACCAAGTAAAAAATAATTTCATTTTAGTTCGATTTTAAATCCACACAATTTAAAATTGTATTATTATAAAATAGACTTAATATTGAATAATATATATCTAGATAATAAAAGATTCCAATTAAATATGAAAAAATTTATCGTTGAAACTTACTATACATGCACATTCAAAACTGTTCATTCATTGGACAATCTTAACGAAAAGGAACTTGCGGAAATAGACAAGAGAACTGATGGTATGGTTGAAGTTATCGATGTAAAATTAAACAACCGAAAAACAAAAAAAATTGGTGAAACTACATCTCATAAAAACGATAAAAAGGTTTCAGCTTCACTTTCAAAAGACATAGCTGGTAAAATTAAGAATAGCCAAGAAGTTTCGATTAATACAAAGACAAATTTAAAAATAAAAAACCAATCAAGATTCAAAATGCCCGATAGACGAAAAGGTTATATTCAAAAAGCTCAGATAGGAGATCATAAAGTGTACCTTCACACTGGTGAATATAACGACGGAAAGATAGGAGAGATATTTATTGATACTAATAAAGAGGGAGAATTAGTAAAGGCAATGATGAATAACTTTGCCATAGCCATTTCTTTAGGTCTGCAGTACGGAGTTCCATTAGAAGAGTATGTTGATGCTTTTATTGATACTAAATTTGAGCCTTCAGGAAATGTTTTAGGAAATGACAGAATATTAAGTGCGTCTTCAATTTTAGATTACGTTTTTAGAGAATTAGCAATTTCATACCTTGGAAAAGAGGATTTAGCGCACACACCCAGTATTTCGAGTGCAAAGAATATCACCGATGGTAACACTGAAGATAAATTCTTAAAAATTGTTAAAAATATAACTTCCAAAGGTTTTGTTAGAAGCAATTATGAAGAAAAGCTTGTTGATCTTTCAGATGTAAGAATAAATCTTAAAACTAAGAATTAATTTTTTTTGTATCTAGTTTTATTCCAATTTCTTTTAACTGCTGTTCATCAACTGTTGATGGAGCTTTCATCATAAGGTCTTGTGCATTTTGGTTCATAGGAAATAAAGTAACTTCTCTAATATTTTTTTGTCCGGCTAATAACATGACAATCCTATCAATACCTGGTGCTATTCCACCATGAGGTGGGGCTCCATAGCTCAAAGCATTAATCATACCGCTAAATTTATCGTTTACCTGTTTTTTATCATATCCAGCAATTGAAAATAATTTATACATTAATTCAGGAATATGATTTCTAATAGCACCTGAAGACAACTCTACACCATTACAAACTATATCGTATTGATACGCTTTTATTTCCAATGGATTGTTCAAATTTAATTTTTTAATATCCCCTTGTGGCATTGAAAAAGGATTGTGACTAAACTTAATTTTTTTAGTTTTTTGATCCATTTCAAACATTGGGTAATCTACAATCCAGCAGAAAGCGAATTTGTTCTCGTCTATTAGATTAAGATCATTAGCAATTTTTTCTCTAGCTAATGAGAGTATACTTTCGAGTTCTTTATCATTACCACAAGATAAAAAGATGCTATCGCCAACAGCAGCACCAGATATTTTCATAATTTCTTTAATTGAATCTTCACTAAAAAATTTTCCTATTGGACCTTTTCCAAAAATAGACTCTTCCTTTTCTATTGAAAAATAAGCCAAACCAGATGCTCCCTGCTCTTTTGCCCACTTATCTAAATTATCAAAAAAACTTCTTGGTTTTTTACTAGTATCTTTAGTTACCAAAATTCTTACTTTTGAACCAGAATTTACTAATTTCTTAAATATTTCGAATTTTACATCCGGTCGAGAAAAAGTTTTAGTTATATCATGAATTACTAGTGGGTTCCTAAGATCAGGCTTATCAGTACCATACTTAAGCATAGCGTCACTGAATTTGATTCTTGGAAATTTTTCATCGTTAATTTTATTTTTTGAAAATTGTTTAAACAATTTTATCATTAAAGTTTCTACTACGTTGAATACATCTTCTTGTTCAACAAAAGACATCTCGAGATCAAGTTGATAAAACTCTCCTGGACTTCTATCAGCTCTAGCATCTTCATCTCTAAAGCAGGGAGCTATTTGAAAGTATTTGTCAAACCCAGAGACCATAATCAATTGTTTAAATTGTTGTGGAGCCTGAGGCAAAGCGTAAAACTTCCCAGGGTTCAATCTGCTTGGAACTAGAAAATCTCTTGCTCCTTCGGGGCTCGAGGAGGTCAATATTGGAGTTTGATATTCTAAAAATCCAAGATTAAGCATCTCTGATCTTATAAAAGAAATAACTTTTGATCTAAGAACTATGTTTTTATGCATTTCTTCTCTTCTCAAATCTATAAATCGATATTTCAATCTTATATCTTCTGGATAATTTTGTTCACCAAATACAGGTAAGGGTAGCTCTAGAGACTCTGAGATAATCTCGACTGAATTAATTTTTACCTCAATCTTTCCTGTGTCGAGATCTAAGTTTTCAGTTCCTTTTTCTCTTTTAATTACTTCTCCGGAAATTTTTATAACCGACTCTGGTCTTATTTTTTCTAATATTGGAAAATATTGATTGTTGTTCTCAATTACACACTGTGTCATCCCATAATGATCTCTTAAGTCAATAAATAATAAATTTCCATGATCTCTGGTTCTATGCAGCCATCCTGACAATACTACATTTTTTTTAATATCTGTTTCACGTAATTGTGAGCAATTATGAGTTCTATATTTATTCATTATCTTTCAAACACTTTTTTATTAAATTAATATTAATAGATTTTCCAGTTGATAATGATAAATCATCAATATCTCTTAAAAACTTAAATATTTTATCATAAGATCTCTCAACATTATTAATAATATAATTTGATATTTTTGGATCCAGCTTTACTTGATTATCAGAAAAAGACTTTGCAATAATTACTTGAAGCAAATCATCAGTTGGGAGCTCTATTCCTAAATATAGAAAACTATTTACTCTAGATTTTAAATCTTCAAGTCTAAATGAAAAGTCTTTTATAGATACTTGGCTATTAATCAAAATATAATTATCTAATTGTTTTGACTGGTTTAGAAGTGAGTAAAATATTTCTTCATTTATATTATTATCAAAATTATCAATGATTAAACATTCTAAATTTTCAAGATTTTCTAAAATATTATTATCAACTTTTTTAGAATCTAAAATTTTTACTTTATTAATTTTTTTTTCTAAAATTTTTGATAAATGAGTTTTGCCACTACCTTGTACGCCATAAACATTTAACCATTTACTCGTCCAATTGGGCCAACTTTCAATAAGTTTGTAAGCAGAAAAATTGTTTTTAGAAACATAAAAATCTTGCTCAAAATATTTTTTTTTAAAAGGGAATTTGAAAACCAACTGATTCATTATATAATATCAAGACTCCACTGTTCGCCATTTAAACGTAAATTTATTTTTTCTTTTTTAAGTTCATTTATTATATTGTTAACTTTACCAAGAAACTTTATTTTTAGTATCACAAACTCATTGTTAAATTCTTGAATAAATATTTTTTCTACTAAATCTATTTGTTCCACTCTTTTTTTTAGTCCTACTAAACTATTTTTTTTATTTATCTTAAATTTAGCATTTAGAAAAGACGGGGTTCGGATATCAATTAAATTTTGAGATTTTACAATATTTACTAATTCATTTTTAATATCGATAATAATTTTTTCGTGTAGCTCATTTTTTTCCAATTTATAATTTTTTATTTCCAAACTTTTATTTATTTTTTTTCCTAATATATTTGTTTTAAGAAAAACTTTTTTAATTTTTGAATTATTTTCCGTTATTAAAACTATTCCTAAATTTTTATTTGAATATTCATTAAATAGATTAACGAGATTTAAGTCTTCTAAATTGCCCTTTGATTTATTCACTTTTTGAATTATCTCAATGTTCTCAATAGGTAATATAAAGTCAACTATTTCGCTTTCAAATGAAACCTTATTCCATCTATCATAGAAAAAATTTTTTGCATAAATGTTTAGTTCTTCATCTTTTTTAAATATTGGAAGTAAATAAAATTCACTTTCGATTAAATTTGAATAAAGAATGTTTCTCTTATAAAAAAGATTGTGAATTTTAGCTTTATCAAAAAATATATTAAAAACTTTAATGGATTTATTTAAATCATCCACTTCATCAAAAGTTTGATAGTAAGCTACTAATTCTTCAATATCTGATAAATTTAGATCATCGAGTCTCTTTTTGTCCTCTTTTAAAAGAATTCTCTCGATTAAAACTGAAAAACCTTTCTTCATTGCTTGGCTGGTTAAATTGTTAATATTTTTAGAAGGTGTGTTGACTATTTTAATATTATTAACATCAAATAATCTATTTTCAGACAAAACATTTCCAGTTTTAGAAAAAATAACTAGAATAAAAATCATTAATTTAAAAAATTTCATAGAAAATAAATATCAATATACCAATGAAAAAAATACAAAATAGCTATAAAAAAAGTGGTGTAAATATTCCATTAGCTAATAAATTAGTAAAACATATTTCAATAGTAACTAAAAAAGGTGTCAAAAAAGGGAATAATACTTTTGATAAATTAAATATTGGAGGCTTTGGTTCTTTATATGACTTAAGTGCTTCAAAAATTAAAGATCCAATAATTGTATCTTGCACAGATGGGGTCGGTACAAAAGTTGAGTTAGCAAATAAATATAAAAAATTCGACAAGATAGGAATAGATCTTGTAGCAATGTGCGTAAATGATCTAATAGTCCAAGGTGCTAAACCTCTTTTTTTTTTAGATTATATTGCTACCGGTAAATTAAACTTAATTAAAACCAAAAAAATTTTAAGTGGTATCGTTAAAGGATGTAAAATATCCGAATGTAAACTTATAGGAGGTGAAACTGCAGAAATGCCAGGTGTGTACGAAAAAAATAAATTTGATTTAGCAGGTTTCAGTGTAGGTATTGTTTCAAAGAAAAAAATACTCTCAAAAGAAAATGTTAAATCTGGCGATGTTATTTTAGCAGTGCCTTCAAGTGGTATTCATTCAAATGGTTACTCTTTGGTCAGAACAATTATTAAAAACCAAAAATTATCGAAAAAAATCAAAAATGACCTATTAATTCCTACTAAGATTTACTCAAGAGAGATAGTTCAATTATCAAAAAAAAAACTAATACATGCTGCTGCACATATTACTGGAGGCGGATTAATCGAGAATTTAATGAGGTCTATCCCAAGTGAATTATCATTAAATATTGATTTGTCAAAAATTAAAATTGGAAGAATATTTAAATGGATAAAATCTCAAAATATATCTGACCGAGAAATGATGAGAACTTTTAATTGTGGTGTTGGTTTTTGTATTATCTCTCCGAGAGAAAATATAAAAAAAATTCAAAAGCACTTTGCCAAAAAATACTATCCTTATGAAATAGGTTTTATATCAAGCAATAAAAAAAAAATTAATTTGTCCAATAATTTAAAATGGTAAAAAAAAAAACTTGCATTTTTATTTCTGGAAACGGTTCTAATCTTAATAATTTGATAAAAAATTCAAGAGACTACGTTTTTCCAATCTCGGTAAGTCTTGTAATAAGCGATAATCCTTCCGCGGGTGGAATTAAGTTTGCTAGAAAAAACTCAATACCTTTTATTTTAATCAATACTAAAACAAGAAGTTACGAAAATAAAATTTTGCAAAATTTAAGAAAATATAAAATTTCTATAATTTGTTTAGCTGGTTTCATGAAAATTCTCTCAAAAAAATTTTTATCAAATTTTAGATACAAGGTATTAAATATTCATCCATCGCTTTTACCGAAATTTAAAGGTTTAAATACTTATTATAGAATTATAAAAAATAAAGAAAAAAAAACAGGGTGCACAGTACATTTAGTTAATGAAAAACTTGATGGTGGAAAAATTATTGTTCAGAAAAGTTTTTTTATTTCAGAAAATGATGATGAAAAAAAACTAAAATTTAAGACGCAAAGACTAGAATACGCTGCTTATCCTGAGGCAATTATCAAATTGCTCAGGTATACTAATTCCTGAAAAAAAAGTCTATTTCTCTCTTGGCGTTATCTAAAGAGTCCGAACCATGAACTGAATTTTTATCAATTGAAATTCCATATAACTTTCTTATGGTGTTCTCATCCGCATTTTTTGGATCTGTAGCCCCCATTAATTTTCTGTTTAGTGATACAGCATTTTCACCCTCTAAAATCATAACCATAATTGGTCCTGATGATAGATAAGAACATAGTGCATCATAAAAGGGTTTTGATTGATGAACTTTATAAAATTCTGCAGCTTCCTCTTTTGACAAGTGAATTTTTTTACTCTCTTTTACAATTAAATTATTTTTTAAAAAAATAGTTTTTATATTTTCGGTAAGATTTCTCTCAACGGCATCGGGTTTAACAATTGAAAGAGTTTGTTCTAGCTTACTCATAATTATCTTCAACAAACTGATTCAATAGTCGTACTCCAAATCCTGTTGCACCACCTGAATTGAGAGCTCCACCATATTTTGAAAAAGCCATACCTGCTATATCAAGATGAGCCCAAGGTGTTTTGTTAATTATAAATCTTTGTAGAAATTGTGCAGCAGTGGTTGATCCTGCTCCACCTACGTAGTTTATATTCTGCACATCGGCATTTTTCGAATTCATTAGTTTATCGTAATTTTTATGTAATGGCATTCTCCAAACTTTTTCTTCAACTTTTTCTCCAGCTTTAAAAATTTGTTCAGATAATTTGTCATTATTTGAAAATAAACCAGCATATTCTGAGCCTAAACAAACTATTATAGCTCCTGTTAGAGTAGCCAAGTCAATAATAAATTTTGGCTTAAATTTTTTTTCAGTGAAAGTTAACGCGTCAGCTAACACAAGCCTGCCTTCAGCATCTGTGTTCAAAACTTCTATAGTTTTGCCACTATAAGATTTTACGATATCTCCTGGTCTTTGCGCATTACCACTTACCATATTTTCTACAAGACCTACGACTCCAACAGCATTTGTTTTTGCTTTTCTAATTGCAAGATTTTTCATCAAACCAACGACGGATGCTGATCCTGCCATGTCATATGTCATGTCTTCCATAAACTTAGCTGGTTTTAAAGAATAACCACCAGTGTCGAAACAAACTCCTTTTCCAACAAAGGCAAGTGGTTTTGATCCACTTTTTTTTCCATTCCATTCCATCGTCACTAAATATGATCCTCTAATACTTCCTTGACCCACGCCAAGCAACGCATGCATTCCAAGTTTCTTTAATTTTTTTCTATCGTAAATTGTTACTTTTAAACCTAATTTTCTCAATGAAATTAATCTCTTTGCGTATTCGTCGGGATGCAAGATATTTCCTGGTTCAGAGACTAAATCTCTTGCAAAAAAAGTACCTTCCTCTAAAGCTTTGAATCTCAAAAGATGTTGTGATGACACTTTGTTTCTATTTCCTATAACATTTAAAGAAATGTTCCTTAAATCTTTTTTAGTTTTATATTTTTTAAACTCATAAGATTTTAGTTTTATTCCATGGAGGAAATAAGCTAAGAATTTTTCATGCTTGCTGCTTAAACTGTCAGAAATTATAAAATAGTCTGCATTTTTTCCTGTGTTAATACGACTATAAAATTCGCCACCTAGGTTTTCAATATCTGAAATTTTTAAATTATTTTTAATTGATAATAAAATAATTTTTTTTTTTGAATTTAGTTCAAAAACAAGTATGTTTTTTTTAAGATCACTTGTTTTAAGTATGTCATTAATATAATGAAATTCAGAATTTGATAAATGGTTTTTTAAATTGCTAATTTGAAATTTGTCATTAGAAAATAAAACTATATTTTTTTCAGAAAAACTGATTTTTTTTTTTAAGTGATTAATTCGAATAGACATATTTTTAATTTAATTTGTTAGAATGAAGCTATATAAGTCCAAATATTCGATATTTCAATGGAAAATTAGTCTTATTTAAACCTTCAGTTGAATTTAGTTTGTGGATGCATTATTTATATACAATAATTTAATGCTTCAAAACAAAATTTATCAGAATTTTATATTAGAAATTTTCAAAACATTTTTCGTAATATTGTTTGGTTTATCTGTAATAGCGCTGACCGTGAGAGCTGTGGCGTTTTTAGAATTAATTGTAGATAATGGTTATCCTGTATCTACTTATTTTACATTTTCATTGCTTAATTTATTTGGAATAATTCCAAAATTTATTCCTCTTTCGTTCCTTTTATCGCTAACATTATTTATTCTTAGGCACATAAGAGACAGTGAGTTAATTATTTTATGGACATCCGGAGTTAAAAAAATAACTGTGGTAAATTTATTCTTAGTGATCTCTTTTATAATTTTTATTTTTTACCTAATTTTAACAACTCTTTTAACTCCATTGGCTCTTAATAAATCAAGACAACTACTTAGCCAAGAACAAATTAATTCATTTTTACCAACAGTAAGAACTCAACAGTTCAATGACTCCTATAGAGGGTTTACTTTTGTTGTAGGTAAAAAAATCAAAAATGAATTTGAGGATATTTTTTTAAATGATAAAGGAAATAATCTTAAAAATCTATCGTCTAATATATCGAGTGTAAACAATACAACAATTGTTGCGGAAAATGGTATTTTTGAAAACAAAAAATTATTTTTATTTAATGGACAAATAATTTCAACAAAAGAAACTGAAACAGAAAACGAGATATTTAAATTTGAACAATTAAGTATTGACTTAGGTGATCTGTCCACTACGACTATAAAAAAACCGAAGCTTCAAGAAACGTCAACTTTAAAACTTTTAAGTTGTTTTTCAAAAGAGAAATCAATAATGGACATTTGTAATGAAGAAACTAAAAAAGAAATTTTACCAACATTAAACAGACGAATAATTTTGCCTCTTTATATTCCGGTATTATCTTTAATTTGCTCCCTTTTGCTAATTAAAACAAAAAAAAATATTTTTAAAGAAATTGCAATATTTCTTCTAGGTTTTAGCTTATTGATTGGAATTGAAATTATTGTCAGATATACTGGCTTAAATAATATAATGAAGATAGGATTTATGTTTATTCCTTTTATTTTGATTATTCTTACTTATATTTTTTTAATTTATAAATTTTCAAAAGAAACTATAACTAAATGAAAAATATTTTATTTGATTACTTGCTAAAAAATTTCCTTAAATCATTTATAATGATAGTATTCGTTTTTTATTGTTTTGGTTTTATACTTAATCTTTTCGAAGAAATAGAATTTTTTAAGAATACAGATGAAAGCTTAATTTTACCTTTAATTTTGACCGGTATATTCATCCCTAGCTTAATAGTTAAATATTTACCTTTTGTGATATTTATTTCAAGTATGGTGTTTATGACTAATATAAGAAACAATAAAGATTTATTAACTTTGAAAATTTATGGTTTTTCAAATCTAAAAATATTTTTAATATTAGCTTTTACATCTTTTGTCCTTGGCTGGATTATATTATTTATTATAAACCCCATAACTTCATCAATGTCAAAATATTATGAAAAAACAAAATCTGATTATTCTAGAGATATTGATCATTTAGTAACTTATAATAAAAATGGTTTATGGATCAAAGAAAATCTGGTTAATGATAATCAAAGAATAATCTCTGCAGAAAAACCTGACGGGGTTGATCTTGTTGATGTAACAATTTTTCATTTAAATGATAAATCAAATTTAATAGAAAAAATTACAGCCAAGAGAGCAGATATTTCTGATAATGATTGGGTTTTAAAAGAAGTTGTCGTTTTTAAACAAAAAAATAATATTTTAGAAAAAGAGAAATTTGATACTTTTCAAATTCAATCAATTTATAATTATGAAAAAATTACCAGTCTCTTTAAAAATTTTGATACAATGTCATTTATTCAATTAGTAATTAATTATAATTATCTATTAAATAATGGTTACAACAAAGACTTTTTAAATCAAAGTTTACACTCTTTGCTTTCTTTACCTTTTTTGTTACTTTTGATGACTGGGCTAGCAGCTATTCTAACAATGGGTACATTAAAAAAATCTGATAATCTAAAACTAGTTGTTTTGGGATTAATAATAAGCGTACTAATGTTTTATTTTAAAGACTTATCTTTGGCTTTAGGTCAAACTGGAAGAATACCACTTATATTAGCAGTCTGGGCTCCAGTCATAGCTTTAAGTTTATTCACATTTATTGGGGTTTTACAAATAAATGAAAAATAATATCTTAATCATATTAACAATAATTTTGTTTCATTCAACTGTGATAGCTGAAAACCTTAGGATTGAAGCTAGAAATATTACACTAGACAAAAATAAAGAAATTTCAATTTTCGAGAATAACGTAGTAATCCAAACTTCAGAAGGAAATAAAATATTTAGTGATTACGCTGAGTATAATAAAAAAAACCAATTTGTAATATTAAAACAAAATATCATTGTAGAAGATATGAAGGGAAACAGGATTAATACAGAGTATGCCGACTATGACGATAAATCAAAAATTTTTAAAACTTTAGGCAAAACGGAAATTATAACTTCAGATAAATACGTCGTTGAAGGTAAAGATATAATTATAGATAATTTAGCGCAGTCAATAAAATCATCTAAAAACACAGTAATTACTGATAAAGAAAATAACAAAATTTATTTACAAAACTTTGAGTATATTACCAAAGAAAATATTTTTAAGTCAGTTGGAGAAGTATCAATTAAAGACAAAAAAAATAATACTTACGAGTTTTCTCAAATTTATATAGATACAAAAAAAAAAGAGATTCTTGGTGCAGATATTAAAGCTTATTTAAACGATAAAGATTTTAAAATAAATACACAAAACAAGCCAAGAATATTTGCTAATAGCATGGAGATTAAAAAAGAAACAAAATCTTTTAGTAAAAGTATTTTTACAATTTGTGATTACAGGAACAATGACAAATGTCCACCTTGGACAATACAATCATCTAAAATGTTACATGATAATAAAAAGAAAACAATTTATTATACTAATGCTGTAATTAAGATTTATGACATACCTATTTTTTACTTTCCAAAATTATTCCATCCAGATCCAACAGTAGAAAGAAGAACAGGTTTTTTACTTCCTATTTTAACAAGATCAAAAAACTTAGGCCAAGGTTTAGTTGCGCCATTTTTTTGGGATTTAAATAAAGATAAAAATCTTACAATAACTAATAAATTATATGTTACTGAAAATCCATTGATAATGGCTGAGTACCATCAAGTTTTTAAAAATTCTAATTTTAAGTTAGATGTAGGTTTTACTGATGGTTACAAGAAAACAAATGCTAAAAAAAGGCCAGGAGCAAAATCACATTTTTTTACTAAATTTGAAAAATTTATTAGTAGTAGTCAAGAAAAAGAAACAAAATTAACTTTGAAGGTTGAAAATGTTTCAAATGATAAATATCTAAAGCTTTATGAGATTAAGTCGGATCTAGTTGACTATAGTAAAGATACACTTGAAAGTTCTATTGATTTTACCCATGAAGATGAAGATACATTTTTTGGTCTAAATGCAAGTATTTATGAAACACTAAAGGATGATTATAATGACAAATATGAATATATATTGCCAGAATTAACTTATGATAAAAATTTAATAAGTAATAATCAATTAGGTATCTTAGATTATCAAGCTAACTATAAATATCATAATTTTGATACAAACAAATCTAAGAATTTCTTTGTAAATGATTTTAATTGGAATTCAAAAACTATAAATCTAGTATCAGGTTTAAAAGGAAAATTTTTAGGGAATTTTAGGAATATAAATTATGAGGTTAAAAATGTTGAAAATTTTAAAAATGAAACTTCTACTGAACTACATGCTGCTCTAGGATACTTGTCAGAAATCGATTTTGTCAAAAAAAAGGATAGCTCAAGTCATTTATTAACACCAAAAATGTTACTAAGATTATCCCCAGGTAATATGAGGAAAGAAATTGATGGTTCAAGACTGGACCCTGACAATGCTTTTCATTTTAATAGATTGAATAATACAGATGCTTTTGAAACCGGTATAAGTACTACTTTAGGTTTTGATTATAAAATTAAAAAAAGCGGTGAAAATATTTTTGATTTTTCAGTAGCGCAAGTAATAAATGCAAAAGAAAATAAAAAAATGCCTTCGATAACAGGTATGGACGAAAAACTCTCAGATTTTGTGGGAAGTACAAGCTTTAAAATGAGTGATAACTTTATACTAAAGTACGATTTTGCTTTGGATCAAAATTATTCTGATTTTAATTACAATAGTATTGGGGGAAATTTTGATTTTAATCCTCTTAAATTAGATGTTAATTATTTACAAGAAAAAAAACATATTGGAGATCAAGATTATTTGAAATCTAAGTTAGGATATGAAAATAACAAAACATCTATCTTTTTAGAAAATAAAAGAAATTTAATAACTAATTCATCAGAATATTATAATTTAAGTTATGAATATATAAATGATTGTTTAAGAGCAGGTCTAGTTTACAGAAGAGAGTTTTATACAGACTCAGAACTCGAACCAAAAAATTCTTTAATGTTTAAAGTTACTCTGACTCCTTTCGGAGGTCTAGAAACACCCACGTTTATAAGTCAGTAATGAAGTATAAAATAACATTATTATCTTTAATAATTATTTTTTTTTCTATATTGAACTCAAGTTCCTTATATTCAAAAATTAAAACCAATATTGTTGTTTTTGTTGGAAATGAAATTATTACAAATTTTGAAATTAAAAATAAAATCTTAACTTCGCTGATGTTAGCTAAAGTAGAATTAAATCAAAAAAACATAGACAGCTACAAAAAACAGGCTTTGAACTCATTAATTGATTTAAAATTGAAAAAGAAAGAATTGTCTAAATATAATTTTAGAGCTGAAGACAGCGAAGTAAATAAATATATAAATTCAATTTCTTCTAATAATGTAATTGAATTTAAAAATAATTTTTCTAATAACGATTTGAGTTTCTCTTTATTTGTTGAAGAAATTAAAATTGAGTTGAAATGGAGAAAACTTATATATGAAATTTTTAAAGAAAGAGTTAGATCTACCGAAAAATCCGTGGAAAAGGAGTTGGATGAAATTATTAAGAAACAATCTCAAATAGTTGAGTACAAGGTTTCAGAAATTGAGATAGAGCTTCAAAAAGATGAAAAAGAAATCGATCAAATAGAAAAAATTAAAAAATTTATAAATCAGATAGGATTTGAAAATACAGCACTAAAATATAGCTCATCTTCAAGTGCAGAGCAAAAAGGAGACTTAGGTTGGGTAAAAGAAAATGCATTATCAAAACCAGTTCATGAAATTATAAAAGGCTTAGAAATAGGTGCGGTAAGCAAACCAATAAAAAAATTGAACAAAATAACATTTTTAAAATTAGTGGACAAAAAAAAGATCTCGATTGACTCGAAAAATAAAGAGAAAATAAAAAATGATCTTATAGCGGCTAAAGAAAATGATTTATTCATCTTATATTCAAGTAGTTATTTATCAAGATTAAAAAATAATACACTTATTGAATACAAATGAAGCGAAAGATTATAATTTTTACAGGAGACCCAAATAGTATTAATTCAGAAATAATACATAAGACTTGGAACAAACTTGACAAAAAATTAAAAAAAAGAATTTACTTTATATCGAACTATAACTTAATTAAAAGTCAGTTTAAAAAATTAAAATATAATACAAAAATTAACAAAGTAGAAAATATTTTTGATCAAGAAGGTAGTTTTAACATCAAAATTATAGACGTAAATCTGAAGTTTCAAAATCCCTTTTCAGTAAAAAAAAATATTGCCTCAAAATTTATAAAAGATTCTTTAAAAGTTTGTCATAACTTAGCTCTTAAAAACTACACTCAAGGCTTTATCAATTGTCCTATTGATAAAAATTTACTTAATTCGAGGAAAAAAATTGGAGTAACTGAATATCTTGCCTCTAAATGTAAAATAAAAAACAATAAAGAAGCAATGTTAATTTATAATCAAAAATTTTCAGTATCCCCTCTAACAACCCATTTGGATATAAAAGAAATTTCAAAAAAAATTACACCTGCTTTAATTATCAATAAAATTCAAACACTAAATCAATGGTATAAAAAAAAACTTAAGAAAAAACCAAAAATAGCAGTCTTAGGTTTGAATCCTCACAATGCTGAATTAAGAAAAAATTCTGAAGAGAAAAGAATAATTATACCGGCTATCAAGAAATTAAAAAAAAGTGGAATAAATATAAAAGGACCTTTTGTTTCAGACACTTTCTTTATAGACAGTTTCAAAAAATTCGATTTGTTAATTGGTATGTACCATGACCAAGTGCTGACTCCATTCAAAAGTATCTATAAATTTGATGCAATAAATATTACAATTGGACTAAAATATATCAGAACTTCACCGGATCATGGAACTGCTAAAAGTATGATTGGCAAGAATAAAGCAAATCCAAACAGTTTAATTAAATGCATAGATTTTATCAATAAGTACTCAGAATGAAATATTTAAAAAAATCTTTAGGACAAAATTTTTTGAAAGACGAAAATATTATAAGAAAGATAGTCAATACTGTGAAAGTTGAAAATAAAAATATAATTGAAATTGGACCTGGATTAGGTGCAATTACGAATGAAATATTAAGCAAAAATCCGAAATCTTTAATTTTAATTGAAAAAGACAATGTGCTTGCTGAAAAGTTGAAACTAAATTTTCTGGCAAAAAAAAATGTTAAAATTTTAAATTGTGATGTTTTGAAATTAGATTTAGAAAAAATTGTCAAAACTAATTCAATAATTTTTGGAAATTTACCTTATAACATTTCTTCTCAAATACTTGTCAAAATTTTAAATTTTAAAAAATGGAAACCATCATTTGAACACTTAATACTGATGTTTCAAAAAGAGCTAGGTAATAAAATATTAGGTAAATTCGGTGATAATAATTATGGAAGATTATCTATTTTATCATTTTATAGATTGGAATTGATAAGAAAATTTAATATTTCTCCGAATTGCTTTTTTCCAAAACCAAAAGTGGACTCTACACTAATTCATTTCAAACCAAAAAAAAATTTGAATTTAATCAAAAATATAAAAAACTTAGAAAAAATTACTAATGTATTGTTTTCTAATAAGAGGAAGATGATAAATAAACAGATTTTAAAATTGTTTAATAAAAATGAATTAGAAAATATTCCAGAATTGAGACTTTCTTATCGACCATCTGAGATAAAACCAGAAATTTTTTACAAGATTACAAAGATTTATGAGAAAAAACAGTTACTTTCTTAGTTTTGTTCAGTTCTATTATTTTTTCTAATTGTCTAAAGCAATTATCAAGATTTTTATTAATTATTATGTAATCATAATCACTCCAGTGTTTAATATCTTCATCAAAAGATTTAAATCTATTTTCAATCTCATTGTTTGTATTTTGGTTTCTTTTTTTAAGTCTATTTTTTAATTCTTCTTTATTCTCTGTTATTAAAAAAATTTTAATCAATTTAAGATTTTTGAAATTTGATAGTTGTTTTGTTCCCTGCCAATCAATATCAAAAATAATATCATTATTTTTTATACCTTTATCAACATTTTCTTTTAGTGTACCATAATAATTACCAAATATTTCGGCTGACTCATAAAATTTATTTTCTTTTTTAAGTTTTAGAAACTTTTCTTTATTTACAAAATGATAATCTATTCCATCAACTTCATTTGATCTAGGTGCCCTAGTTGTGTGTGAGACAGAAATTTTAAACGAACGATTTTTTTGCTGAAGTTTTTTTGTTAGTGTAGTTTTACCTACCCCGGATGGAGAGGATAAGATGACCATTAAATTTTCAGTGTCATTTTCTCTCATTCGAATTAAGACTAACTTTTGTCAAGCTGAAATTTAATTATGATGATTTACTCTCTATAAATTTAATTGCATCTCCAACAGTTAAAATCTTTTCTGCTTCGCTATCAGATATTTCAGAACCAAACTCTTCTTCAAAAGCCATAACTAACTCAACTGTATCTAAACTGTCTGCGCCAAGATCATCAATAAAACTTGCTTCATCGGTAACTTTATCCTCTTCAACTCCAAGATGATCTGCGACTATTTTTTTGACTTTACTTTTAACATCGTCTGCCATGAAATCCTTTCGTGTTTATTTAATTTCTTAATAAATTATTAATTAGAATTGTCAAGCCATATACATACCACCATTAACATGAATAGTTTCACCATTAATGTACTTAGCTTGATCAGAAGCTAAAAACACTACACAATTAGAAACATCTTCACCCGTGCCAAGACAGCCGGCTGGAATTTTAGAAATTAAATTTTTTTTGAATTCTTCATTGATCTTATCTGTCATATCAGTTTTTATAAAACCAGGTGCTACGCAATTTATATTGATATTTTTTCTTGCATACTCTATAGCCATACTTTTTGAAAAAGCAGATATGCCAGCCTTAGATGCTGAGTAATTGGCTTGACCCAAATTTCCAGTATGTCCTACAATTGATGTAATATTTATTATTTTACCGTATTTTTTTTTGAGCATTTTTTTTATAGAAAACTTACTCATTAAAAAAGTAGATGTTAAGTTTACGTCAAGAACTTTTTTCCAATCTTCTTGGGACATTCTTATAGATAAGTTGTCTTTTGTTATACCGGCATTATTTATTAAAATTTCAATACCATTTAAATTATTATCAACTTTGTCTATAAATTTTTCAATTTTATCGTGCTCATCAAGTTTAAATTTTTCTATTTCAATGTCTTTGAAATTTTTTTTTAAATTAGATAATTTTTCCTCATTGGTTCCTGTTGCAATTATTTTAGAACCTAAATTATGGAATCTTTCAACCAAAGAATATCCTATTCCGCCTGTTGCTCCGGTAATTAAAACTTTTTTATTTTTTAAGTTCATCAAGCATTTTTTTAATATCAGCTATTGAATTGATTGAAAAGCAATTAGAATCTTTAATTGTTCTCTTAATCATTCCTGACAAAACCTTGCCAGGACCAATTTCGATAAAATTAGAAACACCACTTTCGTTAACATGTATCATGCTTTCTCTCCATTTTACGGAAGAATAAATCTGCTCAATCAAAAGTTTTTTTATAGTTTCGGCGTTTTTTTCAGGTCTTGCTGTAACATTACAAACAATTTCTAATGCTGGTTCTTTAAATTTTGTACTTAAAATTTTATCTTTCATTTTTTCTGCAGCTGGTCGCATTAATGAACAATGAAATGGGGCGCTCACCTTTAATGGTATTGATTTAATTTTTTTTTGTTGAAGATTAGATTTTAATAAATCAACACCTTTTTTATCTCCACTTACTATTACTTGTCCATCAGCATTATCATTTGCTATTTCACAAACATCACTATCAAGCTTTAAATTTTTAATTTCATTTTCAATATTTTCTATCTTTGATCCCAAAACAGCTAACATGCTTCCTCTTCCCACTGGAACAGCGCTTTGCATTGCTTTTCCTCTTTGATATAAAAGAAATAATGCGTCTTGAAATTCTAAAGCATTGCTACATACAAGTGCGCTATATTCACCAAGAGAGTGACCAGCAAAATATTTGAAATTATTTATCCCAAAATTAAATTCGTTCTTGATAGTCTCAAATATTGAGTAGCTTACAACTAAAATTGCAGGTTGTGTATTTTCAGTTAATTGTAACTTATCGGCCGGGCCATCTAAAATAATTTTTGAGATATTTGTTTTTAATTTGTCGTCTGCTTCCTGAAATATTTTTTTTACAAAACTAAAATTATTGAAAAATTCCTTCCCCATACCAACTATTTGAGAACCCTGTCCAGGAAATATTAAAGCATTCATATTTATTTATAAAATTTGTTAATAATAATAACTGTTGCTATAAATAATGATTATAGTATAAACCACATTTTAAAAATATTTAAAATACATTTTTATAATAATAATTTATGGCTTTTTACGAAAATACAATAATTGCAAAACAAGATTTAGCTGAAAAAGATCTCAAATCTTTAAGAGAAAAGTACGATACGCTTATAAAAAACTCCTCTGGAAAAGTTATTAAAATTGAAGAGTGGGGACTGCTGAACCTAGCTAATAAAATTAAAAATTATAAAAAAGGTTTTTACATTCATTTTAAATTTGAAGGTAATAATAAGACTTTAGATGAAATTGAAAAAAAAATTCAATTAGATAGTTCTATTATTAGATTTTTAACAGTTAAATATAAAAAATTAGATATTAAGAATGAATATTTTAATAAAGAAAAAACAAAATAATGAAAAGAAGAAATAGAAAATTTCAAAAGAAGAATGTTAACTCCTTAAACAAATTAAGTTTATTTCAAAAAAATGATGGTAAGTTTTCAAAAAAATGCCCTTTATCTATTAAAAATGCTCCTATAATTGATTACAAGAATATAGGATTGCTAAGAAAATATATTACAGATAATGGAAAAATAATTTCTTCTAAAATTTCATCTGTATCTTTCAATAAACAAAAAAAATTAACAAAAGAAATTAAAAAGGCGAAAATTTTAGGACTTATTTAATATGGAATTAATTTTGCTAGAAAATATAATTAATTTAGGAAATATTGGTGATAAGGTTAAGGTCAGAAATGGATATGGTAGGAACTATTTACTAAAACAGGGTAAAGCACTTAGGTTTAATAAAGAAAATTTAGAATTGGTAAATAAAAAAAAAGACGAACTTAATAAAAAAAATACAGAGCTCAAAAACAAATTTAAAGAGTCTGCAAAGCTTTTAAACAATAAGTCTTTTAATTTCTTTAAAGAAAGTAAAGATAACGGTGAACTTTACGGTTCAATAAAACCAAAAGAAATTACAAATTTAATCAATGATAAAATAAAAGTTGAAGTAAGTCCTTCTCAGATAATTCTCAAAAATGAATTGAATAAGATTGGAACTTATAAAGTAGAAATACAATTCCATTCTGAGGTTAAAGCTATAATTTCAATTAAAATAGACAAAATACAAACTAAATAACTTTTCCACAGAGCTTAGAAAAAGGTGTGTAACTTTTTCTTTGATTGATTTGACTATACAAATATTATCAAATTGTGAAAGAAATCAAAAATCTTCAACAAAATTCTGAAAATAAGCAGCCTTCCAACCTTGAGGCTGAACAGGCACTTATAGGCTCTGTATTGGTTAATAATGATATAATCGATGAGGTATCTACAATTATTAACTCGTCTATTTTTTTTGATCCAGCTCATGTAAAAATTTACGAAGTAATAGAAAAACTTAACAACAAGGGTATGATAGCTAATCCAATAACTTTAAAAAACTTTTTTGAAAAAGATAATATGCTTTCAGAAGTTGGTGGCACTGAATATTTAGTTAAACTTACAAGATTTTCTGGTTCAGCAAAGCAAGCTGTAGATTATGCAAAAATAATACATGAAATGTATTTAAGAAGAGAGCTGGTGATGATTTCAGATCAATTATCTGCTGATACTTTAAATGCTCACGCTCAAGAGCAAAATGCAGAAAATATAATTGAGAACACTGAAAAATCTCTTTTTGAATTAGCGGAAAGAGGAACTTTTTCACAATCCTTTTTAAAATTTAATAAAGCTTTAGATCAAACTATTCAGATGGCGACAATGGCAATGCAGAATGACCAGGGACTCGTGGGTGTCCCAACAGGATTAACTGAGCTAGACGAGAAGTTAGGCGGTCTACATAAATCCGACTTAATTATTCTTGCTGGAAGGCCTTCAATGGGTAAAACTGCTCTGGCAACAAACATTGCTTACAATGCTTCACAGAATATTTTAAAAAGACAAGAAAAATCATCTGTAGCTTTTTTTTCTTTAGAAATGTCTTCAGAACAATTATCTACAAGAATTTTATCTGAACAAGCAAAGATCAAATCAGATGACATTAGGAGAGGAAAAGTTTCAGAAGAAGAAATAAATAGATACATAGAAACCTCAAGAAATATTTACAATCTCCCCTTATACATCGATGAAACACCCGCAATAACTATTGCTACTTTGTGTAATAGAGCAAGAAGAATCAAACGATTATTCGGACTAAGTCTTGTAGTTGTGGATTATATACAGTTGATGAGATCTAGTTTAAGTAAAAATGAAGGTCGAGTTCAAGAAATTTCTGAAATCACTCAAGGTTTAAAAGCACTTGCAAAAGAACTCTCGGTCCCTGTCTTGGCCTTATCTCAATTATCTAGAGCAGTAGAGCAAAGAGATGATAAACAACCTCAACTTGCGGATTTAAGAGAGTCTGGTTCTATAGAGCAGGATGCAGATGTTGTTATGTTTGTTTATCGTGAAGCTTATTATTTGGAAAGAAAACAGCCTAAATTAGGATCAATAGAACACGCAGAGTGGCAATCTAAAATGAATGATGTAAATGGGCTAGCAGATATAATCTTAGGTAAACAAAGGCATGGTCCTACAGGAACAATTAAAGTTGAGTTTGAGGGAATTTATACCAAATTTAAAGATTTAAGTAAAAATTAGACCTAATTTTTTCTTTAGTTATAAAAAAATTAAGATATATCTCAATAATCTAGATGTTGTCTAATATTTATAAAAAATTAGTAATAGATTTTCCTAAAATAACACTTTTTCTCTTGGCAGTTGTTTTAGTCTTTTCTCTCTATCAATCAAAAAATTTTAATTTAGATGCCTCTTCAGATGCGCTTCTTTTAGAAGGTGACAAAGATTTAAAGTACCTCAGGGAAATTAATGATAGATATGGATCTAAAGACTTTTTAGTTCTTACTTACACTCCTGTCACAAGTTTTGAAGATCAGGAAACAATTTTAAACTTGCAGCTTTTAAAATCTAAAATAGAAAAATTGACATGGGTAGATAGCGTAATCACTGTAATTGATGTACCTCTGTTAAAAAGCACAGATGAAGGGTTAATGGAAAGGTTAAAGAATTATAAAACCCTAGCTTATCCAGAAATAGATAAAAAAAGAGGATTTGAAGAAATATTAAATAGTCCTATTTATAAAGATTATGTAATTAGTGCTGATGGCAAAACTTCTGGAATTGTAGTTTATCTAAAAAAAGACGAAAGATTAGACGAATATATCAAAGTCAAAGATAAATATTTTGTTCAAATCAATGAAACAGGATTATCAAAAGAAGATAAGCTCAATTACAAAAAATTTATACGTGAGTATGAGGAATATAAAAATCTTTACAATAAGAGAAATCATCAAAACATATCAGAAATAAGAGATGTAATTTCTAAATATGGAGTAAATGCGAATATACATCTTGGTGGAATTCCTATGATTGCAAATGATATGATGAGTTTTATAAAAAAAGATATTATGGTTTTCGGCATTGGTGTTTTCATATTCATTATTTTAACTCTTTGGTTTATTTTCAAAAATTTTAGATGGGTTTTAATGCCATTACTTGGTTGTGCCAGTTCAGTGATAATAATGATTGGTTTACTAGGATTAGTTGGGTGGAAAGTAACTGTAATTTCATCAAACTTTATTGCGCTGATGCTTATTCTTAACATGGCAATGAATATTCATTTAACTGTAAGATATTTACAGCTTAAGAAAGAAGATCAAAATATTTCAAAAAAGGACGCTGTTTTACAGGCAAGCAAAAAAATGATCTTGCCAATACTTTACACCGTTTTAACTACAATCTGTGCTTTTTTGTCATTAATTTTTAGTGGAATAAAACCGATTATTGATTTTGGATGGATGATGACTTTAGGATTAATTATATCTTTACTGGTTACGTTTCTTCTATTACCTTCTTTGCTGAGTATTTTTGCAACTGAAAATAATGTAGATGTAAAAGATACTGAAAAGTCAATAATAACAAATGCGCTTGGTTACATCGCGAAAAATAATACATTTTTAATATTCTCAACAACAATTTTAATAATAATTTTAAGCTTACTAGGCATATCCAGATTACAAGTAGAAAATAGCTTTATAAATTATTTTGATAAAGAAACAGAAATTTATAAAGGGATGAAAAAAATTGATGATAAATTGGGTGGAACAACTCCCTTAAATGTTATTTTAAAATTTCCTTCCGCAAAAATTGATAATGAAAATGATGATGAATTTTCAGAATGGGACGAAGATAACGAAAGTGCTGAAGATAAATCAAAATATTGGTTTACAAGAGATAAGATGGATAAAATTTTAAAAGTCCATGATTATTTGGATTCGCTTCCAGAGATTGGAAAAGTTTTATCATTCGGATCAATACTTAGAGTCGCAGAAGATTTAAATAAAAAAGAACTACAAAGTCTCGAAATAGCAGTTTTATATAGTAAAATCCCCGAAGAAATAAAAAAAGAAATAGTTTTACCTTATATTTCAGTCGATAAAGACGAGGCAAGAATTTCTGTTAGGATAAAAGACTCTTTAAAAGACTTGAGAAGAAATGAATTAATTAAAAAAATTAATTTAGAATTAAACACAAAATTAGGATTTGAAAAAAAAGATTACAAGTTAGCTGGAGTTTTAATATTGTTTAATAATTTATTACAAAGTTTATTTAAATCTCAAATCTTAACCCTTGGAATTGTTCTTTTCGGAATATTTGCAATGTTTTTTATACTATTTAGAAATATCAATTTGTCTCTAATTGGAATTGTCCCTAATTTTTTGGCAGCTTTTTTCATTTTAGGGATCATAGGATTGATGAATATCCCTCTAGATATGATGACAATTACCATAGCTGCAATTACAATTGGTATCGCTGTTGATAACAGTATTCATTATATCTATCGTTTCAAAGAGGAATTTAATAAAATTAAAGATTACAATAAGACACTTGATAAATGTCATAAAACAGTTGGTATAGCAATTTTAAACACCTCGATCACAATTGTTTTTGGTTTTTCTATACTAGTTTTGTCAAATTTTATACCAACAATTTATTTTGGAGTATTTACTGGTGTTGCAATGTTGTTAGCGATGATATCTGTGTTAACTTTGCTTCCAAAGTTATTATTAATCTATAAACCTTTCGGTAAAGAAAAATTTGAATAATAGTAAGAGTACTTATGGAACAAATTATAAGTAAAATAAATTTTTTTGATTTAATAGTTTCCTTAATTTTTGTATACTCAATTATACAATGTTTTATTAAGGGCTTCTCTTTAAGTTTAATTTCCTTCACGAAATGGGTCTTCTCAACTGTGATAACAATAATTTTAGTTCCTAAATTACAACCAACTGTGAGTGATTATTTAGAGTCAGAATTTTTAAATAGTGTAGGTTTGGGCATAGTAATATTTGTTTTAAGTCTTTTTTTTACAATTTTAGTTGGAAAAACATTAAGTAAAACAGTTACTTGGACTGGTGTTGGAGCTATTGATAAATCTTTCGGTATTATATTCGGTATTTTTAAAGGATACGTAATTTCCGTGTGTATATTTTCTATATTAAATTGGTTTTATCCTTATAAAAATTGGGGTATATCAGCAGAAAAGGCAGTTTCTTTTGATATAATAAATAAAGGAAGTGAGATTTTAATTGAAGAATTTCCATCAAGTGAAGATTTTATAGATACGAAAGAAAAAATTGAAAAAATTTGATAAAGATAAATTAAGAGAAGAATGTGGTATTTTTGGGATTTCTAATCACGAAGATGCCTCTGCTCTTGTTGCTTTAGGCTTGCATGCTTTACAGCACAGAGGACAAGAAGGTTGCGGAATAGTTTCTTTTGATGGTAAAAATTATCACTCTGAAAAAAGACAAGGTCTTGTTGGTGATCATTTCACAAATAAAGAAATCTTAAAGAAATTACCTGGATTATTTGCAATTGGTCACAATAGGTATTCAACCACAGGGGAAACTTCTTTAAGAAATATACAGCCTTTTTTTGCAGATTTACATATGGGTGGCTTGAGTCTCGCTCACAATGGAAATTTAACGAACGCATTATCTCTAAGAAAGTCATTAGTTAAAGAGGGAGCGATATTCAGAACAACAAGTGACACCGAAACTATAGTTCAACTGATTGCTAAATCAAAAAGATCTAAATTTGTTGACAAACTTATTGAAGCATTATTTCAAATTCAAGGTGGATATTCTTTAGTTTTGATGACAAATAAAAAATTAGTGGGTGTAAGAGACCCATTTGGAATCAGACCTCTTGTTATAGGAAAATTAAAAAATTCTTATATATTTGCATCTGAGACCTGTGCATTAGATATAGTGGGTGCGACTTTTATAAGAGAAATTGAAAATGGTGAGATAGTTGTAGTTGAAAACGGTGATTTGAAAAGTATCAAGCCTTTTCCAAAACAAAAACCCAGACCTTGCGTATTTGAGTATATTTACTTTGCAAGACCTGACAGTTTGATTAGTGGAAAGTGTGCATATGAGTATAGAAAAAGACTTGGTGAAGAATTAGCTAAAGAGACAGATATAAGCGCAGATTTAATTGTTCCAGTTCCAGACTCCGGAGTTCCAGCAGCACTGGGTTTCGCAAATTTTTCTAAAAAAAAATTTGAACTAGGATTAATTAGAAATCATTATGTTGGAAGAACCTTTATTGAACCAACTCAAAATATTAGAAGCTTGGGTGTAAAATTAAAACTAAGCTCTACTCGGTCAGTGGTAAAAAATAAAATTATAGTTTTAATAGACGACTCATTAGTGAGAGGTACAACTTGTCTTAAAATTGTGAAAATGCTCTACGAAGCAGGCGCAAAAGAAGTTCATGTGAGAATTGCTTGTCCAGAGATTAAATTTCCAGATTTTTATGGTGTCGATATGCCAACGAAAAACGAATTACTTGCAAATAAAAGAAGTTTAAACGAAATGTGTAATTATATTAAAGCTAAAAGTTTAAAATTTTTAAGTATTGAAGGATTGTATAATGCTCTTGCAGGTGAATCGAGAAATCCACACTATCCTCAGTTTAGTGACCACTACTTTACAGGTGAATATCCAATTAAACCAGCTGATGATTTAGCAGGGCTTAAAATTAAACAATTATCTTTATTGAGTGGGAAATCTAACAACTAATCTATATAAGAAATTTTGTTTTTAAAATCTATATACAATATTCTATTATTTACTAGGATTGGGTAAGTATTTATTTTACTTGGAAGTTTTTTTACTTTTTCTATATTTCCATTTAAATTAAATTTAATAATAAAAGAGTTATTTAAAAATATAAATAAATTATTATTTAATATCATTATATCTTTTAAATGAGCGTTTTTTTTTCTTAAATTAAGGTAATCTGCAATTTTTTGATTAATATCAATAGAGTAAATAAATTCACCATTATCTAAATTCATTAAAATAAGCAAATTAGTTTTGCTAATAAATAAAAGTTTATCTTCCTCAATTATAATTGGTTTAATTTGAGTAGAAATATTTTTTTTAAAGATTAAAGAACCGTTTTTCACATCAAGTATGTATAAGTGATTATTTGAGGATATAATAATTTTTTCATTATTATTCACTATTTGATTACTTAAAAATAAATTACTAGGATTAAGATCTGTTGTTTGATTTAAATTTAAAAACCAATTTATTTTCATAGAATTATTGTTAATTGAATATAAAGAACCGTAGGTATTTAAAAAAAATAAATTGTTCTCATCCATAGAGAGATTATTTTCAAACTTATTTTTAATAACTGTTTCCTCAGTAGGAATTGAATTTATGGTATTGCCATTTATTTTATCAAAAAAGAATAATTCATTATTTTGATTAGCTGCAATTAATTTGTTCTTAAAAATCTTAAAATTAGATCTAAAAGGTACTTTTAAATTTTTTGCCCATATGATTTTTTCTTTTTCAACATCGTAAGCATATAGATAACCAATATTATCAGAGATATAGACAACGTTATTTTCAATAATAATATTCAGTTTTTTTGAGAATTTTTTATATCTTTTTTTATAAAAATTAAATTTTTTTATTACTTTGTTTTCATTGACTGAGAAAATTATTAAATTTCCTTTATCGTCAGTAAAATAAGCATTATTGCCATTGTACAGTATTCGCTCATTAATATGATATTTAGATAATTTTTTACTTTTTGAAATCAATCGATAATTCTCATTGTATTTGAAGTTTTCTAAATTATTATTTTTAGAATAAAAGACATCATCCCAGTCTGAATTTATTTTAATTTTTATTTTGAAAATTAAATCTTCTGGCGGGTTGATAGTTTTGTAAAAAGTTTTTTCTGTAATACTTAATTTTTCGAATTTTTCAAATTGATCTCTTTTTTTGATAGGATTTTCATTTTTCCAAATACCTGTCCTATTGTCAAAAGAGCAATTTGTTAAAGTAATCGAAATAATTATTATGATTAAAAATTTCATCTTTATTTTAGTTTTGAATAATTTCTTCTGCCAAAGACTTGTATTTTGAATTGTCTTGAATTAATTTTTTAAGTATTTTTTCTCCTTCTTGATCACCCTCCTTTAACAAAAATAATGATTTTTTAAATAAAATAAGATCTTTTTGCTTTCTTGTGAGATTAATACTTTCCACCAGATTAAAATATTCTAGTATTTTCTCTTTATTTTTTTCTAACTCTTTTTCTAAAATTACATTTAATGCCATAATAGAATAGAATTTATTTTTACTCAATAATATTTCATTAAATATCTTTTTTGACTCTTCTTGATCAGACGAAAGTTTTAAAGAGGCCTCTATATATTTTTCTGCAATTAAATCAAAATTTTTTTTTTCTTGAATTTTAAATATAGCTGCAGAAGAAAATATTATAATTATCAATGATAGTAAAAAAATTAATTTTTTTTTATTGTAATTAAAAAAAGAACTCAACCTGTTTTTAAAATCAGTTTTATTTTCTAAATTTTCATCCATTTAAAAAGTTTCTCTTTGATGGGAATTTTTCAAGTTTAACCTCTTTACTGTATTTTTTTATTGTTTTTTCAATTGTTGTATTAAGATTAATATATTTTTTAACAAATTTCGGGTAAAAACCACTCATTCCCAATAAATCGTCAGTAACAAGTATTTGACCATCACAATAAACTGATGATCCAATTCCGATAGTGGGAATTTTAAGTTTATTTGTTATTAGTTTTGAAGCCTCTGGAGCTAAACATTCAAGCACTATTGAGAATGCGCCAGCTTTTTCTATTTTCAAAGCATCATTTAAGAGTTTATTTGCCTTAACAATACTTTTCCCCTCTATTTTAAATTTTTTTTTAAATTGAGGCGTGTATCCAATGTGGCCCATTACAGATATATTTGAATTCACCAAATATTTAATTATGTCATAATTTTTCTTATTATTTTCTAATTTAACAGCATGACATTTGGTTAATTTAATAATCTTTTTTGCGTTTTTTAAAGCTATTTTTTTGTTCGAATAAGTCCCTTTCGGCATATCAACTACGAGTAAAGATTTCTTAATTCCTTTTTTTACACTTATTGCATGTTCAATAATTGTTTCCAATTTTACATTATGTGTATTTTTATGGCCATATAAAACATTAGCAACAGAGTCCCCGACTAGAACAATATCGCAATGGCTATCTAAAATTGTAGCTATATTTTTTGAATATGCAGTTAAACTAACAATTTTAGATTTATTTTTTTTCTTTAAAATTTTAATTATTTTTTTTTTCATTTTCAAAAGGCTTTATTCTAACTCAATTGTGCTTGGCGGCTTTGAGCTTATATCATATACTACCCTGTTAATACCCTTTACATTATTTACAATCTTATTAGAAATTTTGTCCAAAAATCCCTTTGGAAAACTAAAATAATCTGCTGTCATTCCATCTTCAGAAACTACTGCTCTTAGCAAGCAAGTATACTCATAAGTTCTGGAGTCACCCATAACCCCGACAGTTTTTATTGGTAACAATGCTGCATATGCTTGCCAAATTTTGTCATATAAATTATTCTCATTTAATTCTTTAATATAAATGTGATCGGCCTCCTGAAGTATTTTGATTTTTCTTGCTGTAATATTTCCTAAAATTCTAATTCCTAAACCAGGTCCTGGAAAAGGATGTCTGTTAGATATACTTTTAACAAGCCCTAAAGAATTACCTAAAATTCTTACTTCGTCCTTAAAAAATTCTTTTAAAGGCTCGATTAGTTGTAAATTCATTTTTTTTGGAAGACCTCCAACATTATGATGAGATTTAATTTTTGATGTTTTGCTTCCTGTAGATGATTTGCTTTCAATAATGTCTGGGTAAAGAGTACCTTGAGCTAGAAATTTTACATTTTTAATTTTTTTTGCTTCTTTTTCAAATATTTTTATAAACAAGCTTCCTATAATTTTCCTCTTTTTTTCTGGATTAGACACACTTCTTAGTTTTTTAAAAAAAATCTCAGATGCATTTATCAATTTAACGTTTAGCTTATACTTATTTTTAAAAACTTTATAAGTATGTTTGAATTCATTTTTTCTCATTAGGCCAGTATCTACCATTATGCAGGTTAAATTTTTTTTAATTGCTTTATTTATCAGTAGTGCAACTACACTACTATCTACTCCGCCAGATAAAGCGCAAATTACTTTATTATTTGTCACTGTTTTTTTTATTTCATTAATAAGCCTATTTTTTTGAGAGACAACACTCCACTTAAATTTAATTTTGCAAATTTCAAATAAAAAATTTTTAAATATTTGTCTCCCATTTTCGGTATGGGTAACCTCAGGATGAAACTGAACTCCATATACTTTTTGTTTACTATTTTCTATAATTGTTAACCTTGAGTTTTTTGTAGAAGCTATTGCTTGAAAACTATTTGGTAATTTAACTACAGCATCTTCATGACTCATCCAAACAGCTGTTTCGGGTTTAAAAAAATTTTGTGTTAAAAGAGACTTTTTTTTTTTATAAATAATTGCTCTTCCGAATTCTCTTCTCTTTTTAGAAGATTTAATTTTTCCCCCGAATAATTTAGCAATTAATTGAAGACCGTAACATATACCAAGAATAGGTATTTTTTTTTTAAATATTTTTTTTGGAATAGTTTGGTATTTGACTTTTGTGACTGTTGAAGGTCCCCCAGAGAGTATTATGCCTTTAGTTAAATTAAAGTTTTCATATTTTTTTAAATCTTCAGGAGTTATAATCTCTGAATAAACACCTAGGTCTCGGACTCTTCTTGCTATTAATTTTGTTACTTGAGATCCAAAGTCGACAATTAAAATTTTTTCCTTGATATTGTGAAAGTGCATTTATTTTTTAGATAAATTTTCAATTTCTTTCTTCAATTTTGAACTTTTCTCACAAAATTTAATGCATAAATCTCCCAATCTTTTATTTAGCTCCCTGCTTTTTTGAAAATCAGAGTTTTTTAACTTTAATTTTGCAAGACTGTAAATTGCTTCCTCATTTTTTGGATTTAATAGAATAACAGTATTTAAGTTTTGTTCCTCTAAATCTTTCTTATCTAAATTTTGAAAAATTTTAGATAGATATAAATAAGACATTTCGCTTTTCGGATTAAAAACTATGTCTTGTTCAAATTTAAACTTTGCTTTGTCAAATTTTTTATCTTTATATAAATTTAGACCTTCTAAAAAATATTTAGTATTTGCAAATAACAGATTTGGTAAGCAAATAAATAAAAAAAATATTATCAAAATTTTATTTTTCATGGTTGATAATTAGTTGTTTTTTGTGTCATTTCAACACTATGAACCATACTTTCATAAAATCCAGCTTTCGTAATTTTAATAAATTTGGCATTTTTTGAAATTTCATTTAATTTCTTCGCTCCTATATAACCCATAGATGATCTCAATCCACCTTTTAATTGGTAAATAATTTTTGATACTTTGCCTTTATATTCAACTCTTCCCTCTACACCTTCAGGGACTAATTTAGATTTATCTTTAAAATTTTTTTGGAAATATCTATTTGCAGATCCAGAAGACATAGCTCCGATTGAGCCCATTCCTCTATAATGTTTAAAAGTCTTTCCTTTAAATTTAAATTTTTTACCTGGACTTTCATCTGTTCCGGCGAATATAGAACCCATCATAATTGCATCAGCGCCGGCTGCTAGGGCTTTTGCTATATCTCCAGAAAATTTTATTCCTCCGTCAGAAATGATTTTAATATTTTTATTTTTCATAGCTTTCTTCACTTCCAATATGGCTGAAAGTTGTGGCACTCCTATTCCCGCTACCATTCTAGTAGTGCAAATTGAGCCAGGTCCAATTCCGATCTTTATAATATCTGCTCCTGCGTTGTATAATTTTATTGCTGCCTCACTCGTTGCAATATTACCAACACATATTGGAACTGATTTATCAATTCTTTTTAATTTTGTTAAAGTTTTTAAAACTTTTTCACTATGGCCGTGAGCTGTATCAATTACGATTAAATCACATCCATTGGATATTAACGATTTTGCTCTATCAATATCATCTTTATTAGTACCAACGGCTGCGCCTACTAGCAGTTTTTTTTTCTTAACTTGAATTATTTCTTTAGTTTGTCTCTTTGCGCTTAAATTTCTGTGAATTATTCCAATTCCTCCAGACAATGCTATTGCTGTAGCCATTTTTGACTCTGTAACTGTATCCATTGCTGAAGAGAAAAAAGGAACTTTTAGAACAATTTCTTTTGTTAATTTAAGAGAGATATCAGTTTCTGAGGGTAAAACATTCGAATAGCGTGGAAGCAATAACACATCATCAAAAGTTAAGGACTCTTTTATTGATACCATAAATACTTATATACAATTTTTAAATATTATAAAGAGTTTAAAATGTAACAATGTATATAAGTTTCTTTTGACTCAGTCCTGCTAGCTTCTGGTTTAAAGAAATTTACATTTTTAAATATTGATTTAGCTAATTTTTTAACCTCAATGAAATCTTCGCCCATAAAAAGCTTTGAAACAAGAACTCCCTTTGAATTCAATTTTTTAGAGGAAAAATTTAAAACTTCAGCACATAATTGATTAGTTCTAATAGAATCAAGGGACTTATTACCAGTTGTATCAGCGGCCATATCTGAAATTATTACGTCTAAATTCCCTCCGAAATATTCAGAAATTTTTTTTTTTGTTTCTAAATCAAAAATATCACAACGCAAAAACTTTACATTTTTTATGGGAGTCATGGGCTTAATATCAATAGACAAAATTTTACCGTTAGTCACAATTTTGCTTGCAACTTGTGACCAACCTCCAGGATAAGATCCTAGATCTAATAATCGAGTGTTTTTTTTAATAAATTTGAATTTATTGTTTAGCTCGATTAACTTAAACGAAGCTCTAGATCTATAGCCTAGAGTTTTAGACTTTTTAAAAAAAGGATCTCTATGCTGCTTAATTTTCCAAATATTGCTTTTTTTCTTCTTCTTAGATTTTTTCATTACAAAATATCTTCATGATCATCATCCGATACTTTTGTAGCGTATTTTTTTTCTTGATTTTTATAAATTATAAAACTTATTGGAATGGAAATTAAATAGATAACACTAAATATTAATAAAGTTTCAAATGTGTAAAATAACAAAGCTATGAAAATTACACCCGCTGATAAAAGTAAGAAAATTGTTGTTTTTGATGAAATAGATATCTTTTTTAAGGAAAGTGTTGGAATTTTACTTACTAGAAGTAAAGCAATCAAAATAGTGAAAAATGGGGTAAAATTTTTTATATCTAAATTTAAAGCAAATCCTGATAGTTCATAAATTAATGGTGTTAAAATTAAAAGACCGCCAGCAGGTGATGGTACACCTTCAAAAAAATTATTTTTCCAAGATTGATCACTTTCAATTTTTGTTAAATTAAATCTAGCCAGCCTCAGTACGCAACAAACTGAATATATTAAAGCGATAGCCCACCCAAATTTTCCATAGGTATTAAGTTCCCAAAAATATAAAATCAATACTGGTGCTATACCGAAACTTACAAAATCAGTTAAAGAGTCCAATTCTTTTCCAAAATCTGACGTTCCTTTTATTAATCTAGCTACTCTACCGTCTAACGCATCTAGTATAGCTGCAAGTAAAATAAGAGTTACAGCGAGACTAAAATTGCCATCTATTGAAAATTTTATTGAACTTATTCCAAGACACACACCTCCGAGAGTCAGGATATTAGGTAAAAGGTATCTAGTTTTTTTTGCAGAGACTAATTTAAATTTTTTATTTGGTTCCATTATTCTGATGCAATTAAACTTTCGCCAGCTACCACATTTTGACCCTTCTTAGCCAATACTTTTTTATTTTTGAAGTATATATCGACTCTACTTCCAAATCTTATCATTCCCACTCTATCGCCCTGCCTCAATTCTTGTCCTTGCTCTACCTCACAGACAATTCTCCTAGCAATTAAACCTGCTATTTGAACAATTATAATTTCTTCCTTGTTTTTATTTGAAATAATTTTAAAAAAATTTCTTTCATTTTCCTCACTTGCTTTGTCTAATGAGGCATTTAAGAACTTTCCAGGTTTGTAATAAATTTCTTCAATTTTACCAGATGTAGGCACTCGATTAACATGACAATTAAATACATTCATAAATATACTAACTTTTGTGTAAGTTGTGTTTTCAAGTCTTAATTCCTCTGGTCCAGATCTTTCAGAAATATCTGTAATTAGTCCATCAGCAGGACTTACTAAATATGTATCATCTTCAATAGAGAAACGATCAGGATCACGAAAAAAATAATAAACCCATATGGATATTGCAATAAAAACGAAACCCATAAACTTAGAAAATAATAAAACCACAAAAGTGATGAGGATAGAAATGGCTAAGAATTTATAGCCTTCTTTATGGATTTTTGGAAATATTGAATTAAACATAATTTTAAGTTTGCTAAATTTTTCTTAATATGTATAAAAATTAAACTTTATCAATCAATTTTTTATGGCAAAAATTAAAGTTAAAAATCCAATTGTAGAGTTAGACGGTGATGAAATGACTAGAATTATATGGTCATTCATAAAAGACAAGCTAATAAAGCCTTACCTTGATATAGATTTGAAGTACTTTGACCTTGGAATGGCAAGTCGTGACAACACGGATGATCAAATCACCATAGATGCAGCAAATGCGATTAAACAGCACGGTGTGGGTGTGAAATGTGCCACTATAACACCGGACGAGGCTCGTGTGAAAGAATTTGGATTAAAAAAGATGTGGCGATCGCCTAATGGAACAATCAGAAATATATTAGGAGGAACAGTTTTTAGAGAGCCAATAATTTGTAAAAATGTACCAAAACTTGTACCTGGTTGGACCTTGCCGATTGTAATAGGAAGACATGCTTTTGGAGATCAATATAGAGCTACAGATTTTCTAATACCCGGAGAAGGAAGTCTTGAAGTTAAATGGACTTCTAAAGATGGTAAAAACAAAAAAGAATTTAAAGTTTTTGATTTTCCAGGATCTGGAACAGCTTTGACAATGTATAATTTGGATGAGTCAATCAAAAATTTTGCTAGAGCATGTATGAATTACGGGCTTGGTAGAAAATGGCCAGTCTATCTATCTACAAAAAATACTATTCTAAAAGCATATGATGGAAGATTTAAAGATCTTTTCCAAGATGTTTATGAGAAAGAATTCTCAGATAAGTTTAAAAAAGCGAATATAACTTACGAGCACAGATTAATTGATGACATGGTAGCCTGTGCAATGAAATGGAACGGCGGTTATGTCTGGGCATGTAAGAATTATGACGGAGACGTGCAATCAGATACTGTAGCACAAGGCTTTGGATCGTTAGGTCTCATGACTAGTGTATTAATGACACCAGATGGTAAAACTGTAGAATCTGAGGCTGCTCATGGAACAGTGACTAGGCATTATAGAATGCACCAACAAGGAAAAGAAACTTCCACAAACCCTATAGCGTCAATATTTGCATGGACAAGAGGTTTATCTCATAGAGGGAAGTTAGATGGAAACGATAAACTAATTAAGTTTTCAAGTAGCATTGAGCAAGTTTGTATTCAAACTGTGGAGAGCGGCTCAATGACTAAGGACTTAGCTATTTTAATTGATAAATCAACTAAATATCTAACAACAAATCAGTTCTTAGAGGCAATTGATGGTAATTTAAGAAAAAAACTTAACTAATTTTTTTAGATATTTTTTTAAAGGCTTCTTCAATTTTATTTTTATCTACACCTCCTGCTTGAGCAAAATCTTTCCTACCCCCGCCTCCTTTACCTCCTAGAACTTCTGATGCAACTTTTACAAGCTCTACAGCATTATATTTTGAAGTCAAATCTTGAGAAATCCCCACGGCTAAACCAACCTTATCTTCATATGTAGAAATACTTATTATTATTCCAGATTTGATATCTTTTTTTCCCTCATCAATAATTCCTCTTAGCTCTTTTGGAGGAAAATCTTTTAAAATTTGTTCTCTAACTAATACGTTGCCTATTTTTTTGTCTTTGATTGTATTTTTGCTTTTATCTTTCTTAATACTTTCAATTCTTACTTTATGTATTTGTTTATTTAAATTTTTTAAATTTTCTGATGAGTCTAAATTTTCCTTGTAATCAGGCTTAATTTTCGATTCTTGGAGTTCTTTTTTAAGCATATCTATCTGTTTTTTAAAAATAGACTCTTTTTGAGATTTATCTTTGATTTGTTTTTTTTCATATTCCTCTAATTGTTTATCTCTTAATGCCTCAACTCTTCTAACTCCCGATGCAATCGAAGATTGGCTAATTACTTTAAACTTACCAACTTCATTGGTATTTTTAACATGTGTTCCACCACATAATTCTGTTGAGAAAAATCCATTTTTTTCTTTTCCCATAAAAACTACTCTTACTTCCTCACCATACTTTTCTCCAAATAATGCAAGTGCGCCCATGCTAACTGCTTCTTTTGGTGTCATTATTCTTGTCTGAACGTCAGAGCACCCTGCTACTATTTCATTAACTATCTTATTTATTTCTATCATTTCCTTTTTTTCAATAGGTTTATTATGACTAAAATCAAATCTTAACTTTTCAGGTGAGACTAATGATCCTTTTTGTGTAACATGCTTTCCCAATGTTCTTCTTAATGACTCATGCAATAAATGAGTAGCTGAATGATAAGCTTTTGAATTATTTCTTTTTAAAACATCTATCTCTAAATTAACGCTTTGCCCGATTGAAATTGAGCCTTTTTCAACTTTCCCATAATGAACAAATAAATCTCCCATTTTTTTTTGAGTATCATTCACTTTAATTTTACAATTGGAGTTAAAAATATATCCCTGATCTCCTACCTGACCGCCAGACTCTCCATAAAACGGAGTTTGATTGGTTATAACTGCTATTTCATCTTCAGCACTAGCAGAGTCTACAAATTTACCTTTTTTTGAAATTTTAATTATCACACCTTCAGCTTTGTCAAATTCATAGCCTAAAAATTCAGTGGGACTTAGTTCCTCTCTAACTTTAAACCACCTTTCCTCAACAGACTTATCTCCAGATCCTTTCCAATTCGCTCTTGCTAAAGCTTTGCTTTTTTCCATCTCCCTCTCAAAACCTAAATTATCTACTTTAATATCTTTGCCTCTTAGAATGTCAGCAGTAAGGTCTAAAGGAAAGCCATAAGTATCATATAATTTAAAAGCTTCTAAACCCGGTAAAGTTTTATTTTGGACTTTATTTAAATTTTCATTGAGTATTTTCATGCCGCGCTCTAAAAGAGAAGAAAATTTCTCTTCTTCATTTTTAAGAGTTTCAACTATCAACTCTCTACCACTTATTAATTCTGGGTAACTATTTTGCATCTCATTTAATAAAACTTCAAAAAGTTTATAAAAAACAGGATTTTTACTGCCTAAAGAATGAGCGTGTCTCATCCCTCTTCTCATTATTCTTCTTAAAACATATCCGCGTCCTTCATTTGAAGGTAATATTCCTTCGGCAATTAAAAAACTACTTGCTCTTAAGTGATCAGCAATAACTCTGTGGCTTGCTATTGTTTTGCTGTCTATTAAAGTCTTTGTTATATCAGATGAAGCAGCCATTATTTTTTTGAAGTGATCAATTTTATAATTATCATGAGTCCCTTGTAAAACTGCTGTCATTCTCTCAAGCCCCATGCCTGTATCTACTGAGGGTTTTGGTAGATCAATTCTTTTTGTTTTTGATATTTGTTCATATTGCATAAATACAAGATTCCAAATTTCTATAAATCTATCACCATCTTCTTCAGGACTTCCAGGCGGGCCACCTTTCAGCTTATTGCCGTGATCATAAAAAATTTCAGAGCAAGGACCACAGGGCCCTGTATCACCCATTGACCAAAAATTATCAGATGTTGAAATTTTTATAATTTTGCTTTCATTCAAGCCAGCAATTTTTTTCCAAAGATTGAATGCATCATTATCTTCATTAAAAACAGTAACTAATAATTTTTCTTTAGGTAAACCAAAGTCTCTAGTCAATAAACTCCAAGCATGATGAATAGCTTGTTCTTTAAAATAATCGCCGAATGAAAAATTTCCCAACATTTCAAAAAAAGTATGGTGTCTAGGAGTGTAACCAACATTTTCTAAATCATTATGTTTTCCACCTGCCCTTACGCACTTCTGAGATGTTGTGGCTGTTTTATAATCTCTTTTTTCTAAACCTGTGAAAACATTTTTAAATTGAACCATGCCTGAGTTGGTGAACATCAAGGTGGGATCATTGTTTGGAACTAAGTTGCTGGAATCTACTATCTTATGATTGTTTTTTTTAAAATAATCTAAGAATTTTTTTCTAACATCTGTAAGTAAAATTTGGCCCATATTCAATTAAATACAGATATTTTAGAACTTGTCTATAAAGAGATTAATTTGTAGCTTTTTTATCGTTATCTACTACAACACAAATTTCAGATTTAGTTAAAAATCTTTGTCCTGTTCCATTATCAAGGGAAAACATACCTCCAATTCCCTTAACAGCGTCAATTGTAAGATCTGTATGTTTCCATTTTTCATATTGATCACCATTCATGTAAAAAGGGACACCACCTATTTCACCCAGCTTGATATCGTTTTCACCTAAAGGAAACTCGCCTTCTTGAAAACACATAGGAGCGCTACCATCACAACATCCTCCAGATTGATGAAACATTAGTTTCTCACCATATTTTTCCTGAAGTTTAGATAATAGATTTAGTGCTGATTGAGTTGCAGATACTTTCATTTTTAATGTTCGGCCCATGATTTAGAATCATGGGCCAGTATATATTATTGTTTAAAAGAATCCCAATTTCTTTTCTGCGTAAGAAACATGAAGATTTTTATTTTGTCTATAGTGATTAAGCATCATCTTATGTGTTTCTCTACCCACTCCAGACTGTTTATAACCACCAAATGGGGAGTGAGCTGGATAAGCATGATAACAATTTGTCCATACTATTCCTGCTTGTATAGCTCTTCCCATTCTATAAGCAATGTTCCCATTTCTAGTCCAAACACCTGCTCCTAAACCATAAAGAGTGTCATTCGCGATTCTCAATGCGTCTGCTTCATCTTTAAATTTAATTACAGAAACAACCGGGCCAAAAATTTCTTCTTGAGAAATACGCATATCGTTTTTAGCTTCAAAAATAGTTGGTTGAATATAATTTCCTTTTTCCAATCCACTATTTAGTTTTCCAACGCTTCCTCCCGTAAGAACTTTAGCACCTTCTTTTTTTCCTAGATCAAGGTAAGACTTTATCTTCTCCATTTGCTCTACAGAAGCTTGCGCTCCGATCATAGTTTCCATTTTTAAAGGGTTGTCTTGAACAACTGCTTTAGTTCTTTTGATGCATTTTTCCATAAATTTATCATAGATAGATTCTTGAACTAACGCTCTGCTTGGGCAAGTACATACCTCACCTTGGTTTAGGTTGAACATTACAAAACCCTCAACACATTTATCTAAGAAATCATCATCTTTATTCATAATGTCCTCAAAAAATATGTTTGGAGATTTGCCGCCTAATTCCAAGGTAATTGGAATTATGTTTTGTGCAGCATACTGCATTATTAACCTTCCAGTTGTTGTTTCACCTGTGAAAGCAACTTTAGCAACTCTTTTTGATGATGCTAAAGGCTTACCTGCTTCTAAACCGTAACCACTTACAATGTTTACTACTCCTGGAGGCAATAAATCTCCGATAAGTTCCATCATAACCATGATTGATGCTGGTGTTTGTTCAGCTGGTTTAAGAACTGAACAGTTTCCTGCAGCCAAAGCTGGTGCAAGTTTCCATGTCGCCATTAATAATGGGAAATTCCATGGAACTATTTGACCAACTACCCCTAGTGGTTCTGGTATATTGTATGAGTATTGAGAGTTGCTTATTTCAGCCACTGAACCCTCTTCGGCTCTTATTACTCCAGCAAAATATCTCCAATGATCTATCACTAGAGGCAGATCTGCTGCCATACATTCTCTAATTGGTTTACCATTATCTAAACACTCAGCCGTAGCTAATAAATTTAGGTTTTTTTCAAGCACATCAGCTATTTTGTACAAAATATTTGACCTAGTAGTGATGTCTGTTTTTCCCCATTCAAGGAAAGCCGCGTGAGCTGCATCTAATGCAGCCTCTACGTCTTTTTCATTCGATCGTGCAACTGAACAGATTTTCTCATTATTTATCGGGCTAACATTGTCAAAATATTTACCTGACTTTGGTTCTACAAATTTACCATTAATAAAGTTGCCGTATTTTGCTTTAAATGGAAATTTAACTTTTAAATGAGAGGTATCTAAAGCTGAAGACACGCTCGAGCTTGATGCTTTTTGTGTACTCATTTTTCCCCCTTTTGTTCTTTCGTTTAATTAAAACCAATATGAACGGAAATGTACATACTTATTTTTGAAACTTTTTTTTAAGACACAAAATATGGATCTTATCAATCTTAGGTTGAAGTTTCATGAGAAACGGGAAGTTCTATTGAAACTTCCCGTTGAAATGATGGCTGAGGAATTATTCTTCCTCTTTTTTATCGCTAATTTTTTCGTTTGCTGAAGGATTGCCTTCTAGCTCTTTACTAATCGCTGAAGCTTCATCTCTAATTATTTTTTCGATCTCTGCAGCAACGTTGGGGTTTTTCTGAAGATAAATTTTAGCATTTTCTCTTCCTTGACCTATTTTTTCACCCTTGTAAGCATACCAAGCTCCTGATTTTTCAACTACTCCAGCCTTAGTACCAAGGTCAATTAACTCACCTAACTTGCTTATTCCTTTTCCGTACATTAGGTCAAATTCAACAACTTTAAATGGTGGTGCCACTTTGTTTTTAATTACTTTTACTCTTGTAGAATTACCTATAATTTGATCTTTTTCTTTAATTGCCCCTATTCTTCTAATATCCATTCTCACAGATGAGTAAAATTTTAATGCATTTCCGCCTGATGTAGTTTCTGGATTACCAAACATAACTCCAATCTTCATTCTTATTTGATTTATAAAGATTACCATTGTATTTGATTTGGAAACTGACCCCGTAATTTTTCTTAAAGCTTGACTCATTAGTCTAGACTGCAAACCAACATGATGATCTCCCATTTCTCCTTCTAATTCTGCCTTAGGAGTTAGTGCTGCTACTGAGTCAACAACTAATACAGATACAGATCCTGATTTTATTAATGTATCAGTAATTTCTAAAGCCTGTTCCCCAGTATCTGGTTGAGAAATTAATAATTCCTCAGTCTTTACTCCTAGTTTTTTTGCGTATACTGGATCCATTGCATGCTCCGCATCAACAAAAGCGCAAATACCTCCAGCTTTTTGTGCTTCTGCAACTACTTGTAAAGCTAGGGTAGTTTTCCCTGAAGACTCAGGTCCATATATCTCAATAATTCTTCCTTTTGGTAAACCGCCTATTCCTAAGGCTAAATCTAAGCTCAAAGAACCTGTTGAAATAGCTTCTACATCTAAAGCCTGTTGTTGCCCTAGTCTCATTACTGAGCCTTTACCAAAATTTTGGTCTATTTGACTAATTGCAGCTTCTAAAGATTTGTTTTTTTCTTTCAATTCTTGTTGTTTTTTATTGTCTGTCTTGACAACTTTTAAGTTATTTTTTGTCATTTTTTTCCTTTTGTTATATTCGAATCGCTTATTAAAATGTACACATTTTGTTCTTTTTATCAAGAACTATATGATTAGGCTAGAAAATAGCTATTTTAGTGATTTCAAGGACAAAGTCCCAATTTGTTTAGCAAGCTCAAACTGAGAAATCATAAAGTCTCTCTCGGCCTTAGCGAAGGCTTCTCTGGCATCAAGTAAAAGGCTTCTTGATTGTATAAGTTCTAAAGTAGTTCGAGTATTACCCGAGTCATATTCAAGGGTGATACCTTCATTCGCAATTTCGGCTGCATTTAATTGTGCTTTTGTAGCCTCTAAAACACCTTTTGATGATTGATATTTTGACCAGTAGTTAGATGTCTCGGTCAAGATTTTATTCTTTGTGTCTTTAAAAATGAGTTGAGCACGTTGTTTATTGAAAGAAGACTTTTTAATTGAGGAAACATTTTCACCTCCTTTAATTATAGGCCAGGTAATTGTAGCTTTTACACTTTCATCATCTTTTTCATCAATACTTGAGCTGAAATCAGAACTTTCACTTTTTGATATATTAATTGATGCAGAGGGTGATAGTCTTGATCTTTCAATATTTAGCTCCTTAATTGAAATTTCGTAATCTAATTTTGATATCAAAAAATCAATATTTTTCAACTCAGCAGTTTCTAATGATAATTTTAGAGAAATTGGTAGATCTAATAAAACTTTCCTATTAAGTTGTTCTACTTCAGGGGTAATCTCACCGGTAATTCTTTCAAAGCTTGTCTTGGACGAGAAAAGTTGTGTTTTTGCTTTAATTAAATTTGCGTTAGCACCAGCTAGCGATGACTCAGATTGTGCCAGATCAGTTAATGTAATTTCTCCTTTTTGTAGTCTTGCACTATCTGTTTCAACTTGGCGTTCAAATAAGCTCACATTTGAGGAATTAAATTTCTCATTCTTTGATTTATATATTAAATCAAAATAAACTGAGGCAGTATCTAAAATGGTTTGCTGCTCGGTTTGCTTTAGTTTTAAAATTGCTCTATCAGTTTCTAGTTCAGTTTTTTTAAATGTATTAATACCTCTAAATCCTGAAAAAATTTTTTGCTCTAATTCTATTGATTTGCTTTCAGAGTCTAAATTTGTATCTGTAAGGTTTGAACCACTCTGGTTAGTTCGATTTGAGGAGGTTGAGCTCACTTGCTCTCCCGTAATAGTAAGACTGGGTAGAAATTCACTTCTCGATATATTTCTATCTTGTTTAGCTGAGTCTAAATTTTTCCGTTCAGCTTTTAATAGAAGATTATTATCTAAAGCTTTTTTTGCGTAAAATTTAAATTCTATTTCAGCATTTAAACTTGTAAATAATAATGAGAATATAATAATAAAAAATATTTTTTTCATTTAATTAAATTTTATTGAATTTAATCTGTGTTTCCCATCTATTTTAACAATTACATCAGCTGTCTTTGGTAAATTTTTCAACATATGTTTAGTAAGCCTCTCATAAAACATTATAAAATTTTTTATCTCTTCTGTTTTCATTGTCTTCTTACCTTTTGACGTCACTTTAAGTTTTTTTTCTTGTAGTAATCTCCATTTATAAACATACTGAAAATTAGGTACTTTTAAAAAAATGATTTTATCTATAAGTTCAAAAATTTTTCTATAACTTTTTTTCAGTTCATCGTTTACAGTTTTTCTCCATATTCCATCAATATCCTGCTCTTTTTCTAATCTATTGGTTGGAATTAATAAATCTTTATTTTTTTGAAAAGTTGCTCCTACGCACCATCCCTCAAATATTACAATATTAGGTTTTTCTTGTATATTTTGCCATTTTTTTTCTTTAAGTCTATCGTCTATAGACTTATCAAACTTTGGAATTTTAAATTTTTTAAATTTTTTTGTTTTTAAATTTTTAATGCACTTAAATAAAAAATTTGTATCATGTGTTCCTGGTACCCCCCTTGTTAAAAAAAGTGGGCTAATCTTTGATGCCATGATCCTTCTTTCTTTTCGAGTCTTATAAAAATCATCGATTGAAAAAATTACAGTTTTTAAGTCAAAAATTTCATGTAAAATTATTTTAATTATATTTGAGATTGTTGATTTTCCTGATCCTTGACCTCCGGTTAAACCTATAATTTTTGTTTTTTTATTTGTTGAGTAATTTCTGTAGATAAATTCGCTTAAAGGTAAATAAAAATTATTTAATTGGCCAATTTTATTCCTGAATGGCTCTGATGTTACCTCCTGAGATTTAAGAAAATGTAAATATTTTTTCTTAATTTTCTTATATTTCAAACTACTAAATTCCATATTTTAATTTTAATTTGTAGTTTTTTTTATAGCATCTTCTAGATACTCAAGTCTATCTTGACCCCAGAATATTTCATTTTGGAGAACATAAGATGGTGCTCCAAATACATTTTGATCTATTGCGTCTTTTGAATTTTTTTTATACTTAAAATCAATTTCATCTGATAATGCTAAATTTTTCATTTCTTCAAAATTTAATTTTAATTTTTCGCAAATTTCCTCAAGAATTTTGTAATCTGAAATATCTTTTTCTAATGACCAAATATACTCTAAACACATCTTGCCAAATCTCAATTTATCTCCTTTTTTGCAAGCTGCTATAACAAATTTTGCAGGCAGGTGAGGGTCCGAAGGAGGAAAAAATTTCGGCTGTTTATTTATTTTAACATTAAATTTTTTTGCAATTCTTTCTATTTCTATAAGTCTATACTTTTGTCTTGAAGGGTGTCTTTTAGGAACTGGTAAACCTCCTGTATTTGAAAAAATTTCACCTACTAGATCAACAGGTTTTTCGTCAATTTCGAGGTTGTATTTTTTTACCAGGGATAAAAATCTTTCTAATGCTAAATACGAAAAAGGTGATGCAATACTGTAGTAATACTCTACTTTCATAATTAAAATTCAAAACACATTACGCGTATTTAAACATACCCACAAGTCATCAAAATCACCTTGAAATGTTCACCTTTTGATTCCTTTTTGATTCTATTAGAGACTCAAAATACAACTTTTAGTTATTAAATTCTCTTATATTTATCAAATTTTCCGAGCTTTTTAATAATTCTTTTTCATTTTCTCTTAAAGATACTAAAAATATAATAATACAAAACAGGATCACAGGTATTTGTAAAAAAACTAAATCTAAAGTGAAGAATTTATTTATATATCCTAAAATTATAATTATAAAAAAAGATCTAATCAAAGCTTGTAATTTGAATACTGCAATAATTGAAAATGAATGAATAATCAAATTGAACAAAGACATTTTTGAAGGTCCAAAGTATCTCATACCTCTAATTGAGTCTATTTCAAGAAGGTTGCTTAGATTTTTTTTAACTGTACCTGAATAGCTGCTCCATAAACTAGGTTTAGAGGAAATAATTTCTGCATCTTTATTAGTAAGACAAGTATAATTACCAAAATTAATTTTTTTTCCTGTAAAGAGATAAGTTATAAATTTATGCATTGAATATAAAAATCGAAAAGATAATCCTTCGGATCTTTTAATTCTTTTTGCTACTACAGAATAATCAGGGTTTTTTAGCGCCTTTTTTATTAAACTCTCCAACTCTGATGGACGATCTTCTCCATCGGCATCCATCAAAATTAAGTGATCAAATGTTTCATTATGAATTATATATCTAATCCCAAATGCATTACATCTTGCGTGACCTCTATTTTCTTTCATATTAAGTATTTTTAATGACTTTATTTTTTTGGGCTTTACAAATACGGGTTTAGCGATTGTGGATGCATCATTAACAACAAAGCACTCAATATTGACATCAGGAAATTTTTGGATACTATTTTCAATTCCAATTAATAATTTTTTCAAAGACTCCCAATCATTAAATACTGGTAATAAAATAATAATCCTTTTCATTTTCTACCAATCATGCAATATCCGACTGGCCTGATAGTTCCAAACACTCCTGGGCAAATTTTCTTTAATATTTCGGGATTGCCTGTATATATCACGCCTTCGTCATTAGTCACACTTGAAGATTTTTCCTTAAAGTCGTTGATCCATACCGGTCTGGAATATAAATGATAAGACAAATTTCCGGCATACCATTCGTCACCAATTACAATTTTAATTTCATTTGTAAAATTATTATCCCATTTATTTTGCACCAACCTTGCTATTTCTTTTCCAGGATAATCCGTTCTTTTAAGATCATTAGAAAGTGAAACTAATAAATACAAAATTGGAGACAAAAAAAAGAAAAATAGAAAAGAAACGTAAAATTTATTTAACGATTTTTTATTAAGATGTTTTTCTAGAATCCCAATAATAAAGACTCCAGCTAAAAGGTAAAAAGGTGTCATCCACATGGTTCTAATTTTTACACCAAATAAAATTGATGTAAGTACAATCAATATTATTGGAACCAAAAACATAAAAAAAACAAAAACATTATTTTCACTAAAATTTATTTTGATTTTTTTCATCTTTTTTATTAAGAAATAACTCATAATTAAAATAGGTAGTAGAAGCCCTATTTGTTTAAAAATAAAAAAGATTGGTAAAAAAATATGATCACTTAAACTTCCGGTACCCTCAGTTCTATTGACTCCATATCTGATAGTAGTAAAATTATTTTCATATAGCCACATTAGATGTGGTGTAATTACTGCCAAGGTAATTAGTCCTGGTATTAAAAGATAAAATAAATTTAATTTTTTTTTCTTGAAAATAAAATAAAGAAATAAAAGTTTTACTCCAGCAACTAAGTAAAAAAATAAATATTTTGATAAAATTCCTAGACCTATGAATAAACCTAATAATATAAAATCTGTAATCTTATTATGTTTAATGCATCTATACGAAAAATAAATAGTTAAAGCCCAAAATGGCAGTTGAGCGATATTCACATTAAATTCAGGAGTGGTGAAATTATAAAAAAATATACCTTCTAGTAAAAAAATTGATAATAGAGCATAATTAGGGTTATTAAATAAATGAAGAGATAATTTAAAAATTACTATAAATGAAAAAACCACAAAAATTTGACTCAAAATATAATAAGCCCAATCTTGATTTCCAAAAATTCGGTACATTACTTCTACAGCAAATGCACTTAACGGAGGATGTTTATTAAATCCCCAATCTAAGTTGCTTCCCCATGCTAAAGCCTCAATAGTATCTAAAGGTAGATTAACATTTGATATGCTTGGAATAATTGTCCAAATAAATAAGTGAGAAGATAAAAAAATATAATAATATTTATAAACGTTATTTTTATTTATCATATATTGAAATTATTACAATTTATAAGCTATTGACACGAATAAAATCAAACATATACTTCCCAAATTTAAAAATGTCAAAAAAAACCACTATAAAGAAATATATTCCCAATTCTAAAGAAAAATACATGTGTGCAAAACATAAAAAATTTTTTACTGAAGAACTTCTTAAATGGAAAAATGATATAATCAAATCGAATAACCTGGGTAATATTTTAAATTCCTCTGATGATAGCGTTTCTTCAGCTGATATGGTTGATCAAGCCTCTTCGTACACTGATAAATCTGTAGAATTAAAAGCATTAAATAGAAGTAGAAAACTAATTTCAAAAATTAATTCTGCTCTACAAAGAATTAAAGAGGGTACTTATGGTTACTGTGAAGAAACTGGTGAGCAAATTGGACTAAAAAGATTGATAGCTAGACCAGTCGCTACTTTATCTATAGAAGCTCAAGAGCGTCACGAAAGAGATGAAAAGATTTTTATAGAAGATTAAACTTTAGGAATTTCCTCACCCTTTTTTAATAAATCATAACCTTTTATGACTGATTCTCTTTTTGAAATAAGCTGATACCATCTAGATAGGTGCTGATAATTTGATAAGCCAATATCATGCCATTCATGTCTTGCAATCCATGGAAATGTTGCAATATCTGCAATTGTGTATTTTTCGCCAGCTAAATACTCAGAATTTGATAACCTTTCGTCCAATTCTTTGTAAATTCTCTCAGAAATTTTGAAATACCTTTTTTCACCAAAATCACTTTTTCCAGGATTATAATGATGAAACTGATGATGTTGGCCCAACATTGGTCCTACGTATCCCATTTGAGCCATAAGCCATTGATTAATGACAGTCCTTTGACTTTCATCATAAAATTTTCCACTTTTTTCAGCTAGGTAAATTAAAATTGCTCCGGACTCGAATAAGCTTAGATTATTCTCGTGATCAATTATAACTGGAATTTTTCTAAATGGGCTAAGTTTTACAAATTTAGGATAAAACTGTTCATCTTTATTGATATTTATTTTTGTAACTTTGTACTTAAATTTTATTTCCTCCAGCATAATTGAAATCTTCTTACCGTTTGGAGTATTAGCGGTAAGCAGTTCAATCATTTTTTTCCAAGTCTATCTTGAATTGTTTTGGAAGATGTTGTGAATTCAAACCTATATTTTTCATTAGGTCTAGCTCTTTTAAAACATTCAACTGAAGCAAGAGCAACCTCGTGAAAACCTGAGAGAATTAATTTTAGTTTTCCTGGATAAGAACAAATATCACCAGCTGCAAATATACCTTTCTTATTTGTTTCAAAATTTTCTGGGTTTACCTCAATAGTTTTTTTGTTCATATTCAATCCCCATTCAGCTATTGGGCCAAGTTTCATTACTAACCCAAAAAATCCAAGCATGACATCGGTTGAAATTTTTTCTGTTTTTCCATCATCAAACTTAATAGTGATAGACTTAAGCTCACTTTGGTTATCTAAAGATTCAATTTGACAAGGAGTTTTAATTGATACTTTACCCTCTTTTTCTAATTTTTTTATTTCAGAAAGAGTATGCTGAGCTCCCCTAAACTCATTTCTTCTATGTATAAGTGTTATTTTTGAAAATTTTGAAAGCTCTAAAGCCCAATCTAGAGCAGAGTCACCTCCTCCAAAAATTGATATTTTTTTATTTTTAAACTGCTCTTTATTTCTTACCGCATAAAATACAGATTTTCCCTCTAACTTCTCTGCTTCTTTTAATGATATTTTTCTAGGTTCAAATGAACCTACACCACCTGCGATAATAATGTTAGAAGCAATAAATTCTTTTTGATTATTCGTTTTTACAACCCAATTCTCTTTTTCTTGATGGACTTCATCAACTCTCTCATTTAAAAAAAATTCAGTTTTAAATGGTTTTATTTGTTCTAACAATCTTGTAGTTAATTGTTCACCAGTGCACTCCGGGACTGCTGGAATATCATAAATAGGTTTGTCTGGATAAAGTTCAATACATTGTCCACCAGCTTTGTCAAGGTTATCAATTACTACTGCTTTAAGACCTTTGATGCCAAGTTGATGAACTGCAAAAAGACCTACTGGACCAGCACCAATAATTATAACATCTGTTTTTTTCATTAAGTTTGTTTTTCTGGTGTCGTTAATTCTAAACCATCTAATTCATCGCTAACGATTATTTGACAACTTAGCCTGCTATTTTTTTTTGGTTCAAAGGCCATATCTATCATATCTATTTCTGCACTTTCTGCTTTAGGTAATTTATGAAACCATTTTTCGTCTATGTAAACATGACAAGTCGCACAAGCCATAGATCCACCGCAATCAGCATCTATGCCTGGAATTTCATTTTGAATGGCGCCCTCCATAACGGACAAACCATTATCCACTTCTATTGTTTTTGATGCTCCTTGAATATCTTTATAAGTAATCTTTGGCATTAATCTAATATAAGTATCTAAAAAAAAAGGGCAAGTATGTAAAACATACCTGCCCTTAATTATTAGTTTTTATCTATTATCTAGATGATAATCTTGTGTTCTGCATTGCTGCTGCCCAGATAACTAGACCAAAAGCGATCTTGTTAACAAAGTCAGCTAAGTTATAAATAACGTTTAAAGCATTTGCATCTACACCACCAGTTAGGTAACCGAAAATATATCCTAATGGATAAATCGCCCAACCGATAGTTACAATTATTCTCATAGCACTGAACGCTGTTGACATAGCCTTGTTACCAGCTTTTGCCGCCATTGTTCCAGCCTCTCCTGAAAATATTTCAAACAAGATGTAAATCCATCCAGCCATTCCAATTACGAAACCTACGAATGGTTGTATGTAACCAGCTTCACCTAAGTATCCACCGATTAACATTACTAATGAACCAATTAATAGCTTCCAGAATATAGAAGTTGGCACCTTTCTAACAGCTGCCAAGATTAGATAGAATTCGATCATTTGAAGTGGTACTGTGATTAACCAGTCGATATATCTGTATACCGTTGGTGAGTCACCAGTCGACACCCAAACTTCTCTCATGTACATGTAGTGAACAAATGCAACACCAGTTACAAGTCCAGCTACTGTTAAAGATGTTCTCCATGATGCAGCAACAGTTCCTCTTTCTGCAAAGAAAAACACAGTTGTTGCGATCATACCCATTGATACAAGCCAAAATGAAATTCCTACGAAATCATTTGTCTGTAACAATGCAGTCGCTGCGTTAGCTGAGCTTGTTATACCTAAAAAGGCAACAGCTGCTAAAGCAAGAAGACCTAATTTTCTCATGAAAACCTCCCTCGTTTGTTTAGTTTTCGTTTAGTTTATATATAAACTACTCGGACGAGTGATAAATAAACTCACCACCGAATAATATGTGGAGGACCTTAGTAAAAAACAAAGTTACAGTGAAGTGTTTTTTTTGCAAAAAAACCGCATATTTATTGGATTTTCTATTTTTTTTTGGGGATATTTATGAAATACTCTTAAGAATGAAAGAAATTTCGGGAGTAAAAATTGACTCAGAAATATAATGAAATTTACCAAAAATCTATCAAAAATCGAGAGGATTTTTGGAAAGAAATCTCTGATGATATATTTTGGTATAAAAAACCAACTAAAATTTTAAATTCAGACAATCCTCCTTTCTTTAAATGGTTCGAAGATGGAATAACAAACACCTGCTATAATGCTTTAGACTTACATATCGATGAGGGGAAAGGTGAAAAGCTTGCAATTATTTATGATAGTCCCATAACTGGTTCAAAAGAAAATATAACTTACAATCAGTTGAAAGAAAAAGTCGCTTTATTTGCTGGGGCTTTAAAAAAACAAGGCGTAAGCAAAGGAGATAGGGTTATAATCTATATGCCTATGATTCCAGAGGCAGTAGTAGCTATGCTAGCTTGTGGGAGAATTGGTGCAGTCCACTCAGTTGTATTCGGTGGCTTTGCTGCAAACGAACTAGCAAGCAGGATTGATGACTCTAAAGCTAAAATACTTGTTACCGCCTCTTGCGGCTATGAGCCTGGACGGACTGTTCATTACAAACCTTTAGTAAATAAAGCATTGGAATTAGCAAATCATAAAATTAAAAAATGTATAATTTTTCAAAGAGAAAAGGATAAAGCAGAATTAAATCCTGAGATTGATATTACCTGGAACGATGCTCACAAAGATGTAAAGCCTGCAGAGTGTGAAAAAATGAATGCAAATGATTACGCTTATATTCTTTATACATCAGGAACTACGGGTCTTCCAAAAGGAATAGTTCGTGATATAGGTGGACATATAGTTGCATTAAAATGGACTATGAAAAACATTTACAATATAAAACCAGAGGACGTTTGGTGGTCTGCTAGTGATATTGGTTGGATAGTTGGACACTCTTATATTGTGTATGGGCCATTATTTTATGGATGTACGACTGTTTTGTTTGAGGGAAAACCGGTAGGAACTCCTGATGCAGGAGTTTTTTGGAGGGTAATTTCAGAACATAAGGTAAAATCTCTTTTTACTGCACCAACAGCAATAAGAGCTATCAAAAAAGAGGATCCTGCTGGGGAATTTTTTAAAAAATACGATTTAAGTAAGTTTGATAAACTTTTTCTTGCAGGTGAAAGGGCTGACCCTGATACAATAAAATGGTTTGAAAAACTATCTAACTCACCTGTAATCGATCATTGGTGGCAAACCGAAACAAGTTGGGCAATAACTTCGAGTTGCACAGGTATAGAAAATTTTCCTGTTAAATACGGATCAGCTTTTAAACCAGTTCCAGGGTATGATTTAAAAGTTTTAAATTCTGAGGGAAAAGAAGTTGGCCCCGGTAAAATGGGAGATATTGTTGTAAAGCTCCCTCTTCCTCCGGGAACATTTCCAACATTATGGGGGGCAGATAAAAGATATAAAGAGAATTATATGACAACTTATCCAGGTTATTATCAGACTTATGATGCGGGACACATTGATGAAGATGGATATGTTTGGATCATGTCTAGAACAGACGACATTATTAATGTTGCAGGCCATAGACTTTCAACTGGGGCTATTGAGGAAGTTTTAGCAGAACATCCAAATGTTGCGGAGTGCGCAGTAATAGGAATAGCTGACAAACTTAAAGGTCAAATACCCATAGGTTTGCTAGCACTTAAAGCTGGGGTAACTAAAGATAAAAAAGATATAATTAGCGAATGTGTAAAAATGGTAAGAGAAAAGGTTGGTCCTGTTGCGGCATTCAAAATAGCGATTGTAGTAAAAAGATTGCCTAAAACTAGATCAGGAAAGGTGCTTAGAGGAACAGTAAGAAAAATTGCAGATAATGAACCTTATAAAATGCCAGCAACTATAGATGATCCAGCTATTCTAGATGAAATTAAACAAGACTTGAAAGATAATAATATTCTAAAACTTTAAAGGTTGGCCTTTCGACTCAACTAAAATTTTTCCCTCAGACATTACTAAAATACCGTTTACGACAGTACCTACAGGGAAACCTTTTACCTTATAATTATGAAAGGGTGTCCATCCACATTTACTAGCAATCATTTCATTTTTTATAGTAACTTCTTTATCCATATCAACTATTGTCAGATCTGCATCAAAACCCTCTTTTATAAAGCCTTTATTTTTAATTCCAAAGATTTTACATGGATTTTCACACATCAAATTTATGAGTTGATTTAACTCTAGTTTTCCATTGTTCACATGATCAATCATAACTGGAAAAATAGTTTGAACACCTGGCATTCCTGAGGGAGTATTCGGGTATTCTTTGTCTTTATTTATTTTTAAGTGGGGAGCATGATCTGACCCAAGAACATCTACAACATTATTTTTTATAGCAACCCACAAACGATCGTAATGATCTTTCGATCTTAAAGGTGGGTTCATTTGAGCGTAAGTTCCTAATTTATCGTAACAATCTGGTGCATACAAAGTTAGATGTTGAGGAGTTGTTTCAAAAGTAACGTTTTTTTTATGCATAGCTAAAAAATCGACCTCTTCTTTAGTAGTAACATGTAAGACATGAATTTTTTTATTATATCTTTCTGCAATTTTTACAACTCTACGAGTTGAGGACATCGCACATTCTACATTTCTCCATTCAGGATGAGAGTGAACATCTCCTTGTCTAATAAATTTTTTTCTTAATTTAATTATATCTTCATCTTCAGAGTGAATTGAAACTATCCTGTCACTACTAGAAATCACTTTTTCGATATCCGCCTCTTTGTCCACTAAAAGATTGCCTGTCGAGGATCCTGCAAAAAGTTTAACTCCACAACAGCCTTCAACATTTTTAAGTTGTGCAAGTTGTTCAGTATTTTGAGGAGTTGCACCAAAATAAAATGCATAATTAGTATGCATTCTATTTTTTGCCGCTTGCAATTTTTTTTCAAACTCTATTAAATTTGCTGTTGGAGGGTTAGTGTTGGGCATCTCAAATAAAGAGGTTACTCCTCCAAGAACTGCGGCTCTGCTTCCGCTTTCTAGATCTTCCGCATCAGTAGAACCAGGTTCTCTAAAATGTACTTGGGTGTCTATGACTCCAGGTAAAACTACTTTGCCAGATGCGTCGTAAACTTTACAATTATTTTCTTCTAGATTCCCTATCTTTTGAATTTTATTTTCATATAAACCAATATCAGATTTTATCAATTTACCGTCGATATAACAGGAGCCATTTTTAATAATGAGACTATAATTATCAGACATATTTTTAATATATAATATATTGTATAAGTAACATTTATGAAAAAAGATCAAGTTGTAATTTTAGAAAAAAGAGGAGTAATCTTAGTAAGTGGTGAAGATGCAAAAGACTTTCTCCAAAATATAATTACAAACGACATAAATAAAGTTTCTAATAAAAACTCTGTCTTTTCAGCCTTGTTGACTCCTCAAGGCAAATATTTGAATGAATTTTTTATAATTCAGAATAATAAAGGATATTTATTAGACTGTAGCGAAAACTCTACTAGTGATCTAATAGAAGATTTATCAAAATATAAGTTAAGATCAAAAGTTGAAATTGAGGACTTTTCTTCTAAATTCGTTATTGGAGTAATTAACAATTCAAGATTCAAGGAATTGCAAGAGGAATTAAATTCAAATGAAAATACTATTACTTACAGAGATACTCCTATTTTTTTAGATCCAAGAAACGAAAAATTAGGAGCAAGAATAATTTCAAATCTTGAAAAACTTTACTTAACAATTAAAAAATTAAGTCTCAATATTATCGATAAAAAAGAATATTATTCTCTTGCACATAAATTAGGAGTACCTGAAAAAGGATTAATTAATTTAAAAGATCAATTGTTTGGTTTAGAGGCAAATTTTGAGTTGTTTCAAGCCATAGATTTTAAAAAAGGATGTTTTGTAGGACAAGAAAATACTGCAAGGATGAAATTAAAAAACAAACTTAGAAGAAGATTGTTGCCCATATCGTCATCTAAAAAATTAAATATCGGAGATGAAATTACTTTTAATGATATTAAAATAGGAAAAATACTTATTGATCAGCCTTACCCCTTTGGATTAATCAAAGTTTTTGAACCTAATCTTGAAGATTTTAAAGATAAAGTTTTATTAGCAAACAATAAAGAATGTAAAATTCTAGAGAACGTTTAGTAACCTAGATAACGACGCCAGTATTCCATATCCACTTAATTCAATAAAAGCTATAACTAAAATTATAAATATAATTCTTTTGTGCCTTCTTATATATTCAATCATAATTCCCTTTTTTGGTGCGGTCGGAGAGACTCGAACTCTCACGGGAAACCCACACGCCCCTCAAGCGTGCCTGTCTACCAATTTCAGCACGACCGCAATAATAATGCGACAATAAATGAATGACAATTTAATCTCAAGTTGGTAAATTGGAATTAGTATGTCTGTACAACAACAAAATTTGAGCTCCACTCAAGAGATTTATAAGAAAATCTCAAAATTCGTTCCTGAAGCTGAATGGAAAATCCATGCTCCATTAATAGAGAGAATTAATAAAATTAAAAAAGAAAAAAATGCAATTATACTTGCTCATAACTATCAAACTCCGGAAATTTACCATGGTGTAGCGGATATATCTGCTGACTCTTTAGCGTTAGCAGTAGAGGCGTCTAAAACCAAAGCTGATAAAATTATTATGTGTGGGGTACACTTTATGGCAGAAACAGCAAAATTAATGTGTCCAGAAAAAAAAGTGTTCCTTCCTGACATGCAAGCAGGCTGTTCTTTATCTAATTCAATTACAGGTGAGGATGTAAAATTATTAAAACAAAAGTTTCCAGGTGTTCCTGTTGTCTCTTATGTAAATACTTCTGCAGACGTTAAAGCTGAGACTGATGTTTGCTGTACTTCAGCTAACGCGGTAAAAGTAGTTGAGTCTTTAAATGTAGATAAAGTAATTTTTCTACCTGACCAATACTTAGCAGACTACGTAGCAAAAAATACTAAGGTAAAAATAATTTCTTGGAAAGGAACTTGTATAGTACATGAAAAGTTTACAGGAAAAGAAATTGAGGAAATTAAATCCCAAAATCCTGGAATTAAAATAATAGCTCATCCTGAATGTCCGCCAGATGTAATTGCTGCTTCTGATTTTGCAGGATCAACGTCTGGAATGATTGATTATGTAAAAAGTAAGCAACCTAAAAAAGTTATGTTAGTTACAGAATGTTCAATGAGTGACAACGTAGAAGCTGATAATCCGAAAGTATCTTTTATCAAACCATGTAATTTATGTCCTTATATGAAAAAAATTAATTTAAAAAAAATATTAGATTGTTTAGAAAATGAAACTAATGAGATTATTTTAGATAGTAAAACTATAGAGGCCGCGAGAAAGTCTGTAATCAGAATGACCGAGATCGGTCGTTAAATAAGTGCAAGCATTAAATCAATTTTATATTAAATCAGTTGTAAGAAAAGCTTTAGAGGAAGACCTGAAGCCTAGAGGCGATGTCACTACAAATATTATCAGTGCAAAAAATAGAATTATTAAAGCTAGGATAATAGCTAAACAAGATGGTGTAATAGCTGGTTTAGAGTTTTGTAAAACAGCTTTTAAATTAGTTGGAAGAGAAACCATTTTTATAAAGAAAGTCACTGATGGAAAAAAAATAAAAAAAAATAAAGTAATTGCCAATATAAAAGCCAAAACAAATACAATCCTAACCGCTGAGAGAACTGCTTTAAACTTTCTTAATCATGCCTCAGGGATCGCCACATTAACAAATCAATTTGTAAAAAAGACCAGTAAAAAAACCAAGATCTGTTGTACAAGAAAAACAACACCTAATTTAAGAACACTTGAGAAATATGCTGTCAAAAAAGGTGGTGGTCATAATCATAGATATAATTTAAGCGATGAAATTCTTATTAAAGATAATCATATTAGTGCATCTAATAACCTTAGAGAATTAGTTAAAAAAGCTATAAAAACAAAAAAAATTGTTACGGTTGAAGTCGAAAATATAAATCAGCTTAAACAAATTTTAGGCTTAAAATTTAAAAGAATACTTTTTGATAATATGAACTTTTCACAATTGAAAAATTGCTTAAAACTTTGCAAAAATAAATATGAAACAGAGTACTCCGGAAATGCTACTTTAAAAAATATCAAACAAATATCGAAAACAGGTGTAAATAGAATTTCAGTTGGTGCGATTACTCATAGCGCCAAATCATTTAATACGACTTTATTATTTAGATAATTCTGCTTGAGCAGCAGCTAATCTTGCCACTGGAACTCTAAATGGAGAGCATGAAACATAGTTTAGTCCTTTTCTAGAACAAAACTCAATACTCTTTGGATCACCGCCGTGTTCACCGCAAATACCTAATTTAATATTTTTATTTGTTTTTCTACCTCTTGAAGACGCAATTTCTACAAGCTCCCCTACTCCATTTTGATCAATACTTACAAATGGATCCACGTCAAAAATTTTATTATCAATATAATCGTTTAAAAATTTTCCTGAGTCGTCCCGGCTTATTCCAAAAGTTGTTTGAGTTAAATCATTAGTCCCAAAGCTAAAAAAATCAGCGTGTTTAGAAATGGACTTCGCTTGTAAAGCGGCTCTTGGTAATTCAATCATAGTACCAATCATATATTCAAGTTTTAATTTATTTTCATTTTCTTTTTCTTTTGCAATTTTATTAACTAAAGCTCTTAAAATTTTTAATTCAGACTCGGTTGAAACCAGCGGTATCATTATTTCTACAAAAGATGCTTTTACTTTTTGTTTTTTTAATTCAATTACAGCTTCAAAAATTGCCCTACATTGCATTTCATAAATCTCTGGAAAAGAAATACCAAGTCTGCATCCCCTATGACCAAGCATAGGGTTTTCCTCATGGAGTTCTGAAATTCTATCTTTAACCTCTTTTGCTGATAAATTTAAAGATCTTGCGACTTCCTCTATATCTTTTTCAGCTTTTGGTAAAAATTCATGAAGTGGTGGGTCTAATAATCTTACAGTTACAGGCAAACCTGACATGACTTTGAATATTTTTTTAAAGTCTTCTTTTTGATGAGGTAAAAGTTTATCCAGCGCACTATTTCTATCTTCTTTTGATTTAGATAAAATCATTTGTCTTACAGATAAAATTCTTTCCTCATCAAAGAACATATGCTCTGTTCTACATAAACCAATCCCCTCAGCTCCAAATTCTCTCGCGATTTTACTGTCTGCTTCTGTTTCAGCATTCGTTCTCACTTTTAATTTTCTAAATTCATCAGCCCATTTCATTATTGTAGAGAAATAACCAGAAATTTCAGGTTGAACAGTAGGCACTAAGCCTTTCATTACTTTTCCGCTTCCACCGTCTATAGTAATAATGTCTCCTTCTTTAATAATTACGTCTCCAGCTTTAAATTGTTTTAATTCATAATCGATCGTAATTTCACTTGAGCCCGAAACACATGGTCTTCCCATTCCTCGTGCTACAACCGCCGCATGGCTAGTCATGCCTCCTCTAGCCGTAAGAATTCCTTTAGCTGCATGCATTCCATGTATATCTTCTGGTGAAGTTTCTAACCTCACTAATATTGTATCTTGCATCATCCCATTTAATTTTTCTGCTTCATCTGCAGTGAAAACAACTTTTCCACTTGCTGCACCAGGAGATGCAGGTAAACCAGATGCAATAATTTCTTTTTTGACTTTATCGTCTAGAGTTGGATGTAATAAAGTGTCTAAAGTTTTTGGATCAATTCTTTTAATTGCTTCTTTTTTAGATATTAATTTTTCTTTAACCATATCTACTGCAATTTTAATTGCAGCTTTAGCTGTTCTTTTTCCTGATCTAGTTTGCAACATCCAAAGCTTATTATTTTCAACTGTAAACTCGATATCCTGCATATCTTTGTAATGTTTTTCTAATCTTAAAAATACTTTTGCCAGCTCTTTATAAACTTTAGGCATTGCCTCTTCCATTGATAGATCTTTTGAACCAGACTCTTGTTTAGCTTTCTTTGTTATATATTGAGGCGTTCGCGTTCCTGCTACAACATCTTCGCCTTGTGCATTAATTAAAAATTCTCCAAAAAAAGAATTTTCCCCCGTTGACGGGTTTCTAGTAAAAGCGACACCTGTTGAACAATCTTTCCCCATGTTACCAAAAACCATCGCTTGAATGTTTACTGCAGTTCCCCAATGTTCAGGAATTTGATTTAATTTTCTATATGTTTTTGCTCTTTGACTGTCCCAAGATAAAAATACTGCATTTATAGCTCCTAGTAATTGTTCTTTTACGTCTTGTGGAAAATTAATTTTTTTTTCTTTTTTTACTAGATCTTTAAAATTTGTTATCAACCCATCCCAATCACTTTCATCTAAATCTGTATCTAGTAATACACCTTTTGTTAATTTGTAATTGTCAATTAGCTCTTCAAATAAGTGTCCTTCAACGCCGAGAACTACATTGCTATACATCTGTATAAATCTTCTATAGCTATCTTTAGCAAATCTACCGTTTGAAGTTTTCTTTTTTAATGACTCTACTGTTTTATCATTAAGACCGAGATTTAAAATCGTATCCATCATACCAGGCATAGAAATTCTAGCACCTGATCTAACTGAAACTAATAACGGATTTTTAAGATCACCAAACTTCTTTTTAGTTTTCTTTTCAATATTTTTAAGCTCTGCTTCGATATCTTTAATAACACTTTTAGGAATTTTTTTTTTGTTTTTATAAAAAAGATCACAAACATCTGTTGAAATAGTGAAACCAGGAGGAACTGGTAAACCTAATCTTCCCATCTCTCCAAGATTGGCTCCTTTACCACCTAAAATATTTTTTTTATTCTTTAAATTTTTTGCAGATTTATCATCAAAACTAAATACAACTTTTGCCATTACAAACCCTCTAATTTTGAAAAATCGATAAAATTATCAAAGGTGTTACAAAACATTTTTAATAGCTCTAATCGATTATTTTTAATATCATGATTTTCATCATTTACTACCACATTGTCAAAAAAATTATCTGTAGATTCTTTAGTGTCAGACAACTTCATTAACAAACTTTCGTAGTCTTTATTTTCATCTTTAACAGTAAAAGCTTTTCTAATTTCATTAATTTTTTCATGAAGAACTTTTTCTTCTTCCTTTCTAAATAAAACAGCATCTGGTCTTCCAGTGATTCCTTTTCCAGCTTTATCCAAAATGTTTGATGCTCGTTTATAAGAGCTAATTGCATTAATACCGATTCCTTTATTTTTATATTTATTAATTAAAATAGTTTTTGCATAAAGATCTAAAAAATTATCTCCAGCATGTGAACTAACTGAGGCTTCTATAATATCAGGTTTAATATTTTTTAATTTTAAAACATTTCTCATTCTTTCTTTAATAAAATCTAAAACCTCTTGTTCAGTTTTCTCATTTTTTATCTCAACACCTTGATCTTGATATAGTCTTATTGCATAACTAATTAGATCTCTTAATTTAAATGATAATTTATTTTCAATTATTATTCTTAGTAAACCTACTGCTGCTCGTCTTAAAGCAAAAGGATCTTTTGAGCTTGTAGGTTTTTCATTTACAACAAAAAAGCCAACTAAAGTGTCAATCTTGTCTACAATCGAAATTGAATAGCCAAACGGTTTTTTAGGTAACGCAGATGTTAAACCAATAGGTAAATAGTGATCACTAACTGAGTTAGCGATATCCTCTTCAAATCCTTGTGCTAAAGCAAAATATTTTCCCATAACTCCTTGAAGTTCAGGATATTCCCCTACCAAATCTGAACATAAGTCAGATTTTGAAATTGAAGCCGCTACTTGTACTTTTTCTTTGCTTATATTCAAATCATCAGATAGAAGACCTGCTAATTTTCTCAGTCTTTGAGTTTTGTCATAAACAGTTCCAAGTTTTTCATAAAACATAATTGATTTTAAATTTGCTATTTGTTTAATCAAATTTTTAGATCGATCTTTATCCCAGAAAAATTTAGCATCAGCTAATCTCGCCTCAATGACTCTCTTATTTCCCTCTATAATGAATTTTTTTTCATCCTTTTTATTTGCTACAACAAAAAAATTGTTTGTTAATCTTTCTCTACTGTCAAAAATTGGAAAATATCTTTGGTGTTTCTCCAAAGTAGAGATGATAATTTCTTGAGGTATTTTTAGATAATCTTTATTAAAACTTACATGTAATAAATGAGGGTCTTCAACAATATTTACAACTTCCTCTAATAAGTTTTTGTTAATTCTCTCTTTGTACTGTTTAGAATTTGAAATAGAACTAATCTTTTTGAGAATAATTTGTTCTCTAGCTTGATGATCAACAATAATATTAAAAGTTTTAAGAAAACTTAAGTACTCTTTAAAATTATTAATTTTTCTGGATTTAATTATCAGATCTTGCTCGACAATTATTTTATCTGTTGTCTCTAAATGATCAAAGTTAAAAGAGAGTTTTTTATTATTAAATCTTGCAAATATTGACTGAAGAGGTCTTCCCCACATTAAATTGTGATCAGACCATTTCATTGACTTTTTCCAGCTAATTGAACTGATAGCTTTAGGGATAATTTTGCATAATAATTCTTCAACTAAAACTGACTTAGGTTGAGTTTTAATAAAGTAAAATTTTCCTTTATCTGTATCTTTTTCGATTAAATCTTGTTCTGATACTTTTTTTGCTTTCAAAAAACCTTGTATAACTTTATCAGGAGATCCTATTTTGGGTCCTTTAATTTCTTTAGCTGCTAATTTTATAATTTCAGCTATATCATTTGCTAAAAGAACTAGTCTTGTTGGTGAAGAGTATACTATTAGCTCTTTATATCTAATTTCATTATCTTTAAATGAACTTTTAATAAATTCTTTTAGTTGTGTTCTTGCTCCTATTTGAAGTTGAGGTGGAATTTCTTCACTATAAAGTTCCAATAAAAGTTCTGCCATAAATTAACTTTGAGAGCTTAACCATAGTGCACCGCATCCTTTTGCGAGCTCTCTTATCCTTGTGATATAACCAGTTCTTTCTGCTACACCTATAACGCCCCGGGCATCTAATAAGTTAAATATATGACTTGCTTTTAAACACTGATCATAAGCTGGTAATGAAAGATTTTTTTCAAGTAAAGATTTACATTCATTTTCAGTATTTTCAAAACTTTTAAGCAAAGCATCAGTATTTGCGAACTCAAAGTTATAAGCAGAAAATTCTTTTTCGGCTTGAAAGAAAACTTCTTTATATTTCACACCATTATTATTCCAATCCAGATCAAAAACATTATTTTTTTCTTGAACAAACATACATAGCCTCTCAAGACCATAAGTAATTTCAACTGGAACAGGTTTACATTCTATACCTGTCATTTGTTGAAAATAAGTAAATTGGGTAATCTCCATTCCATCACACCAGACTTCCCACCCAAGTCCTGCTGCCCCTAAGGTTGGACTTTCCCAATCATCTTCAACAAAACGGATATCATGATTTTTAACATCTATACCAACAGCCGCTAAGCTTTTTAAATATGTTTGTTTAATGTTACTTGGGGATGGTTTAATAATTACTTGATATTGATAATAGTGTTGTAAACGATTTGGGTTTTCACCATATCTACCGTCCGTTGGTCGTCTTGAAGGCTGAACATAAGCAGCTTTCCATGGTTTAGGACCTAGAGATCTTAACGTAGTTGCAGGATGAAAAGTCCCAGCTCCAACTTCTAAATCATATGGCTGTAAAATTACACAGCCATTTCTTCCCCAAAATTTTTGAAGATTCATTATTATATCTTGAAAAGAAAGGGAGTTATTTTTTTTACTAACTTTTTTTTTAACTGGCATTTATAAACCAAATTTTTGCCACATAGATTTTTCTTCAATTAAATTTACAAGTTTTTCAACTGGGTCTTGAACAGATGAAGAAAGTTTTCTTGCAATAAAACCTTTAGGTTTTTCAAATGTTTTAATAATTACTTTTTCACCAAATTTTTCTTTTAACACTTGGTCAGCGTTTCCAATACCGTCAATTAGACCAAGTTTTAATGATGTTTTTCCAGTCCAAAATTCTCCAGTAAAAATATTATTTTTTTCGGGATCCTTAAGTTTTGACCCTCTGCTATTTTGGACAACTTTTATAAAGTCTTCATGTAATTCAAGTTGTATAGTTTTTAATCTTTTAATGTCCTCCTCTTTTTCTTCTTTAAATGGATCTAAAGTGCTTTTGTTTTTTCCAGCTGTATAAACTCTTCTTTCAACTCCAATCTTTTGAATTAGGTCTTTAAAACCGAAGGATGCAGAAATTACTCCGATTGAACCAATGATTGAACTTGAGTTTGCATAAATTTCATCTCCAGCGCATGCAATAAAATATCCACCTGATGCTGCGACGTCTTCGGCAAATATTATTACTTTTACCTTTTTTTTTTCAGCTAGCTGCCTTATATAACTATAAATTAAATGCGACTGAACCGGGGATCCTCCCGGAGAATTAATTGATATTGCAACGTGAGAAATTTTTTTAACTGAAAAAGCTTTTTTCAAAATATCCCTCTGATTAGCTAATTCCATGCCTTGTTTAAACTTACCTGCTGAACCTATAATGCCTGTGAGTCTGACATGTGGAACTACTTTTTTTTTCTTAAAAAATGAAAACATATTTTTTGATGATTAATTATATTCTTATAACAGCAAAAAATTAAATTTTAATTAATAATTACGCTACTTATAGTTGAATTGTGGGTGCGTCACCACGGGATCATTTAAAAATTTATTATTAGCTGAAACAAATATAAATATTGCTTATGGGATCAGTTATACCTTTAAAAAAATCAGCAAATTCTGCTTACCTTGAACTTAAAAACCTTCTTGGTGATAAGCTGCAAAAAGTTGAAAATCTTATTCAAGAAAAGTTAAAAAGTGATGTAAGTCTGATTAAGAAGATGAGCGATCATCACTTAGGATCAGGCGGTAAAAGATTAAGAGCACTCCTAACTTTAGAATCTGCAAAATTAACTGGATATAATGAAGATAAAAGAGATATTAATTTAGCTGCTTGTGTTGAATTAATTCATTCTGCAACTCTTTTACACGATGATGTTATAGATGAAAGTGAATTGAGGAGGGGGATCAAAACTACTAATTCTGTTTGGGGTAATCAATCATCTATTTTGGTAGGTGATTATTTGCTTAGTAGATGTTTTGAAATGATGGTTGAAGACGGTGACTTAGAAGTTTTAAAGTTGCTATCCTCTACTTCTTCAAAAATTGCTCAGGGTGAAGTTTTACAACTTCAGCATAAAGGCGAAGCTGATCTATTAGAGGAAACTTATATAGATATAATAAACTTAAAAACAGCCTCACTTTTTTCTGCAGCAACTAAAACAGGAGCTTGTTTATCAGGGAGTAATGAAAAAGAAAAAAAAGCTTTGGAGTCATACGGTAGAAATTTGGGACTGGCATTTCAAATTGCTGATGACGCTCTTGACTTTTATGCAAAAGAAAAAATGTTTGGTAAAGAAATTGGTAAAGATTTTTTTGAAGGAAAAGTTACTCTTCCAATGATTATTATTTTTCAGAAAGGAAATAAAGAAGAAAAAAATTTTCTTGATATAATAATGAAAAAGGAAAAAAGAACTGAAAAAGATTTTAGTGATACATTATCTATAATTAATAAATATAAAGCAGTCGAAGCTACATTCAAAAAAGCTGAATATTTTGTAAATGTTTCTTATGATGCTTTAGCGATTTTTCCAGATAACGAAGATAAAAAAATCTTACAAAACTTAACGAGCTTTAGCCTCAATAGATCTTTTTAAGGATAAAGAAGCTCTTTCTCCCAATTTCCATTTTTTTTTCTATAGTTTAATCTCTCATGTATTCTGCCTTCGCCGTCCAACCAAAATTCTATTTCTTCTGGTAATAATCTCCATCCGGACCAGTGTGGTGGTCTTGGCACATTTTTTTGATCAGGAAATTTTTTTTCAAATTGTTTTATTTTATTCAAAAATGTTTCTCTTTGGTCTAAAATTGAAGATTGTGATGAGGCCCACGCACCAATTCTATTTTTGTATGGTCGTGAATTAAAATAATCATCTGCCTCTTTAGCTGAGACTTCTTCTACTTTTCCAATAGCTCTTACTTGACGTCTTAAACTTTTCCAATGAAAGCACATTGAGGCTTTTTGATTTTCTTTAAGTTCATTTCCTTTTTTACTGTTAAAATTTGTATAAAAAACAAATCCTTTGTCGCTTAAACCTTTGAGAAGGACTATTCTTACATTTGGCTGATTATGTTTATTTGAAGTTGCAATAGCAACGGCGTTGGGGTCATTAATTTCACTTTCCTCTGCCTTAGAAAACCATTTTTTAAACAATTCTATTGGATTATCTAATTCTTCAAAGATAATATCTATACCAAGTGAATTTTTGCCATTTTTTTGATTCATAATTTCTTTAAAATAATTTATACATTAATTATCTATGTCTTTTAATACTTTTGGAAAAATATTTAGGTTTACCACTTGGGGAGAGTCCCATGGCCCAGCTATTGGTTGTGTAATAGATGGATGTCCCCCTAATATACCTATATCTGAGGCAGATATTCAGAAAGATATGGACAGAAGAAGACCTGGTCAATCAAAATTTACCACTCAAAGAAAAGAGGCAGATAAAGTTATAATTTTATCTGGTGTATTTGAAGGTAAAACTACTGGGACTCCAATTTCTATAATTATTTATAATGAAGATAAAAGATCCAGAGACTACGAAACAATAAAAAATAAATTTAGACCTGGTCACGCTGACTATACTTATTTTAAAAAATATGGAATTAGAGATTACAGAGGTGGAGGCAGGCAATCTGCTCGAGAAACTGCTAGTAGAGTTGCTGCAGGCGCAGTAGCCAAAACTGTTCTTAAGAAAATGATAGGTTCAAAATTTAATGTAATCGGTGCCGTCACTCAACTAGGGTTAATGTCTTGCGATAAACTAAATTGGAAGAATAGTGAGATAAGAAAAAATCCCTTTTTTTGTCCAGATAAAAAATCTGTAAAACTTTGGGAAAAATATCTTTTGGCTGTAAGAAAAGCAGGTTCCTCTTGTGGAGCAATAATAGAGTTAAGAGCAACTGGTGTTCCAGTTGGTTTAGGTGCTCCAATCTATTCTAAACTTGATACTGATATAGCTGCAGCATTAATGAGTATAAATGCTGTAAAGGGAGTTAATATTGGAGCTGGAATGAATGCGGCTTTTCTAACTGGAGAGGAAAATTCTGACGAAATGAGAAAAAGGTCTGGAGTAATAAAATTTAAAACTAACCAAGCTGGTGGAATTTTGGGAGGTATTTCTTCAGGTCAAAATATCGTTGCTTCATTTGCAGTCAAGCCTACTTCATCAATTTTAACAAAAAGAAATACAATAGATAAAAAAGGCAAAAATACTAAAATCTCGGTAAAAGGAAGACATGATCCTTGTGTAGGCATTAGAGCGGTGCCGATAGGTGAAGCCATGATAAACTGCGTTCTATTGGATCATTATTTAATGCATAGAGCGCAGTGTAGTTAATTAGATTTCTTATTTTTATTTTTTGCTATAATTATATTTGAATTCAAAGTTTCTTGAACTTTATTTACTATCGATAAACTATCTAAACCAGCAGTTTCATACATTTTTTCAGGTGTGTCTTGATCTATAAAAATATCTGGCAAAATCATCGATCTGAATTTTAAGCCTGTATCAAAAACTCCTCTATCAGATAATAATTGCATCACATGTGAGCCAAAACCACCTATAGAACCTTCCTCGATTGTTATCAAAACTTCATGGTTAGTTGCCACCTCCATAATTAATTTCTCATCTAATGGTTTGGCAAATCTTGCGTCAACTATTGTACATTCAATACCTTTTTTTCTTAAGCCTTCAGAGGCTTTTTTACATTCCTCAAGTCGTGTTCCAAAACTTAATAATGCTACTTTTTTTCCCTCCTTAATTAATTTTGCTTTTCCAATTTCTAAAATTTCATTGATGGGAGGCAACGAAACTCCAACTCCATTACCTCTAGGATATCTAAAGGCTGAAGGTCGATCATTAATTTCAACAGATGTATTAATCATTTTAACTAGTTCTGCCTCATCACTTGCAGCCATAACTACAAAATTTGGTAAAGTTGATAAGTATGTTATGTCAAAAGATCCTGCGTGAGTTGGTCCGTCAGCGCCGACTAACCCAGCTCTATCTATTGCAAACCTCACCGGTAGGGATTGTAGAGCAACGTCATGAACTACTTGATCATAAGCTCTTTGTAAAAAAGTTGAATAAATTGCTGCATAAGGTTTATATCCCTCTGTAGCTAATCCTGCTGCAAAAGTTACAGCATGTTGTTCTGCTATCCCAACGTCAAACGCTCTATCAGGAAATCGTTTTTCAAATAAATTAATACCTGTCCCAGATGGCATTGCACCAGTAATTCCCACAATTTTTGTGTCTTGTTCGGCGTGCTTAATCAAAGTATCTGCAAATACTTTCGTATATGAAGGAGTATTTGACTTAGACTTTGATTGCTCGCCAGTTGAAATGTTAAACTTAGAAACTCCATGATATTTATCCCCAGACTCCTCAGCAGGTTTATATCCTTTTCCTTTTTGCGTTCTTACATGAATAAGAACCGGGCCTTGATGATTAGAATTTTTAACATTTTCGAATATTTGTACTAGACTTTCTACGTCATGTCCGTCTATTGGCCCCACGTAATAAAATCCAAGTTCGCTAAATAATGTTCCACCAGTAACCATATTTCTTAACATATCTTCAGCTTTACCTGCTTTTTGACTAAATCTTTTTGAAAAAGCAGAAATAATCATTTTCAAAGTTTCTCTAAAACTAAAATATAGTTTACCAGACAACAAATTAGCTAAATATTTGCTCATTGCACCTACGGGTCTAGCGATTGACATATCATTATCATTTAATACTACTATTAAATTAGATTTTAGAGCTCCAGCATTATTCATTGCTTCATATGCCATTCCAGCACTCATAGCCCCATCGCCTATAACTGCTATAACATTATTATTATTATTTGATAATTTTTTTGCCACTGACATGCCCAAGGTTGAAGAAATAGAAGTAGAACTATGAGCTGCTCCAAAAGGATCATACTCACTCTCTGTCCTTTTTGTAAAACCAGATAAACCTCCACCTTTTCTCAAAGTTTTAATTCGTTCTCTTCTGCCAGTAATGAGTTTATGAGGATAGCATTGATGACTAACATCCCAAACTAATTTATCTTTTGGAGTATCAAATACAAAATGCAAAGCCACCGTAAGCTCAACTACACCTAAACCAGCACCTAGATGGCCTCCTGTTTCTGACACAACGTCAATTAACTCATCTCTAAGTTCATCAGAAATTCGCTTTAAGTCTTCTTTTTTGAATTTTCGTAAATCAGATGGAAAATTAATTTGTTTAATAATTCTTGTCATTAAAAGTTTCTTTCTTTTATAAATTTTAAAGTATTTATTAAGTCTTTTGCATTTTTTCCATGTTTTTTTAATTTAAGCAATATTTTTTTCTCTAATTTATCTGCATATCTTAATGTTTTTTCATAACCAAGAAGTCTTATTAAAGTAGCTTTGCCCTTTTTGTTATCTTTTTTGATTTGTTTTCCAGTCACTTTTTTAGAGCCTTTTATATCTAAAAAGTCATCAGTCAATTGAAATAATAATCCAATGTCCTCTCCAAGTTTCCCTAATAATATTTTTTCCTTATTATTTTTGTTTCCAATTATTGCAACTGATTGGATACAAAAATTGAATAATTTTCCTGTTTTTTTTCTTTGCATATCTAATATTTGATTTAAATTTTTATTTTTATTTTCAAACCTCAAATCAAGCTCTTGACCTCCAGCTATTCCTGTATGACCTGAACAGTTAGATAAAAGTTCTATTATTTCGTTTTTTTGTTTTAGATTAAGTGAGTTTTTCTTACTCACAATTATTTCAAATGCTAAAGTTAATAATGAATTTCCTGCAAGTACAGCTGTTGCTTCACCATATTTTTTATGTGTCGTTGGCTTACCTCTTCTGATTGTATCATTATCCATGCAAGGAAGATCGTCATGGATGAGTGAATAAGAATGAATACATTCTACAGCTGCACAGATACTTAAAAGTTTTTTTTGACTCACTTTTAATAGTTTACCTGCGTCTAAAATAATTGTAGATCTTATTTTTTTCCCCCCAGAAATTACTCCATACTTCATTGGTGAAGCTAAAAATGATTTTTTCTGTTTATTTAGATAATTAAGTAAATATTTATCAATCTTATTTGCGTTATTTATTAATTTTTTTTTAATCATTTTGATATTTGCTATTTAAGAATTTGATAATTTTTTTGACTTAATTTTGAAAAGATTTTCCACATGTTTATTTAAATTTATTAATCTTTTATACATGTCTTCAACATTGTTTAATTCAAAATTTTGGCCTTCAAGCTTGGTAATTATTTCATTTATTTCCTCTCTAGCCTCTTTTAGTGATTTACTTTTGATATCAGCTGGAATATTTTCAAATTTCATAAATTAAATAATAATAACATAATGAAAAACATCTACCCAAATATCTACACTTTTAATAAAAAGATACTGAAAAAAACCGCTAATTATCTCAAACTAGGCAATATAGCTGGAATACCAACTGAAACAGTTTATGGTCTTGCGGGAAATGCATATTCAAAAAAAGCTGTGCAAAAAATTTTTCACTTAAAGAATAGACCAAAAAAAAACCCTTTAATAATTCATTATAACAGCATCACCTCTTTAAAAAAAGATGTAATACTGAATAAAAACTTTTTTAAACTTTATAAAAAATATTGTCCTGGACCATTAACTTTTGTCCTAAAAAAAAATAATAAATCAAAAGTTGTTTCTTTAGCATCTGCAGGTTTAAATACTATAGCTGTCAGGTTTCCTGATCATAAAATAATTAAATCATTACTAAAAATCATAAATTTTCCCCTTGCGATGCCAAGCGCAAACCTTTCTTCCGGATTGAGCCCTGTAAGCGCATCAGATGTTTATGAAGAATTTAAAAGAAAATTAAAGATTATTATTGATGGTGGAAACTCAAAAGTTGGAATTGAGTCAACAGTAATAGATTTAACTAAAAAACCAAAAATTTTAAGACCTGGCATAATTAGTTCAATGGAAATTAAAAAATACTTAAGGGTGAGCTTTTCTAAAAAAAACAAAACAATTAGATCGCCAGGAATGATGAAAAAACATTATTCACCGGGAATTCCAATCATTTTAGGTCGAAATACTAAAAATCTTAATCATGCTCAAATAACTTTTGGAAAAAACAACAAAAATAATAAGAATAATTTTAATTTAAGCAAAAAAGGCGACTTGAAAGAAGCTGCTGCTAACTTGTATAAAATTATGAGAAAAATTAAAAAAAAAGGATTTAAAAAAATATTTATTTCAAAAATACCCAATAAAGGCCCAGGTATAGCTATTAATGATCGAATAAAAAGAGCTTCAAAATAATGTTTATTCAGGTAAAAAATCTCACAAAAATTTATAAAGACTATTTAGCTGTAAATAAAATTAATTTTTTTATAGAAAAAAATAAAACTATTGGATTATTAGGACCAAATGGTTGCGGAAAAACAACGTCCATAGGTATGATGCTTGGTTTAATTACACCTACGAGTGGTGATATTTTGATTAATAATAAAAATCTAAAATCTTTTAGTAGAGATCAAATTTTAAGTAGATTCAATTTTGCATCTCCCTATGTTGAATTACCAAAAAAACTAACTGTAAAGCAAAACCTTGAAATCTATGGAAGATTATATGGAATTGAAAATCTCTCTGAAAGAATAAATGAAATTTCTAATGACCTAGACATTAAAAATTTTTTTGATAGGAAAACTGGTGAACTTTCATCTGGTCAAAAAAATAGAGTATCTCTAGCTAAAGCTTTAATTAATAAACCAGAAATTTTACTTTTAGATGAGCCTACTGCAAGTTTAGATCCAGATATTGGAGATTTTGTTCGAAGTTATATTCAAGACTATAAATCTAAAAATAAAGTTACGATATTATTAGCATCACACAACATGAGCGAAGTTGAGCGATTGTGCGATAGTATAGTAATGATGAGAAAGGGTAAAATAATAGACAACGGAACATGTGAAGAACTTATCAAAAAACATGGAAGAAATAATTTGGAAGAAACTTTTTTAAAACTTGCTAGGAGTAGAGATGAATTTTAATAAGATTTATGCACTTGGCTTAAGACATCTTTATTTAATAATGAACTCTTTTCCAAGAGTGTTAGATCTAATTTACTGGCCAACTGTACAAATTTTTTTATGGGGATTTATATCAAAATTTTTTACATTAAACTCTGATTATTATAGCAATACAGTTGGAGTAATACTTACAGCAGCAATTTTGTACGACTTTTTGTTTAGAGCTAGTATTAGTTTCAACATGATGTTCTTAGAGGAAATCTGGAGCAGGAATTTTACTAACCTGTTCATTGCTCCAATTAAAATAAGTGAAATTATTGTTTCTTTAACTTTGACCGCAATTTTACGGACTTTAATAGGTTTAGTCCCTGCTGTTTTAATTTCAATACCATTATTTGGTGTGTCTATTTTAGAGTTGGGCCCGCCTTTAGTGTTACTTTTATTAGCACTGTATTTGTTTGGAATAAGTTTAGGGCTTTTTGTAACGTCTGGGCTTTTAAGGTTTGGTCCGTCGTTTGAAAATATTGCGTGGGCAAGTTTATTTTTCTTGGCTCCTTTAGGATGTATTTATTATCCGATAGATATATTACCAAATATTTTACAAATATTAGCCAAAGGATTACCATTAGTTCACATTTTTGAGGAAATGCGGAGTATTCTTTTAAATGAGTCTGTTAATTATTCGAATATTTTTATCTCATCAATTATTTCTGTTATTTATTTTGTAATAGGAATAATAGTTTTTTATGCTTCATATTTCGGTGCAAAAAAAAGAGGAACTTTAATTAATATGGGAGAATAAAATGCATACGAAAATTGATGAAATAAAAAAAAATGAGAGTAAACCTATAATTGTAAAAAATTTTTTAGATAAAGCAGAAATTCTTAAATTTCAAAAATTATACTCAGATCTGCCTGTAGAAGTGGATAATAAAAGGCAAAAAATTGTAAAAAAAAAATGGTCTATAAATTTTGAAAAAGAATTGCAGATTAATTATAAAAACAAATTAAAATCAATTATAGGAGACTATCAAATGGATAACCCTAACTCTAAGGACAATTTGGAAAGCCTGGGTTTATTTCAAGAGAGTTTTTTACCGGTTTCATTACATGTTGATACTGGATTTAATTTTAACAAAATTATTTTCAAACAAACACTAGTGCCTTTATCCGAGGAAGGTGAAACGATTATATTTAAAAACAGGTTCTATGGGTGTTCAACAACATTTTCAATTAACCCGACAGAATTAGCTGCAAAAGGTTATAATAAAAGATCCTCAGAGCATATTAATTTATATAATGGTGAGACTTTCGATAAAAAAATTCACGATAAATATTTAAAACATGAAGAAATAGGAAATTTAAAAGGTTTAAAAGTTGAATTAATTTATAAATGGAAATTAGGAGATATATTGGTTTTTGATAGGACTAATCTACATTGCTCTTCTAGTAATCTGAAAAATAGAAAGTTAGGTTTTACGTCTTCAACTATTAAATTATGAAATTAATTGATTGTTTTATGTATTTTGATGAAGATTTAGTTTTAGATATAAGACTAAATACCTTGAAAGAAAAAGTTGATAAGTTTGTTATTGCAGAGGCAACTAAAACACATTCGGGCGAGCCCAAAAAATTAAATTTTAATTTAAAAAATTTTATAAAATTTAAGGAAAAAATAATTTACATCGTCATAGATGATTTACCTTCTGAGGTAAAGCCTTTAAAGAAAGGATGGCACAGTAATCATGTTAGAGATCAGTTTCAGCGTAACGGGTTATCTCGGGGATATAAAAGATTTGAGGACAATGATCTTATAATGATTTCAGATATTGATGAAATTCCAAATCCGATAAGTATAAAAGAATTTGATGTAAAAAATAAATTTGGCTGTTTTTTACAAAAAAATTTTCAATCTAAAATTAACCTATTGAATATAAGTGAAACAAGTTGGGCTGGAACAAAAATTTGTCGGAAGAAAGATCTTAGGTCTCCTCAATGGCTTAGAAATCTGAAAGCCAAAAAAAGACCTTTTTGGAAAATTTTTAATCAAAAGATCCAGCTGATTAATAATGGGGGCTGGCATTTTAGTTTTTTGAAAGAGCCAAATTCCATAAAACACAAAATAATTTCCTACTCTCACCAAGAATATAATAAGGAAGAATTTACAAATGTTGAGAGCATTAAAGAAAAAATTGCTAAGGGTGAAGATTTGTTTGGCAGAAATATAAAATATAAAAAAGTTAATGTAGATGATAGTTTTCCAAGTTACGTATATAATAATAAAGAAAAATTTAAAGAATGGATTTTATAATTTGGTGCGCCGGATAGGAGTCGAACCCATAACCTCCGGAGCCGAAATCCGGCGCTCTATCCAGTTGAAGCTACCGGCGCATGAAGCTAATTTAAATTAATTTATGAATAAAACAATGAAATTCTTAGTAGAAAAAAATGATAATTGTAAGAGATTGGATATTTTTTTATCCAACAAGATGGATAATTTATCTAGGTCATTTATTAAAAAGCTTATAGTTAATAAAAGCGTTATGCTTAATGAAACTTTAAGTATTTCCCCATCTACAAAAGTAAAAACATTAGATGAAATAAAGGTAAAGACATTAGCTAAAACTAAAAAAAATAATCTAATTCCGTTTAATGCGAATTTAGATATAATTTTTGAAGATGATGACTTAGTTGTGGTCAACAAGCCTGAAGGAATGGTTGTTCACCCTGGTGCTGGTAATTTTGACGAAACCTTGGTAAATGCCCTTATATATAAATTTAAAAAAAATCTATCTGACGTTAATGGAGCTTTAAGACCTGGTATAGTACATAGAATTGATAAAGATACCAGCGGATTGCTGGTAATAGCTAAAAATAATTATGCACACAGTAAACTTGGAATTCAGTTTAACGAACATTCTATTAAGAGAAAATATCATTGTTTAATTTGGGGAGTTATAAGACCACTTAATGGGAAAATTCAAACTCTAATTACTAGAAATAAAAAAAATAGAAAATTAATGATAGTAAGTGAAACAACTGGAAAAAAAGCTATTACAAACTACAAAACATTGAAAATTTTTACTATCAAGGATGTGCCAAAAATTAGCTTAATTGAGTGTGAACTTGAAACGGGAAGAACTCATCAAATTAGATTACATATGAAATATAAAAGAGTGCCCATATTAGGGGATATTCAGTATGGAAAGAAAAATATAAAATTTAAGAAAATAAATTCTGAATTTTATAAAAAACTTGTAGTTTTAAAAGGTCAGACGCTGCATGCAAAAACTTTAGAATTTATTCATCCTACAAAAAACAAAAAGGTAAAATTTGACTCTGAATTACCTGATAGCTTTAAAAAATTGTTGAATTTACTGTCTAAATTGAGTGGTTGAAAAAAAAAAACAAATAGATAAATCTTAGTTATGAGCGAAATAAACCAAATAAGTAATTTGCCCACACCCTCAACTGGCGGACTATCTTTGTATTTATCACAAATAAAGAAGTTTCCAATGCTTGATGCAGAGGAAGAGTACATGTTAGCTAAAAATTGGAGAGAGAATGGCAATTTACAATCAGCTCATAAGCTCGTGACTAGTCATTTAAGATTAGTAGCCAAAATAGCGATGGGTTACCGAGGATATGGATTGCCAGTCAATGAATTAATTTCTGAAGGTAATATCGGATTAATGCAAGCGGTAAAAAAATTTGACCCAGATAAGGGTTTTAGATTGGCGACTTATGCTATGTGGTGGATTAAGGCTGCTATACAAGAATATGTTTTAAGATCATGGAGTTTGGTAAAAATGGGAACTACCTCAGCGCAAAAAAAGCTTTTTTTTAATCTTAAGAAATTAAAAAGTCAAATAGCTCCAAATCAAGAGGGAGATTTGAAGGATCATCAAGTAAAAGAAATTTCAAAAAGGTTGGATGTTGATAAAAGTGAAGTGATTAATATGAATAGAAGAATGATGGGTCAGGAAAAATCTTTAAACGACCCAATTAAAGTTGGAGAAACTGATGAATGGCAAGATTGGTTAATTGATGATAATTTGGACCAAGAATTAATTGTCTCTCAAAAACAGGAATATGAGGACAAAAAAGAATTACTTTCTAGTGCGATGAAAATATTAAATGATAGAGAGAAAGAAATAATATCTGCAAGAAGATTATCTGAAAACCCTATTACACTTGATGAGCTAAGTAAAAAATACAAAATTAGTAGAGAGAGAATTCGTCAAATTGAAACTAAAGCTTTTGAAAAATTGCAAAAATCAATGATAAATGCTTCAAAGTCGAAAAACCTATTGCCAGTAAGTTAAAGCTTAAAAGGATCTTCTATTAATATTGTATCTTCTCTTTCAGGACTAGTTGAAATGCTAGAAACTTTTGCGCCAATAAAATCCTCTAAAGCATAAATATATTTTTTTGCTTTTTCGGGTAAATCGTTTATATTTCTTATTCCTTGAGTTTTTGTCATCCAGCCAGGAAACGATTTATATATTGGTTTGATATTAAACTGATCTTCTGTAGCTGCAGGAAGGTAATTCAATTTTTTTCCATTCAATTCATATCCTACACAAATTTTAATCTCTTCCAACTCATCAAGTACATCAAGTTTTGTCAAAGCAATTCCGTTAATGCCAGAAATTTTAATTGTCTGACGCACTAAAACTCCATCAAACCATCCACATCGTCTTTTTCTTGCTGTTACTGTACCAAATTCCTTTCCACGTTTCCCAAGAATTTCTCCAATCTTATTTTTTAATTCTGTTGGGAATGGTCCACTTCCAACTCTTGTTGTATAAGCCTTAGTAATACCTAAAATATAACTTATTTCATTTGGCCCAGATCCAGAACCTGTGGCTGCTGTGGCTGGCACAGTATTTGAGGAAGTCACATATGGATAAGTTCCGTGATCAACATCTAATAAGATACCTTGAGCACCTTCAAATAATATTTTTTTTCTCTCTTTTTTAAATTCATCAAGTTTTAGCCAAATCGGTTGAGCGAAACACAGTAATTTAGGCGCTATTTCTAATAATTTTTTTTTAAGTATCTCTTTTTTGAAAATTTTTTTTTTCAAACCTTTTCTTAACGCATTGTGATGCAACAAAACATTTTCTAGCCTACTTTCTAAATTACTTTTCGACCTGAGATCCATTATCCTAATAGATCTTCGACCAACTTTGTCCTCGTAACAAGGTCCGATCCCTCTTCGAGTAGTTCCAATTTTTTCTTTTCCTGCAGAGTCTTCTCTAATTTCATCCATTTCTTTATGGAAAGGTAATATTAGTGAAGCTGATTCTGAGATCATAAAGTTTTCGGGTGTAACATCCACTCCTTTTTTTTTAATTTCCTCTATTTCTTCTAAGAGTGCCCATGGATCAATAACAACTCCATTACCCAAAATTGATATTTTTCCTTTACGAACAATGCCTGAAGGTAATAATCTTAACTTAAATATTTTTTTATCAATTACTAGCGTATGACCTGCGTTATGGCCCCCTTGAAAACGAACAACAATATCTGCCTCACTTGAAAGCCAGTCAACAATTTTTCCTTTTCCCTCGTCTCCCCACTGTGAACCTACGACAACTACATTTTTCATTATACAAATATTTTTTTTATTTTAATTGAGTTCAGATGATTTATTGGACCGTGTCCTTTTCCATAGTTTCGGTTGAACTTAATTGCTTGGTTTACATATTTAATCCCTAGCTCACAAGATTTCTTTAAGGGTTTTCCACATGATAAAAATGTTGCGATTGCGCTTGATAATGTACAACCTGTTCCATGAGTATTTTTAGTATTAATTTTTTTATTCCTAAATATATTAATATTACGTTCGCTAATTAAGACATCCTCTATAAAGCTTGCCTTGCTATGCCCCCCTTTAATCAAAACGTTTTTTGCCCCCATTTTTAGCAAAATTTTTCCTACAATAATCATGTCGTCTGTATCTTTAATTTTTACATTAGTTAAGACTTCAGCCTCTGGAATATTCGGCGTAATCAGATAAGAAATGCTAAGTAATTTCTTTTTCAAATTTTTTATTGCACCCTTGTCAATTAGTTTTGTTCCATTTTTCGCTACCATAACAGGGTCTAAAACTATTTTTATATCATTAAATTTTTTGAGCTCATAAAATACAGAATTAATTATTTTTGAAGAATGAAGCATTCCAACCTTAATTGCATTTGGTTTTATATCTTTACAGGTAAATCTAATTTGTTTTTCAACTTCTACATGATTAATAGGAAATACTGATTGAACGCCGGTAGTATTTTGAGAAGTTATTGCTGTTATGGCAGTCATAGCGTAACTACCAAGTGATGAAATAGTTTTTATGTCGGCTTGAATACCTGCTCCACCAGAAGAGTCTGATCCTGCTACAATTAAAACTTTTGATCTTGATTTCAATTTATTTAATTTTATTTTTAATTAAATTAATACTTTTCATTATTAATTTTTTATCATATGACTCTGCCATAATCCTAATTTTTTGTTCTGTTCCTGATTTTCTAACTAGTATTCTACCTTTATCGCCCATTAATATTTTTGCTTGTTTTATTGATTTTTTACAACTTAATTTATCAATAATATTCTTATTTTTAACTAAAATATTTTTTAATTTTTGAGGAACTGGTTTAAAAACATTTAATAGTTTACTAGCCTTTTTATTTTTTCTAAGTGAAAATAAAACCTCTAATGCAACAAGCAAACCATCTCCAGTTGTTGCGAATTTACCTAGAATAATATGGCCAGATTGTTCACCTCCTAGATTAAAATTTACTTTTTTCATTTTTTCCTTTACATATCTATCTCCTACATTTGAGCGAACAAATCGTATTTTTTCATTTTTTAAAAAATTTTCCAAACCGTAATTCGACATTAATGTTCCAACAACACCGCCTTTTAAAATTCTCTTTAATTTCCACCTTCTTGCTAGCATTGCAATTATCTGGTCGCCATCAATAATTTTACCATTTTCATCACACATTATAACTCTATCAGCATCACCATCGAATGATATACCAACATGTGCTTTAAATTTTTTAACTGCTGATTTTATTTTTGACGGGTGTGTAGATCCACATTTGGAATTAATATTAAATCCGTTTGGTTTAATTCCAATAGGGTGAATCTTTGCCCCCAATTCTCTTAAAAGTTTTGGAGCTGCTTTGTAGCCTGCACCATTAGCACAATCCAAGACAATCCTTATACCTTTTAAATTAAAATTTTTAGGAAAATTCTTTTTAAGTATTTTAATATATTTATCATTTCCATTTTCTAATCTTTTAACTCTTCCTAACAATTTAGGATTTGTAAGTTGTTTTGTGTTCTTTGCATCTATTAGTCTTTCAATTCTCTTTTCAATTTTGTCAGATAATTTTAATCCATCAGGTCCAAATAGTTTTAATCCATTATCATCGAAAGGGTTATGCGATGCAGTTATCATAATACCCATGTTTGCTCTCATAGATTTAGTTAACATTGCAAGCCCATTAGTAGGTAATGGTCCGAGAGTAATCACATGCATTCCTCCAGAAACTAAGCCTGAAACCAACGCAGGTTCAAGAGTATATCCGGATAATCTTGTATCTTTTGCAATAACTGCAATTTGTTTAGATTTTTTTTGATTTTTAAAATAAGTCCCTGATGCTAAACCGAACTTAAAAAACTTTTCCCCTGTAATATTTCCACTATTTACTCTTCCTCTAATACCATCGGTTCCAAAATATTTATTTTTCATGTATTTATTAATATTTTTTTGAATACCAAGATTCCCTGTTTTACTTCTTTTACGTTATGTACTCTAAAAATTTGAACTCCTTGGGAAAGTAAAAATATTACAGATCCTAGAGTTCCTCCTATTCTTTCTTTACTATCATATTGGCCAGATATTTGATTTATAAATCTTTTTCTGGAAGTGCCAACTAAAATTGGTAAACCAAGACTATGAAACAAAGATATCTTGGAAATTAAAGTCAAATTATGTTTCAAAGTTTTACCGAAACCAATACCTGGATCTAATATGACTTTACTATCTCTTATTTTTGTTTTTAAATTTTTTTCAAAATAATCATAAATATCTAGTAGAACATTTTTATATTTTGGGTTTTTTTGCATACTGCTTGGTGTCCCTTGCATATGGTGCAGAACTTTTGAAATCTTATGCTTTCTTAAATTTTCTAAAGAGTTTTTATCATGGTTGAATCCGGAAACATCATTAATTAAATCTACTCCTTTTTTTATACCAAATAACATTATTGTTGATTTTCTTGTATCTAAAGATAAACAAGTTTTTTTAAATTTTCTTTTAAATTTATCAAGCACAAATTTAATTCTTTTTATTTCTAATTTTTCTTTGACCATTTTTGAACCTGGCCTAGTAGACTCTCCACCAATATCAATTATATTTGCTCCAGAAATGATCATTTCTTTAATATGGTTAAAAGATTTATCTTTTTTGTTAAACTTTCCTCCATCAGAAAAACTGTCAGGTGTAAGATTTAAAATACCCATTATAGAAGGTTCGGAAAAATCAATGAATTTTAAAAAGTTTTTTCTTTTGGAAGATATTTTTTTCAAGTCTTCTTTTATTTTTTTTTGTAAACTTTTTTTTAAATATTTAATATCTTTAATTGAGAAATATTTACTTATTACTTTTTTTTTAGTACGTGAAAAAATCTCTATTTTATCAAATGCAATATCTTTATTGCCACACAATGGAAGCGCTTTATTTTTTTTTATAAGAAAGTTTGCTTCAGTCCCATAATAAAAATTACACGCTCTAGTGTAATATTTAATCATGTTTTCTCTAAATTGCTGGTTTTGGCTTTAATCCTAATGACCCAAGAGCAGAAGAGGCTTTTCCGTCATCATTTTCATCCTCTTTGAAAGATCTCGTGGGTTTAATATCTTTTAAAATCAAGTCTCTTATCTCATCGCCTGAAAGAGTTTCATATATTAATAATGCTTTCGCTATTTTGTGCAAATCATCTATTTTTTCTGTTAAAACTTTTCTAGCCCTCTCGTAGCCTTTATCAACAATTTTTTTAACTTCGGAGTCAATTTTTTTTGCTGTTTCCTCTGACATATTTTGCTGTTTGGTTACTGATCTTCCCAAAAAAACCTCTTCTTCGTTTTCACCGTATGCGATCGTTCCAAGTTCAGTTGTCATACCATATTTAGTAACCATATTTTTTGCCATTTTAGTTACCATCTCAATGTCAGATGATGCGCCTGAGGTAACTTTGTCGTGACCAAAAATTATTTCCTCTGCGATTCTACCTCCCATTGCAACTGCGATGTCTGCATGCATTTTCTCTCTTGTTACTGATAATTGATCTCTCTCTGGTAATCTCATAACCATCCCCAGAGCTCTACCTCTTGGGATAATTGTCGCTTTGTGTATGGGGTCAGAAGCTTTTTCATTTAGAGCAACTATTGCGTGTCCGCCCTCATGATAAGCAGTTAATTTTTTTTCATCTTCTGACATTACCATTGATCTTCTCTCAGCTCCCATCATTACCTTGTCCTTTGCTTCTTCAATATCTGACATGGTAACGACTCTTTTATTTTTTCTAGCAGCTAATAGAGCGGACTCGTTTATCAAATTAGCTAAATCCGCACCAGAGAAACCAGGAGTTCCTCTAGCAACAGTTCTTAATTTAACATCTGGTCCAGTATTAATCTTTTTAACGTGAACTTTGAGAATTTGCTCTCTGCCAATTATGTCTGGATTTCCTACCACTACTTGTCTATCAAATCTTCCCGGCCTTAGTAAAGCAGGGTCTAAAACATCTGGTCTATTTGTAGCAGCAATTAAAATAATACCCTCGTTCGTATCAAAACCATCCATCTCAACTAACAGCTGATTTAGTGTTTGTTCTCTTTCATCATTTCCACCGCCTAAACCAGCGCCTCTGCTTCTACCTACTGCATCTATTTCATCTATAAATATTATACAAGGGGAATGTTTTTTTCCTTGCTCAAACATATCTCTCACTCTCGAAGCTCCAACCCCAACGAACATTTCTACAAAGTCTGATCCCGAAATAGAAAAAAAAGGTACGTTTGCCTCACCTGCTATAGCTTTAGCAAGTAATGTTTTACCCGTTCCGGGCGGGCCTATCAGTAAAGCTCCCTTAGGTATCTTGCCACCTAAACGACTAAACTTTTTTGGATCTTTTAGAAATTCAACTATTTCCTCGACTTCTTCTTTGGCTTCTTCTACACCTGCAACATCGTTAAATGTTACCTTTCCTTGAGCTTCGTTCAAAAGTTTTGCTTTCGATCTACCAAATCCCATGGCTCCGCCTTTACCGCCCTGCATCTGCCTCATAAAAAATACCCATACCCCTATTAATAAAAGCATTGGGAACCATGATAACAAGATTCCTAATAGTGAAGGCATTTTATCTTCTTGTGGAGATGCAATAATACTTACTCCTTTTGAAGAAAGTTTGTCAACTAACTCTGGATAATTTGGGGAATATGTAGAAAAGCTTCGACCATTAGCCAGAACACCTGAAATATTATTACCTTGAATTTTAACCTCAACAACTCTTCCGGCTTCTACCTCGCTTAAGAAATTTGAGAAAGGTAAAGTATTCTTTTCGGAATTAATTTTGCTTGGGTCTTGAAACATGTTGAACAGTCCGACAGAAAGAAGGACTATTATGACCCACATAATTAAATTTTTCATATTCATAAGTTTTAAATAATCATTAAATGATATTTAACAAGTATTATTTAAAGAAAATTGGTTGTAAATAAGACAAATTATATCTAAATTCACTAAAAATATTACTTTTTCTCAATTTTTACGCACAATTTGTCTTTTTCTCTAAAAAATATACAGCCTCCTAATGTCGCTCTTTTAAATTTTCTATCCTCAATAATTTTTATTAAATTTAACACTTTTCTTGTTCTAGGGTCATAGTAATTTTTTCTTAAGTTTCGAATAGACTCATTAATAATTTTAATTTTAATTTCATCATTAAATTTCTTAAATCTCTCGATATCTAATTCTACTTTGAGTCCTTTTTTTTTCATCTCATTTTTGATGATGTTGTTGAAATACTCATCTAATGTATTCCTGCTTGAGGCTAAGTTATTTATTGATTTAATTATTTGATCATATTCAATTCCACTTTTTTTTAAGTATTTTTCCAAATTTCTTATTCTAGGTCTTAAAAATTTTAGGTCTTTATTTGATGGATCTTCAATATAAGTTCCATATACAGTCCTTGCGATTTTTTTTAATTCTTTTTTTTTTATACCTAATAAAGGTCTTAAAACTTTAATATTATTTTTTAAATCAGTTAAAGATTTCATAGCTGCTAAACCTTTCAAACCACTTCCTCGAGAAAGTCTTATAAAAAATGTCTCTACTTGATCTTCAAGATTATGAGCAGTCAAAATAATTTTAATTTTTTTTTTTAAAGAGTATTGTGTCAGAAGATTATATCTGACATCCCTGGCGTGTTTCTGAATATTTTTATTAATCTTTCCATTATTTTTAATAATTTTTAAATCAATATTATTTTTTTTTAAAAGATTTTTGACTTTTAGCGCCTCATTCGAGGAGTTTTTTCTTATATTATGATTAATTAAAACGTAAAAAAACTTTGATTTTACTTCTTGCTTATAAGCGCCCGACAAAGCGGTCAGTGCCAGGCTGTCTGGGCCACCCGATAGAGCAACGATAAATTTTTGATTTTTAAAAGGTTTTAACTTTCTTTTAAAATTTATATAAATTTTAGAAAAACCTTTAATTATCTTAAAATTATTTTTAAGACTTGCACTTGAATTTTTTTTGCTCATATTGAGCTTTTTGTAACACAGACTTACTTGCTTTTGGGTATTCTTTTTTTAGTCCAGAAATCATTTTACATCCTTGATCTTTCTCACCTAGTTGAACCATTGTAATTCCTAATTTTAAAAGATTATCTGGGGCTTTGCTACTTTTTGGATAATTCTGATATCCATCTAAATATGCTGTAGCTGCATCTGAGTAAAGCTGTCTTATCCTAAAAGTTTCTCCATACCAGTATTGAGCACTTCCAGCTAAATCATGATCTTTGTTTTTTTCTATAAATTCTTTTAAAGCTACTTCTGCAGTCTCATAATCTCCAATCTTCATAAAACTAACTGCAAACTCATATTGTTCATTTGGTTTTTTATCTGGAAGTATACTTGTTTGATTTTCCGGTTTTTCGGTTATGACTGTCTTTGCGCTCTCAACAGAGTTAATCGATTGCTCTGCAGGTAGATTAGTAGTTTGATAACCAGGGTTTGCGCCAAAGTCTTGTGGCTTGCTTGAACCGGGAAGCTTAGTTTCATTATTAGTACTTTTATTAGGGCTAGAGCTTTCTAAATCTGAAAATCTTAATTGATTGTCTGATTGTATTTTTGTTACACGAGTAGATAATTTATCAAGTTTAAAATTTACCTCTTCAAACTTATTTGTTAATTGCCTAAATTGATCCTCAATTTCATTAAGTTTAAGCAAATGTTTTGTAAGTATATCTTCGTTAAGACCATCAGACTTTGATATAGTGTTAACTGAACTTATCGAAACATCAGATTTTTGGTAAACCGCTTTTTCTAAAGTTTTTAAATCTTTAGTAATAACCTGTATTTGATCTGATATGGATTTTAAATAAATTTCTTCTTCCTCTGCATTTACAGAGATTAAATTAAAAGATTGAAAAATTATAAAAAAATAATAAATGATTTTTTTATTAATTGTCATGATTCTTTTTTTAAATATATTTCGTGGCAAAAAAAAGACCCTTTAATTTTATAGTATTAAAGGGTCTTAATTTAGTAGTAATGAATTAATTTACTTTAACTGTTACTGATCTTCTGTTTTGAGACCAAGCAATTGGTGAAGATTTAGGATTTACAGGTTTTTCTTTTCCATAACTAATTACAGAGATTCTTTTTCCTGAAATACCATAAGTCATTAAATAATCTCTAGCTGCGTTAGCTCTTCTTTCACCTAAAGCTAAGTTATATTCTCTTGTACCTCTTTCGTCAGCATGTCCTTCGATAGTAACATTCAAACTCTTATTTTTTCTCAAAAAAGTAGCTTGCTTTCTTAATGTTGCTCGAGATGCAGTAGTCAAAGAAGATTTATTAGTCGCAAAAAATACTCTGTCAGGAACTCCAGCTGCTAAATATTCAACTGTTTCCTTTCCTGTGTAAACATCACCTTCTATGTCTCCTGTTTTTTTGGCAGTTGAACAAGCACTCAATATGAGAGTTGAAAATATTATTAATAATATATTTTTTAAATTCGATTTTAACATCATGTTTTCCCCTAGGTTTATTGTGGTTATTTCAAATTATTAGAAGTTATTCAAGTATATTTTACATAAAATTCAACCTCACTTAGACAATAAAGAGGACCAAGATGGGTCCGAAGCGTCAGTTTTTGTGGCAAGTTTTCTTTCATTATAACCGGTTATGTCTATAGACCATAATTTTGCTGAAAATCCTGCACCTTTTTCTCCTGCTTTTGTCTCTCTATAAAAAACTAGTACTCGCCCGTTAGGAGACCATGACGGAGCCTCCTGGTAATAATTTTCGGTTAATAGTCTTTCACCGGTACCATCAGTTCTCATTACTCCAATGTAAAATCTACCTTTGTGCATTTTAGTAAATGCAATCAAATCTCCTCTTGGTGACCACACTGGGGTTCCATAAATTCCTTTTCCAAATGTTATTCGTTTTACATTCGTCCCATCACTTCTCATCACATAAATTTGCTGTAATCCACTCCTATCCGAATTAAATGCTATAAATTTTCCATCTGGAGAAAAAGAAGGTGAAGTATCTATAGAAGAATGTTCAGTTATTCTTTCTACTAATCGTGACTCTAAATCCATAGTGTAAATATCTGAATTCCCATCTTTAGCAAAACTCATTATTATTTTTTTTCCATCTGGAGAAAATCTTGGTGCAAATGTCATACCTGGAAAGTTTCCAACTATTTCTTGCGTACCTGTTTCAATATCAAGTAAATAAACTCTTGGCATGTTTCTAAAATATGACATATAAGTAACCATCTGATTTGTAGGATTAAATCTTGGTGTAAGAACAAGTTCATTTCCCAAAGTTAAGTATTTTGTATTAGAACCATCTTGGTCCATGATAGCAAGTTTTTTTACCCTTTGGTTTTTTGGTCCACTCTCAGCAACGTATATAATTCTAGTATCAAAGTAACCCTCTTCACCAGTTAATCTCTCATAAATTTTGTCAGATATAATATGCGCAACTCTTCTCCAATTTGATGGGGTTGTGGTGAAAGCTAGTGCAGTCATTTCTTGTGCAGCAGCTAAATCCCAAAGTCTGAACTCTACTTTAAGTTTGTCATTTTTTATTAAAAGTTTGCCAGTGATTAATGCTTGAGCTTTTATCAGTCTCCAATCCTCAAATCTTGGTTTTAGATGAGCTATATCTGGTTTTTGTACGAAAGCTTCTTTTTTTAGAGGGTTAAATAAACCAGTGCGTCTAAAATTATCTTCTATAATTTTAGATATATCACTGCCCAACTCTTTAATTTTTAAGTCTTTATATTCCTCAGACTTCACATCTACATGGAGAGGTGAAACAGCTATCGGTAAAGGATCAAGATTTCCACGAGTAATATCAACTTCAATCAAAGCAAAAAGTTTGCTCATAAACAGCAGGTAAAATAAGAATATAGATATAATTTTTTTCATGTTAGCCTTTGAGCATTTCAGTTGGATTAAAGTTCAGCTGCAAATTTTTCCATTTATCATATCCTGTAGGTGGTACTTTTAATGGTTGACACAATCTTACTGCTCTTAACGCACTTTCAGCTAAAACTTTGTAAAATTTTTGGCCAGGTCTATTCATTCTTTCATGATCTAAGATTTCTGATTTCATTATTGTGCCGTCTTTTTTTAATTGTAATTTTATTCTTACTAATAAATTTTGGTCATATGGTAAACCTAGCGGAACACTCCAACAACCAAAAATTTGTGCTCTTAAAGCATCCTCCTCTGATAAAGTTAGTCCGGATGCAAAAGAGTTTTTTTGGGTGCTTTGAGTAATTTTATTATCATCTATTTTTTTAACTGCTTCAACCTCTTTAGCTTTATCAATTAAAGCTGCTATTTGATTTGTGTCTACAAGTTCTTTTTTTTCGAATTCTGACGATTGTCTTATTTGAGGTTTTATTTCTTCAGGATTTTGTTTTTTCTTCACTATTTCTTTTTTTTCTTTTTTTTCATTAGGTAAAGGTATTCTATCTGGTTTTTCTTTGGCTTTAGCGGCGGGTGGAGCTTGCTCTGAAACAACTCTGTCATCCTCCTTTTTTTTTGTTTCTTCAATGATTTTTCTAGCTTTTGGAGCAAAAGGAATGCTAGTTTTGTCAGAAATCTGAATTAGTTCGACTGAAACTATTGGAGGTAAATCAATTGGTTCTCTAAGCATAAAAGGTAAAGTTAAAAATGTTATTAGAATCATTAGTGCGTGAAAAGATACTGAATAAAATAAACTTTTTACCATAACACATCCTAATTTTTATAAGGCTCCGAAATAAGAGCAACTTTTGAAAATCCTGCACCTGACAAAGTTCCCATGACTTCTAGAACTCTACCGTAATTTATATTTTTATCACCTCTAACGTAAATCCTTGTGTCAGTTCTATTTTTTGCAATAGCAAGAAGTTTCGGAACCATTTTTTGATAGGTTACTTTATGTTCTTGTATGTAGATTTCACCTTTAGAATTAATACTCAGTGTTAGGGGTTCTTGATCATCAGGCAGAGAGTCTGCGGCTGACTCGGGTAAATCTACCTGAACTCCTACTGTAAGTAAAGGTGCTGTTACCATAAAAATAATTAAGAGAACTAACATTACATCAACAAAAGGAGTTACATTAATCTCGCTCATGGGTTCATTTTTTGAGCGATTAAGATTGAAAGTCATAATTTAAATAATTGACAGAAATCTTTTTGAAAAGTTATCAATCTTAGAAAAATATCTTCTGGAGTCACTGTTAAACTTATTGTAGGCGACTACAGCAGGAATAGCTGCTAACAATCCTAATGCAGTAGCAAACAAAGCTTCGGCAATACCCGGGGCCACAATAGCTAAACTTGTATTTCTTGAAATAGCAATAGATTGGAATGAATTCATTATCCCCCAAACTGTTCCGAATAATCCGATAAAGGGTGCGGTTGATCCAATAGTTGCTAGATAAGTAAAATTTTTCTCTATTTTTTTTAACTCATTATCTACAGCGATTTCTAAAACTCTTTGAACTCTCGCTAATTGAATAGCTGCAGATTGTCTTTTAGTTTTTAAAAGTTCAACCATTGCTGCTTTGAATATTAATGTCGCCGGATCATTAGAATTAGAGGGTAAACTATTGTTAAAACTTTCAGCTGATTTCGCTTTCCAAAATTTTTTTTCAAAATCCTCTGTTGATTTATTTATTGATTTGAACAGTTTTAACTTTTCAAAAATTAAAGCCCAAGAAAAAATCGAACTTAAAATTAATAATATTATCACAAATTTTACTACAAAGTCTGCTCTTAGAAATAAACTCCATAATGAGAAGTCTGAGGCCCCACCTAATCCAACTATTTGAGTAGCAAGTTCTTGTTCCATTAAATTTGATTACTTTTAGAATGTGTCATGAATTTGGCGTTTTTATAAAATTTTGATACTTTTATTTAAAATTAAATCTTGTTTCGTTATAATATCTAGCAATCAAAATAGCATCAGATTTATTAACATCTTTCTTTTTAGACAGTTGATTAGACAAAGATGGATACATTTCAATGGCTTTTGTCCTACTTGAATCTTTGGAAGAATTAATTAATTCAAAATATTTTTTCCATTTTGTGGGTCTAACGAAAAAAATAGGTAGATTTAAAGCAGCACAGATACCTTTTATCGCTCCAAAAGTTTGGCCGAAATTGAACATGCTTGTCACTCCCTGGCCAGGCATAGCGTTAACTTGCTCAACAACGACAGCTTTCTCCTCACTTTCCTGAGTATTTTCTTTAATTATGTTAACAAGTTGTGCGCTATTCAGTTGTCTTTTATTTTTTTTTCCTTCTGCCATAACTGGCATATCAAATATTTGAAGAACTTTATTATCTTCTAAAATTGCAATTGCGCCGCTTAACCCAGGGTCTATGCCTATTACTCTCATCTTCAGTTATTTAAATTTGCGTTTGTGTATATATTTTGAACATCATCTAATTCTTCTAGAGCACTTAAAACCTCTATAATTTTTTTGCTTTGATCTTTATTTAAATTTAGATGATTAAGGGCTCTCCATTCTATTGCTGAATAAGAAAAATTACCTATTTTATTTTCAAGCTCAGATTTAATTTTGTAAAAGTCATCTTTTTCAGTGACAACTTCATGAAAGCCATTGGTTAACAAACAATCTTTGGCGCCTAGACTTGTTGCCATTTCAAAAGCTTGATCCTCACTAACTTTATCTTTTTCTATGTGAATGACTCCACATCTTTGAAACATATGTTGAGTTGATCCTGTTTCACCAAGTCTTCCTCCATTTTTTTGAAGAACTGTTCTTATACTAGATGCAGACCTATTCTTATTATCAGTTAGAGTTTCAATTATAACAGCTACATTAAAAGGACAAAATCCCTCATATCTTAAATTTTCAAAATTTTTATCATTAGAAAAATCTGATCTATTTATAGCTCTTAAAATATTTTCCTTTGGCATATTTGCTTGTTTGGCTGCTTGAATAGCAGTTCTCAATCTAGGATTCATATCAGGATCTTTGTCACCTAATTTTGCAGCTACTGTAATTTCTCTAGAGAGTTTTGAAAATGTTTTTGACCTTTCTTTATCAGCTCTACCTTTTCTATGTTTAATACCTGCCCAATGAGAATGCCCAGCCATACTTATGTCTCCAGGACTCCACCTTTGATTAACCTTGAAACTTTATTAGCTAAGCCTGTTTGATCATTTGCTTCTACGATGATGCCAGATAATGTGCCAGTGCCCTCTGAAGGAAAATGTTTAATTGCTGTTTTATCTTTTAAAAATTTTTTTAGGGAATTTTCTTTATTCATCCCTATTACTGAATTGTAATCTCCACACATACCTATATCAGTTTGATAAGCAGTCCCTTTATCTAAAATTCTTGTGTCTGCAGTTGGAACGTGGGTATGAGTTCCCACAACACATGTTGATGCTCCGTCAAAAAAATGACCTATAGCCATTTTTTCACTTGTGATTTCTCCATGAAAGTCCACTACAGAAAAATCTACATTTTTTTTTAATATAATTTTTTTACAAATATTTTTGGCAGTTTCAAACACATCTTCTGTTTTTTTCATAAATACATTTCCCATTAAATTAATTACGCCTATTTTATATCTCCTATTTTTTGATAAATATATTCCAAAGCCTTTTCCAGGTGACCCTTGAGCTAAATTCGCAGGCCTAAGTAATCTATGCTCCTGATCAATATATTTTGCCGTCTCCAATTTATCCCAAATATGATTTCCCGATGTAATAACATCAATCCCCAATGAAAAAAATTCCTCAGCTATCTCTTTTGTAATACCCTTTCCATCATTCGCAGCGTTCTCTCCATTAATAATGGAAAAATCAATTTCATTATTTTTAATAATCGAAGTTAGATTTTGCTTAAGAACTTTTCTACCTGACAATCCCATTACATCCCCTAGTATTAGAATTTTCATTATATTATTCCCTTTTCTGTGATTATATAATCTAATTTGAAATCTTTGCTGTTTATTGGAATTTTATTATATTTTTGAAAAGAAAAAGCAACACCAATACTTAATACTCTTTTATTAAGATTAGAGTATTTATTTAAAGTTTTATCGTAATACCCTTTTCCATATCCGATTCTATTTTTGTTCTTATCAAACGCTATTAAGGGAACTAAAATAACAGATGGTTCAACTTTTAGAGATTTAATTGGTTCCAAAATTCCATATTTATTTAAACATAAAATATCATTCTTTCTCCATATATGAAAATCCATTGAATTGCTTTTTTTTATAATTGGTAAAAGAAATTTAAATTTTTCAAAATATTGTATATCAAAAATTTTTAAAACATTGACTTCGAAATTGCTAGGGTAATATAAAGCAATATTTAAATTTTTTTTGTTTGATCTTTTTTTTATTATTTTTTTTAGTGGATTAAAAAAATTTTCGTTGATACCAAAAAAAAATTTTTTTCTTTTAAGCAAATATATTTTTCTGATAGACTTTTTTTTATCCATTTACTGAATTTTTGACATTGACTCAGTATTAGAGATAATTTTTTCAAGTGACTGCGTTGTTTTATCTAGCATGGACTCGTATAATGTATTATTTTTTTCAATAGTTTTTTTAAATTTTTCAAGTTCTTCATTGAGTTTATTGATTTCATTATCTTTATCTTTTTTATATTCTATAGCTAAAGATTTTATTTCTTTAAATTTATTTGATATTTGGTCTAATTTAATTTTTTGTTGGGTGATTTTTTGTTTAAGATCGAAATATTCGTCAATTAATTGGATTGTTGTAATTAATAAAAGTTTATTTTCTCCAATATTGCCTAATTTTTCTTTCAATTCAAAGTATTTTCTATCTAAAAATTTAGTTAATTTTTTAAGTGACTCTTCTTGGCCATCATCACAGGACAAAAGATACTCCTTGTTATTAAATTTAATATTTACATTTGCCATTTTTCTATTTCCGAGACAAGATTTTCAGTTTCTTGACTTAGATCCTCAATTTCTTGATTAAAATTTTCCTCATTATGTATCTTTTTCTTAATTTCTAATTGTAAATTTATAATTTTGTCTTTCAAATATTTGTGTTCTCTTAACAATTCTTGGTTTTTATTTTCAATTTGAATTTTTTGTCTTAAAATTTCATTTTTTTCAGTTTTGATTTTTTCTATTTCATAAGAAGGTTGTGAATAAGTTAAGGATATAGAGTTAAGTTTATTTATTAATTGATTTAAATTTTTTTCTTTCTTTTCAATTATGCTCATAATTTATTATATCATATTATTGATATACTTACTTTAAGTCTATATAGGTTATTAAAAGTGAGCTTAAATTTTAATCAGTTATCAAACGCAATAAGATTTTTATCTATTGACGCTGTTCAGAAGGCAAATTCTGGTCATCCAGGTATGCCTATGGGAATGGCAGATGTTGCGACTGTGTTGTTTAAATACCACCTGAGGTTTAATCCAAAAAATCCAGAATGGATTAATAGAGACAGATTTATTTTATCAGCGGGACACGGGTCGATGTTACTTTATTCTTTGCTTCATTTAACTGGATATGAAAGTGTATCAATTGAAGATATTAAAAATTTTAGACAACTTAATTCTATATGCGCTGGACACCCTGAGTATCAAAAAGGAACAGGTATTGAGACAACAACTGGGCCTTTAGGTCAGGGCTTAGGTAACGCAGTTGGAATGGCAATAGCTGAAGAAATTTATAGAAAAAAATTTGGTTCAAATATTATTAATAATAAAACTTACGTAATTGCGAGTGACGGGGACTTAATGGAGGGAATTAGTCATGAAGCAATGAGTCTGGCTGGCCATCTTAAATTAAAGAATTTAATAGTTTTTTTTGACAATAATAAAATTTCAATCGACGGTTCAACATCGCTTAGTGTTTCGGATAATTACAAAAAAAGATTTGAGTCTTACGGTTGGAGTTTCTTAGAGGTAAATGGTCACAATGAAAAACAAATTTCAAAAGCGATCACAAAAGCATCAAAATCAAAAAAACCTACAATAATATCTTGTAAAACTATAATAGGATTTGGATCACCTAATAAATCTGGTAAAGCTTCCTCTCACGGCTCTCCTTTAGGAGATGAAGAAATAGCTTTAGTGAGAAAAAAACTAAAATGGAACAACCAGCCATTTGAAGTGCCTCAAGAAATAATAGATGAATGGAGAAATATAGGTAACAAGGGTGAGCAACTTGAAAATAAATGGCTTGAAACAGTAAATAAAAAAAATCCTAAAATTGAAAGTGAACTTAACGGCGCCAATGAGAAATTGGAATTGAACGGTCTAGAAAATTTAATTCGTAAAGAAAAAGATAAATATTTTGAATCTAAGCCAAGTTTAGCTACACGACAATGCTCAATGGCCGCTATAGAAAGAATTTCTGCTTTTCTCCCTAAATTAATAGGTGGTTCTGCAGATTTAAGTGGTTCTAACAATACAAAAACAAATAATTCTAAAATTATAAACTCTAAAAATTTTAATGGAAATTATATACATTACGGAGTTAGAGAACATGGTATGGCAGCAATTATGAATGGTTTAGCGCTTTATGGAGGTATAATACCTTATGGTGGGACGTTTTTAATATTCTCAGATTATTGTAAACCCTCCATAAGACTCTCTGCTTTAATGGGTCTTAAGGTAATTTATGTTTTTTCACACGACTCGATTGGTCTTGGTGAAGATGGTCCTACTCACCAACCTATAGAACAACTTACTGGTTTGCGAGCAATTCCAAATTTAAATGTCTTTAGGCCAGCAGATATTAATGAAACATTTGAATGTTGGGAAATAGCTTTAAAAAGTGAAAATAACCCAAGTGCTATTGCTTTATCGAGACAAAAAGTTCCTTACATCAATCCAAGCAATTCTAAAGAGAATAAATGTGAAAAAGGAGCCTATGTCATTAATTTAACTTCGCATGAGAGTAATGTAATATTAATTGCCTCAGGCACCGAGGTAGAACTTGCATTAAAAGTTCAAAATAAACTTAAAGAAAATAATATCCACTCAAAAGTAGTTTCAATGCCATGTATGGAGCTTTTTGATAAACAACCTGAAGATTATCGGAAAGATATTTTAGAGGAAAACTCATTGATCATCACATTAGAAGCTGGAAGTGTAATGTCTTGGCAAAAATATATTAAAAATAAAGGTAGCAATTTAGGTATAGATAAATTTGGTGAAAGTGCTCCTTATAAAGAAGTTTACAAACATTTTAAATTATCAGAGGAAGATATAACTAATTTTATTCAAAAAAAATTGAGAGAGTAATAGAAGTCGATGGGTGAAATAAATTTCTTTCCTGACGATTTAGAAATCAAAGATCAAAAGATAATTCTTAGATTAGACTTAAATGTTCCAATAAAGAACAAAGTTATAAAAGATGATACAAGAATAACTTTATGTTTACCTTTTATAAATAGACTAATTGAAAAAAAAGCAAAAATTATAATTATTAGTCATTTAGGTCGACCTAAAGGAATTAATGTGCCTGACCTGTCTTTAATACCTATCTATAAATATCTCAAAAATGCTCTTAAAACTAATGTTTATTTTTTTAGAGGGACTTTTGATGGTGAAACTAAAGAAAAATTTTCTCATCTAAAAGGGGGTGAGGTAATATTGATTGAAAATATAAGATTTTTTAAAGAAGAAAACGAAGATGGCCAAGATTTTTCAAAAAAGTTAGGTGAACTTGGGGACATTTATATTAATGATGCATTTTCATGCTCCCATAGGAAACAAGCATCTGTGCATAGTATAACAAAATTTGTAAAAAAAAGTTATGCTGGTCCATTATTAAAAAAAGAAATAACGGCAATAAATCTTGTTATAAAAAATAAAAAAGAACCAGTCACTTGCATTATCGGAGGATCAAAAATTTCCACAAAGATTAATGTTATTACTAATCTTATAAAAAAAGTAAACAATATAGTGATTGTTGGGGCAATGGCTAATAATTTCTTTGCTCATAAGAATTTTAAAGTTGGTAAATCTTTAATTGAAAAAAATACAAAAGAGATAATAGCAAATATTTATAGAAAAGCAGAGGAACATAATTGTAAAATATTAATACCTGAAGATTGCATGGTCGGAATAGACTTTGAAGGAACTGGTAAAAATAAAAATCTTGATGAGATTCAAGAAAATGAAATAATTTTAGATATCGGCCTCAATACAATTAAAAAGATTCAAAAAAAGATTAACGAATCAAATACTGTTTTGTGGAATGGACCAGCCGGGTATTTTGAAAATAAGAACTTCTTAAAAGGCACATTATCGATTGCGGAAAATATCTCTAAAAATACTATTGAAAAATCTTTAATATCTATTCTTGGAGGTGGAGACACTCTCGCAGCAATTAATAAAAGTAATGACAAACTTACTTTCTCTCACTTATCAACAGCAGGAGGAGCATTTTTAGAATACTTAGAAGGAAAAGACTTGCCTGGTATAAGTGTTTTAAAATAAATAATCGCTATGACATTAAATGAAATAGCTAAAAAAATGTGTGCTAAAGGTAAAGGTATCCTTGCTGCAGATGAAAGTACTGGAACAATAGCTAAAAGATTTAAAAGTATAAATGTTGAAAACATAGAAAAAAATAGACTTTATTTTAGACAAACTCTTTTTAATTCAAGTGCTATGAAAGATTTTATTGGGGGAGTAATTTTGTTTGATGAAACAATAAGACAAAAAACTACCTCGGGTCCATCAATTCCAGAATTAATATCAAAACATGGAGCTGTACCTGGAATAAAAGTTGATAAAGGAGCTAAACCACTTGCTGGATCTAGTGATGAAACTGTTACAGAGGGTTTAGATGGTTTACGAGAAAGATTAAAAGAGTATTATGACTTAGGTGCGAGATTTACGAAATGGAGAGCTGTCTATAAAATTTCAGATAAATTTCCATCTGCCCAGTCTATTAAGTCTAATGCACATGCATTAGCAAGATACGCTGCTTTAGTTCAAGAAGCTAAAATGGTACCGATAGTTGAACCAGAAGTTTTGATGGATGGTTCACATAACATTGATAAATGTTATCAAGTTACAACAAATGTACTTAATGAGTGTTATAACGAACTAGAAATACATAAAGTTGATTTAAGTGGAACTGTTCTTAAACCTAATATGGTTATACCTGGCGCGGAGTGCAAAGATAAATCTAATGCAGAAGAAATTGCAAAAAAAACTTTAGAATGTTTAAAGAAAAATGTTCCTGGTGATGTTCCTGGAATTGCCTTTTTATCGGGCGGTCAGTCTGAAATCGAGTCTAGTAAAAATCTTAATGAAATAAACAAAATAAATGATAGTAATTTTTTAATTACTTTCTCTTATGGAAGAGGGTTGCAAGCAAGTGCATTAAGGGAATTTGGAAAAAATCAAGAAAATACAGAAAATATTCAAAAAGCCTTTAACCATAGAGCAAAAATGAATGGTCTGTCATCTAAAGGGGAGTGGTCTGAAGAATTAGAGAAAGAATTTGCGGCCTAAAACATTTGAAGAAATTAGTATACTTAATTTCACCTAATAAAATTGATCAGAATTTCTTTGCTAGTTTAGATAAAGTATTATCTTTTAATAATGTGAAATTTTTTCAATTAAGATTAAAAAATTTGAGTCAAAAAAAACTTCTTAATTTATCTAAAAAAATTATAAAAATTACCACCAAGCATAAAGTTAAGTTTATCATCAATGATAATTTTATTTTAGCATCGAAAATAAACGCGGATGGGTGTCATATGGGTCAACACGATGGATCGTTTTCAAAAGCAAGAAAAAAACTCAAAAACAAAATATTTGGTATCACATGTCATAATTCAAAAAAACTAGCGACTAATGCAATTAAAAATAATGCAAGTTACATTGCCTTTGGATCTTTTTTTAAATCCAAGCTTAAGCAAAATACAATAAAAGCTAATATTAATATTTTGAGATGGGCAAAAAAGAACGTAAAGAAACCTATTGTAGCAATAGGTGGAATAAACAATAAAAATTACAAAAAATTAATAAGATCAGGAGCAAAATATATTGCAATATCAAGTTTTATTTGGGATAACCCAAAATTAAAACCTGAAATAGCAATTAAAAAATTCAAATGAAAATTACAGCAATTGAGATAAAACCTGGAATGATAATCGAACATAAAAACGACTATTGGAACGTTTTAAAAACTCAACATGTTAAACCTGGAAAAGGCGGAGCATTCAATCAAGTTGAACTTAAGAGTGTAATGAAAGGCACAAAATTAAATGAAAGATTTAGATCTAGCGAAACAATAGAAAAAGCAGAATTAAATGAAAAAAAATTCAATTTTCTATACATAGATGGGCAAAATTGTCATTTTATGGATAATAATAGCTTCGAACAAGTAGAATTACCAAAATCTGTTATCGGTGAACAGTTTAAATTATTAAAGGAAAATATCGAGGTCAAAATTTCATTTATGGAGGATAAGCCTATATCAATGGAGTTACCAACCAATATTGAATGCATTATAGAAACTACTGATGTCGCAATAAAAAATCAAACCGCCTCTTCATCATATAAACCCGCAGTTCTAGATTGTGGTTTAAAAATAAACGTACCACCATTTATTGAAAGTGGGGAAAAAATTATTATAGATACAAGAACTTTGGAGTATGTAAGGCGGGTAAACTAATGAGACTAAACTCTCCAAAAATGAATGTAATTACTAATGCATGTTTGAAGGCCTCCAAATCTTTGATAAGAGATTTTGGAGAAATCGAAAATTTACAAGTTTCCTCAAAAGGTCCAGGCGATTTTGTTACATCAGCGGACAAAAGAACAGAAAAAATTCTTATTGAAGAATTGCAAAAAGCTCATCCAAATTTTGGAATAATTACAGAAGAAGCAGGGGTTATAAATCAATCAAATATTGAAAATAGATGGATTATAGATCCTATAGATGGGACAATGAATTTTCTTAACGGAATTCCTCAATTTGCTATTTCCGTTGGATATGAGGAAAATAAAGAAATTAAATGTGGTGTAATTTTTAATCCAATTCTAAACGAGTTCTTTTGTGCGGAAAAGGGAAATGGGGCGTTCTTAAATAATAAAAGAATTAGAGTATCTAAAAAAAAAAATTTGAAAGAAGCACTTCTAGTAACAGGTGGTCCAAAACAAAACAGTAAAATTCAAAAGAAAATTTTTTCTGAGTATATGAATATATCCGCAAACGTATCAAATGTGAGAAAATTTGGAAGCGCTGCTTTGGATATGGCCTATGTAGCTTGTGGTAGATTTGATGGTTATTGGCAAAGAGAACTTAATTATTGGGATATTGCTGCTGGGTTAGTAATTTTGAAAGAGGCGGGTGGATTTGTAGATTTTTATGAAGAAGATAAAAAATTGCCTATCAAAAAGAATATTATTGCCTCTAATTCAATAATACATACGCAACTTAAAGATTTGCTTGATAAAAAAGATATTGTGTCTTAAGTGTTAATATTATAAAACTCCGCACATGAAAAAAAACATACATCCTGACTATCACAAAATTAAAGTTGTAATGACCGATGGTTCTGAATTCGAAACTCGTTCAACTTGGGGAAAAGAAAACGACGTGTTAAAATTAGATATAGACCCAAAATCTCATTATGCATGGACAGGAGGTACGCAGAAAATTTTGGATAAAGGTAGGGTGAGTAAATATAATAAGAAATTTAGCAACCTTAGATCGAAAAAATAAATTATGACTGAAGCACCCTTCATGCCAAAGGCAACTGCTGTTTGGCTAGTTGAAAATACAACACTTACTTTTAAACAAATTGCTCAATTTTGTAACTTGCATGAATTAGAAGTTAAAGGTATTGCAGATGGGGATGTGGCAAAAGGAATTAAAGCTTATAATCCTATTTTAGCCGGACAGCTCTCAAGAGTCGAAATTGAAGAGTGTTCAAATAATCCTGAAAGGAAATTAAAATTAATAAAAAAAATAGATAAGATTGAGGTCAAAGATAGAAAAAAACCAAAATATACACCGCTATCCAAGAGACAAGACAGACCGGATGCGATTTTATGGTTGTGTAAAAATGCTTCGGAACTTACTGATGGGCAAATTTCAAAATTAGTTGGAAGCACCAAAAATACTGTCTCATTAATAAGAAAAAGAAGCTACTGGAATTTTTCAAGTCTTAAACCTAGAGACCCAGTAATTTTAGCTTTGTGTACTCAAGAGTCTTTTCAGAAAAGTTTAGACAAGGCCAAAAGAAGAATTGAAAGAGAAAAAAAAGCTAAAATTAGAGAGGAAAAAAAGGCTCAAGCAGCTTCTCTATAGACAAATATATTTACAGATGATAACTACCAAGAAATTAACTGGAGGTTTTTATTAAGATAGACGTAAAAGATAATAATGTTGAACAAGCTATACGAGTACTAAAAAGAAAACTTCAAAAAGAGGGTTTTTTTAAGGTGATGAAAATGAAAAGCACTTATGAAAAACCTTCTGAAAAGAAAAAAAGAGTTCAAACAGAAAATATCAAAAGAATTAAAAAACTTCAAAAACTAAAAAACAGATACTAAATTTTTTAAAATGAGAGGATTAAATATGCCATCTGGTAAGGTAAAATGGTTTAACGCCAAAAAGGGCTATGGATTTATTACAGACGACGAAACAAAAAAAGACATCTTTTTGCATGTTTCTGCTTTGGAAGACTCAAAACTTAGAGTTCTTAAAGAAGAGCAAAAAATTTTTTACGATATAAAAGAAGAGAAAGATAAGCTTCAAGCAATAAACATTAAGAAAAAATAATTTATCGCGGGGTGGAGCAGTCTGGTAGCTCGTCAGGCTCATAACCTGAAGGTCGTAGGTTCAAATCCTACCCCCGCAACCATTTAATTTTACAAATTAAATTTTGATTTTCTGCTATCAGTTAAAAAGCCTTTTACAGTGTCTAGGGTCAGTGCTTTGTTGCTTTTACCAAAACTTTTCACTTGGTTTATAACTTTTGGTGGCATAGTTATAATATTACACTTTAACTGTTTGGCCTGAGTATAGTTATAAGCTTCACGAGTGCTTGCCCATAAAATCTCAATATTTTTATACTTCTTAGTCAAAGCAATACTTTTCTTAAATATTGGAACGGGATCTTTTCCTTTGTCAGCCATTCTACCTGCAAAAATTGAAATTATTGATTTAGTTTTTTTGTTTAATCTGGAAAAGATAATTTTTGACTGTTCGAATGTATAAACTGCCGTAATATTAAGTTTAACGCCATTATCGCTCAATTCTTGAATAACCTTCCCCATAAATTTACCTTCAGAATTGAGTACTGGTATTTTTACATAAACGTTTTTACCCCATGAATTAATCTTATACGCTTGTTCAAGCATATGCTTAGTATTATCTGCAAATACTTCAAAAGAAATTGGTTTTATTTTACATATTGTTAATATTTTTAAACAATATTGTTTATAATTTTTCGCTCCCGCTAATCTCATTAAACTTGGGTTAGTGGTAAAACCATCAACCATTTTCTCTTTATTGAAAAGTCTTATAGTTTTGATGTCTGCTATGTCACAAAATATTTTTGTTTTCATTAATCCAGATTTTTAACAATATCTTCTGTCATTTTCTTTGCATCAGCAAATAACATTAAAGTGTTATCTTTATAAAATAATTCATTATCGATACCCGCGTAGCCAGGTGATAAACTTCTTTTTACAAATAAAACTGATTTTGATTTTTCTACATCAAGAACTGGCATACCAAATATAGGGCTTTTCGGATCAGTTTTTGCTACTGGATTTGTAACATCATTCGCTCCAATTACAAAAGCGACATCCGCATTAGCAAAATCATTGTTTATGTCCTCAAGTTCAAAAACTTCATCATAGGGAACATTAGCTTCAGCCAAAAGCACATTCATATGTCCTGGCATTCTCCCTGCAACTGGGTGAATGGCGTAAGTTACTTTAATATCATTTTTTTTTAGTTTATCTACCATCTCTCTCAATGCGTGTTGTGCTTGAGCTACTGCCATTCCATATCCTGGTACAATAATAACTGAGGAAGCATTTTTCATTAAAAAGGCTGCATCTTCTGCGTTTCCATTTTTTACAGGTTTCTGATCTTTTTTATCTTTTGAGACCTCTGATGATGCTTCTGCACCAAATCCTCCTAGTATTACACTAAAAAAGGATCTATTCATGGCTTTGCACATAATATAAGAGAGTATGGCGCCTGAAGAGCCTACTAATGCACCTGTAATAATTAAAGCTGTATTTTCCAGTGTAAAACCTATCCCAGCTGCAGCCCAACCCGAGTATGAGTTAAGCATTGAAATTACCACTGGCATATCTGCTCCCCCAATAGGTATTATTAATAGTACACCAATTAGAAAAGAAATTAATATAACTGTCCAAAAAATATTTGTTGATTGATTTTTACATAAATAAAAAATTAAAACTAAAATACCTAATCCTAAAAAAAGATTTATAAAATGTTGGCCGCTAAAAGTGATTGGAGCACCTGACATAATTCCCCTCAACTTTAAAAAGGCAATTATTGAGCCAGAAAAAGTTATAGCGCCTACTGCTGCTCCTATAGACATCTCAATTAAACTTGCTAATTTTATATTTCCCGAAGTTCCTAAGTTAAAAACACTTGGACTTAGAAAGGCTGCAATAGCAACAAAAACAGCTGCAAGTCCAACTAAACTATGAAATCCTGCCACTAATTCGGGCATTGCAGTCATTGGAATTCTAAAAGCAATAAATGAACCAAAAGCGCCACCTAAAATTAAAAAAACAAATACATAAATCAATGAGTTTGAAAAATTTCCTACAGATAAAAAAGTGACTGTAATCGCAATTATCATTCCTGCTATTCCAAAAAAGTTTCCTTGCCTAGATGTGTCTGGAGAAGACAGTCCTCTTAAAGCTAGTATGAATAATATTCCTGAGACTAAATAAAATACTGCAGATAGATTAGCTGAAATCATTTCTTTTTATCTTTCTTTTTTTTATACATTTGAAGCATTCTTTGAGTTACCAAAAATCCCCCAAAAATATTTACAGCAGCCAGAATAATAGCGGCATAGCCAAAAATACTTGACGAATTAAAAACATTTTCAGAAGAACCAGCTAGCGCTGCTATAATAGCTCCAACAATAATTACTGATGAAATAGCGTTAGTTACTGACATTAACGGGGTATGTAAAGATGGTGTAACACTCCATACAACATAATATCCCACAAAAATTGATAAGATAAAAATACTGATTCTAAAAATAAAAGGATCAATTTCCATTTTTTTGCTCCGTGACTAAACTTTTTTTGATTATTTCATCTTCTAAATTAATATTGAAGTCTTTTTTCTCCTTACTGTATAGATTTCTGATAAAACTAAATAAATTTTTTGCATACAGACTTGAGGCAGTCAAAGGAAGCTTATTCATCAAACTCTTTACCCCGACAATTTTTACTCCATTTACGTTAATAATTTTTCCTACTTCAGAAAAAGCTGAGTTGCCTCCTTGCTCTGCTGCTAAATCATACACAATAGTTCCTGGCCTCATCAGTTTTACTAATTCTTCAGTCAAGATTCTAGGTGCGGTCTTTCCTGGAATTAATGCTGTACAAATTATTATATCATTTTTTTTTACAGCGTCTTTCATCATCTCTTCTTGCTTCTTTTTATAATCAGCGTTAGCTTCTTTTGCGTAACCTCCCTTAGTCTCCATATCCTCTGATCCCTCTACCATTAAAAACTTTCCTCCAAGACTTTCTACTTGTTCTTTTGAAGCAACTCTAACATCTGTTGCTGACACGATAGCTCCTAATCTTTTGGCTGTTGCAATTGCTTGTAAACCGGCTACCCCTGCTCCAATAACCAAAACTTTTGCCGCTGGAACAGTTCCTGCTGCTGTCATCATCATCGGAATTGCTTTTTCAAATTCATAAATTGAGTCGATAACTGATCTATAACCCGCTAAGTTAGATTGGGAAGATAAAACATCCATTGATTGAGCTCTAGTTATACGTGGCAAAAGCTCTAGAGAAAATAAACTAATTTTCTTATCTAATAATTCTTTAATTTTTTCAAAGTTTTTATTTGGATTTAACATCCCGACTAAAATTGTTTTTTGTTTCATTTTGCTTAAATCACTAGTAGATGGGAAATTTACCTTTATTAACAAGTTTGAAACTTCCAGAACTTCATCTGAGGAATTTTTTATTTCGACGCCAGCAGACTCGTAGTCTTTATCTTTAATTCCTATATGATCGGCGTAATTTTTTTCAATTACTATTTTCAGTCCTAAACCAATAATATTTTTTGCAGTCTCTGGTGTTAAGGCCACTCTTTTTTCTAATGACAAATCTTCTTTAGTTGATCCAACAATCATTTCATCAATTCCTGTTTTACAGTAAAGTAAGTGCTAAAATAATTAATACCGCTATTACGGCTAGAGTTCCCCATAAAACAAATTTGGTAAAACCACTGTAAGTTTTTTTGAAATCATTTTCGCTCATAACTAACCCTGGCGAGCTTTAAACTTTGGATTTTTTTTATTTATAATATAAAGTCTGCCCCTTCTCTTAACTAATTTAGAGTTAAGATCTCTTTTTTTTAGTGATTTTAGTGAGCTAGCTACTTTCATAATTATAAAGCCTGGCAACGACCTACTCTTCCATATCTTAAGACAAAGTACCATCGGCGCTGAAGGACTTAACTTCCGAGTTCGAAATGGGATCGGGTGTGGCCCCTTCGCAATAATTACCAGGCAAAGGTTTATAATATTTTTAATTATATATGTAAATAGCTGATTAATGCCCTTTTATAGAGTAAATGGTGGGCATGATAAGAATTGAACTTATGGCCTCTACGATGTCAACGTAGCGTTCTACCACTGAACTACATGCCCTAATTAATTAATTTTTTAAAAATATACTTTAAAATATAGAATATTAAATTTAAATTTGTCAAAATGAAAGAAATGATTTCTAAAATTTTTTTTGAACTCGCCTCTTTTTTATAATCCAATAATAAAAGCTTTAATTTCACAATTTTTAAAAATTTAGTGTTTACTTTTGATTGTGCCCTATTTAAATCGTAATTATCCTTTGCAAAATTAAGTATTTTAAAATGCTCTTTGACTATCAATTCCTTGAGAGATTTATTTCTGGTCATGCTTTGGGAACTATCTCTAATTTTTACAAGATATTCATTTGAAATTGCAAAAGAACTATTTTGAATTAATTTTAGAGTTAAATCATAATCTTGCGCGTACTCAAGCCTGTTAGAATACCAGCCTGAATTAATAGCATTAGATTTTCTATACATAATTGTTGAGTGAGCAAAAATATTATCCCCATAAATTTTTTCATTAAGCGAAATTAAATCATTTTTATATTTAATCTTCTTTAATACTTTATTTTTATGATTAATTAATGTGTACCAAGAAGCTACTAAAGATACATTAAAATTATTATCTAATATTTTGATTTGTTTTTCTAATTTATTATTTTCATAGAGATCATCGGAGTCCAAAATTGAAATATAATCCCCTCTCAAAACTTTTTGTGCGCTTAATCTACTTGGCCCTAGTCCTTTGTGTTTCTTATTTTCAAAAATTCTAATTCGATTATCTTTTATAGCTTTTACAATATTAAGAGTATTATCAGTCGAGGCATCATCCCACACTACTAGCTCCCAATCTTTATATGTCTGTAAAATTAGACTATTAATTGAGTCAAATATAAAATTTTCAGAATTATAGCAATTCATCAAAACAGAAATTTTAACTTCATGACCCATTATTATTTTGTCTCCAGAGAAGGGCTATCATTATACCAAACATAATCTTTTTTAGGTTTTTTCCAATCTCTTCCATAAATATGTTCTAAATATTTTTCCGCCTCCTTTGGAATCATTAATTTTAATTTACCGAAGCTAAGAATTTTTTTTTTTTTGATAAATCTAATAGGATGTGCATAACCTTGTTTTTTATAAAACAAATTTCTTTTAGATAAATAATTTCTAACATCTTGGAAAATATTTTCAAAAAAAGAAAATTTTTTGATTATAATTTTAAATTTACCATCGTAATTATTAGAATTAGATATAGCATCTATTAATTTACAAATTAGATTTTTAGGAACATACCACTCGGTTATAATCATTTTTTCTTCGAATTTTGATTTTTTAATAGGTTCGTAAAAATTAATATCTACCTCTCTACCGCCTTTTCTTTTGAAAGTCATCAAACCGTCATTTTTGAAGTACTTTTTCTGTTTTTTGAATCCTTTTTTTTCAAATAAAGTTTTTATAATGCGTCTATTTTTAGAACTTTTAAGAACTCCAATATCAATATCATTATCCCACTCTATTAATCTTTTGTCCCTTACCAATCCAAGTAATGTACCGTGGCAAATCCAATAGTCTACTTTTTTTTTGTTTAATATTTTTATTGCTAATATAAAATTTTTATCTAACATTTTTATAAATCAACCTTAAAATTTTTGGATTTTCTTTTTTATATTTAGCAACATTTTTGCCAAGAAAGTAATAAATTAATTTGAAGTTTTTATTTAATTTTTTTTTTATTTCAATTGGATTTACAAACCTTCTATAATGATCAGTAAGATACTCATTTTCACTAATTTTTTTACCAACTCCAAATAATTCATCATAAATTGTTCTAGTTTCAATCATCAGGTATCTAATATTTTTTGACCTGATTATGTTTTTAATTAAAGTTTTTTCTTCGTAAGAATTAATGGCATGAAGAGAAAACCTTGAGTATATTGAGAACTTTTCTTTATTAATTTTTGAAAAATTTACTTTAGAGAAATCTTTGCAATAAAAAAAATCTTTATAATTTTTATGCTTTTTTTTATTATTGTTAATTATGGTTTTACTTTGATCAAATCCAATACATCTAAAATTTTTTTTAAGAAAAAAAACTGTGTCTCTACCGTTGCCACATCCTAAATCATAAATAATCTCATTTTTGTTTTTAAGGAACTTCGCGCAGAAAATAGCAAAACTACTACTTTTTTGTGGTGCCTTCTTTTTTTTATAAAATTTATTCCAATAATCTTTTTTTAACTTTTTCATATTTTCATTTCCTTAATTTTATGGCCCGTTAACCTGAATATTTTTTCGCATTTTTCTAAATCTTCCAAATTATGGGAAACTACTATTCGAGTAATATCTTTCATATCTTTAATGGTTTTCATGATTGTATCCGCTGTTTTAAAATCAAGAGAATTTGTGGATTCGTCCATTACAAGTATTTCTGGTTTGTTGAAAAGTGCTCTTGCGAGTCCAATCCTTTGTTTTTGCCCGCCTGAAATTTTTGAACCTCTTTCTCCTACATTGGTATAAATTCCATCTTTAAAATTATCTAAAATAATGCTCAATTTTGATTTAATTAGAATTTCATTTAATAAATTCTTTTCTTCTTCACTTAAAATTTCTTTAAAAGTTATATTCTCTAAAATATTTGTATCGCTTAAATAAATTGTTTGTGGAACATAGCTAATTTTTTTTTGCCAATTATTAAGATTTCTATTTATGCTCAAACCATCTACTAATATTTGACCTTTATCCGGTTTCAAAAAACCAAATAATAAATCAAGCAAAGTACTTTTTCCTGAACCATTCGGACCGTAAATACCTATCATTGAATTTTTGTTCAATGATAACTCTAAATTTTCAAAAATTTTTTGATTTTCATAGTTAAAATAAAGATTTTTAATTTCTAATTTAGCATTAAAGCTTAATTTATCTTTTTTTTCATTTATAATAACATTTTTCTCATTTTTAATTTCTTTCAACACTGCTTCTAAACTTGGCAGATAAATTTTTATATGCTGGAATGATTGATATAATCTGTTAATTGATGGCATCAACCTGGCTCCTGCAATTGCTAAAAGTCCTAAAACTATCATGATATTTTCCGTTCCTAAATTGTTATTGTTTAAAAACAAAACTAATATTAGAACAAAGCTAAGAATTAAATATTCAAGCCAATATTTAGGCAGCTGTTGAAACATTTCCAACTTCCAATTAATTTTATAAATATTGTCATTAATTTGTTGAAATTTTTTTAAAAAATAATTTGTCTGATTGTAAATTTTGATCTCCCTGTAACCCTCAATAATTTGTGATGAATCTCTTAAATAATCTGTATCAAAAGTAATTCTACTTTTTGATAAGTTCGTAACCTTTTTTTTGGTTAATAAAACTAAGGAAAAAAAATAAATACAGATTAAAATGATCAGTGAAAAAAAGACTTTTGTTTCGAAAAACAACATAATAGTTATTATTGAAATTAATATGAGGAACTCTGTAATAAAAATCAAACTATTGAAAAGTAAGTGAACAAAATATGAAATTTCTTTTGTTAAAATATTTAAAAGTACCGAAGAATTTCTTTTTACAAAAAAATTTTTTTCATTGGATAGATGTTGTTTAAGTATTCTTTCCGCTAGATACTTTTTTAAATTCCATATAAATTTAGATTGATAAATAGAAAAAAAAGATAATAAAAGATTTTTGATAAAGTATATTATTAAAACCGATGAAACTGTTAAAAATATTATTTGATTTTCATCAATGTTTAAAAATATTTTTTTTACATAAAAATAATCATTAAAATTTGAACTATCAAAAATCAAAGCAAAAATAGGTATGATTAAACTGATACCAAGAATTTCAAGAAGTGTTGTGAAAAGAATTGCTCCTATTATAAAATAGGTCTTTTTTTTAAATTCTGTATTTAATATATATATAAAATTATTAATCAATTTCATAAATTGATTATTTTTTTTCTATTTCTTTTTTAAGTTCGTCATATTCTTTCATTTTTCTTTTCATGAAATTTATAGCTAATTGTGTCTTATGACTGATTCCTTTTGGTGTTAAAATATACAAATAATTTTTTTTATTTTTGTTATTTTTAAAGTTTTTATATTTTATTAATCCTTTTTTTTTTAATGCTTTTAAGCAGTAATTTAACTTACCTAAACTTATACCCATATCTTCAGCGATTTCTCTCTGAGAAGTTGAGTTTTTATCATTAAGTTTTCTTAATATATCTAGTTCTTCTTGGTCATTCTTGTTCATATTTTGAACACTTAGTATATATATTCTCGTGTGTAAAGAAATTAATTCAATTTTTTCAAATAATAGTTAATGTTCCTAGATACATCTTTACTATTTAAACAAAAATCTTCTTGTAGTTTTTTATTTTTAAAAAATCTGCTTTTTTTGTTTTTAATTTGCTCATAAATTTTTTTTTTAAATTTGTTATAAGTATTAATTTTAAATTTCTTAATATAAGTATCATTAGGTAAATAACTAATATTTTTAAAATTAGGATCACAGAAATAAACTACTCGTCCTTGTCCTAAAAATTCAAAAGCAAGAGTTGAGCTCCATGTACATATTGATTTTGCTTGATGGGCATAAAAGTAGCTATCTGAAAGATATTTTCTGTCTACCAAAAATTTTACATTATCTAAATCGTTAAACTTATTTAAAACAGTCTGGTCTTTGACAACGTGTTTCAATTTTATACCAATTTTTAATTTTGGATTTTCAATAGAAAATTTCTTTATCCAGTCAAAGTGTTTTAAATATTCAGAATAATAATTATCATATCCAGAATGAAACATCTTATTATGATCGCTAGCAAAAACTAAAAGATCGTATTTTTTTAAATCATTTTTATCTTTTCTTTTATAGTAGTTAAGCTCCATTGCTAATGAACCAATAGGTAGAATTTTTTTTGTTTCTCCACCGTATTTTTTTAAATATTTTGCTGTCTTGCGGCCTAACGAAAAAAAAATATCAGAATAAACATACATTCCCACTCCATTAATTTGTAAAATATTTTTTTGAGTAACACAGCTATATTTTCCACCTTTTCTTTTGTAAATAAAGTTTTTTAAATCAGAGGAATTATAGTGTCTTTCCTGCAGTAGAAAATTTGATCTAATTTCTTGAAATATTGTTTCCGATCTTGAAATTGTTTTAAAAATTTCTATTAAAAATGGAAATAAATTATTTCTGGAATAAACTGAATAATAAATTGTTAAAAAAAAGATTTTTAAAATTACAAACGGATTTTTAATGAAGAAAATATTTTTTGAGCATCCGCGAAATTTTGAAAAGTTATAATTTTTTTTAATTTTTAAATAATTATTATTTGAAACAAATATAATATTAAAATATTTTTTAAGACCATAAAACCTTATTGGAGTATTATCTTTATCCAGATCATCGACTATTAGATCACAATAGTATTTAGGTGATATTTTTTTTGAAAAAAAAATTATGTAAAATGAAATTAAGAGAAACTTTATTGAATAAAAAAAAATATATCTTAAATAGAAAATGCTTCTAAATTTACCGTTCCTATTTTCAAAATTTTTAAATAATATTATTTTAAGCTCATTTTGCAGATTTTTTTGTGGAATGTTCGAAAATTTTGATAAATAGTAAAGGTAATTTATAGTATTTCTATCAGATGTGGTTTTAGCAATAAAAGACTTTAAGTCTTTTAAGAGAGCATAAATTTTTTTTTTTCTATTTAATCGAAATTTACTTATAATCATCATTTAATCTTTTCCATACAACCTTCTTGTTTAATGAAAAGCTTCCATAAATGAATACCCTTTTTATTTTATCTTTTTTAATTTTTTCTGCAGCGTGATATGAGTCAGGGCTTGAAAAAAAAACTATCAATCTTCCAGCTTTTGCCTGAATTTTTTTTATCTTTTTAATTTGATTTTTTTCAGGGAATCTGGAGTAATCATCTTGTAATTTTTTATTTTTATTAGATTGATGGATTTCCAAGGATCCACCATGTTCCTTATTTACGGTATTTAAGTATAATAAAAAACTTAGAACTCTTGTATCTCTATCTCTATGTGGGGAGCGGTAATAACCCTTTTTAGATACAGAAAAATCAATGTCTAGATTTAAAGTGGAATTAATTATGTTTAATAAAGATAATTTCTTAATAATTTTTTCTTTTAAACTAAATTTTTGCTCTCCAAAAAAATTTTTTGAATATTTTTTGAAGTCTGCTTCTGGTGTCCATTGTATTTTTAGTGGGTCAAAAAAGTTATAAACCTTTTGATAGAATTTTTGTGAATTTATTCGATTGTAAAGTTTTTTGATATTTTTTGAATTTTGAATAATTTTGTTAAAATTATCTGACCCTTTATTAATTCTATTTCTATTTATCATAACTTTGTCATCGAAAAATTTAAAGTTAATTATTTCTTTTTTTAAGTTTAAAATTTCTTTTTTGCTTAAAAAATTATCGACTACTGCATAAGTCCACGGCTCATAATTTATTTTTAAGTTTTTAAAATTCATCTACTTATATCTTTTTTTGTTTTTAAATAAAAATTCTGCAAGATAAAAATCTTCGATATCGTCAATATCTAAACCATAATACCTTTTGAGTTCAAACATAAATGGTTTTTTTCCTAATCTATTTTTGTACTTTATATAGTTTTCTCTAGAATTAATAAAGATTGCGCTATTAATTTTATTTAATGGTTTTATGTCTTGGGTTCTAGGCCATTTAATTTTGTTATAATTATAATTTATTGATTTTTTGTCATCCCAAATAAACCCTTTAATTTTAGTAACAGACATTAACGAGTCATAACTTTTTCTCAGGCTAGATTTATATTTTTTTATAACTTCATCATAAATTCTAGAAGAAACAAATGGTGAAGTCACATGTGTCCATAAAATATGCCCATCAGGAATAACTTTGATTGCATGAGTTATTAATTTTTGAGTCATTGTGGAACTTTGAGATAAAGTATGATCTTTTCTGGTATGTACTATAATTTTTTTATTTTTAAGTTTTTTAACAAAACTAATAATTTTATTATCATTTGTAGATAAATATATTTTATTGACTAACTTTGCTCTGATAAGTTGATCTAATTTAATTTTAACTAAGCCAAATCTGATATTAGCAAAAGGACGTTTATTTTTATTTCTAACTCTTGTACTAGTTTTTTTGCAAGGTAAAAATACATTTATTTTCATTTTAAATCATCTAATCAATCTAGATATTGACTCCTTAATCAAGCTTTCATTGAAATTTGAAACTACATTAGGGTTACCTATTCCATTAAGAAGAACGAATCTTATACCTGTGTGATTTTTTTTCTTATCTTTAAAAATATTTTTATAAATTATATTTAACATTTGATTTTTTGATTTTGAAAATTTTTTAATATTTAGAGGGAGATTATACTTTTTAAAGATTTTCACATGATTACTATAAAGATCTTTTACTTTGAAATATCTTTCAGCCATATATGCAACACAAAGCATTCCCAAAGCTACAGCTTCGCCATGTCTGTAGTGCTCTGATTTAAGATTCAATGAACTTTCGATTGCTTGACCAATTGTATGACCGTAGTTTAAGAACATTCTTACATTTCTTTCTCTTTCATCTCTTTTAACTAAATTAATTTTTATATTAATTATTTTTTTAAGCATTCGAAGAATGACTTGTTTATCTCTTTTAAGAATTTTAGCGTAATTTTCTGACATGAATTTTGTGTCTTTTTTACTTGTAATTAAAACTGATTTAATGACCTCTGAGATTCCTGAGATAAAATCTCTATTTGGCAAAGTTTTAATAAATTTATAGTCACATAGAATTAATTTTGGATGATAGTAGTTTCCAATTGCATTTACATTGTTATTAAAATTAACTGCTACTTTTCCTCCTATGCTACTATCAATTTGAGCAGTTAATGTTGTTGGTATAGAAACCAAGTTCATTCCTCTGTAATATACTGATGCAGCAAAACCACCAAGATCCCCAATTGTTCCGCCCCCTAAAACAACAAGTGTAGAATCTTTTGAAAACTTATTTTTTTCCAAATAATTAACTATTTTAAGTAAATTTTTTATATCTTTACATTTTTTTCCAGCAGTAATTTGTAAAAAACTACATTTAAAATTGTGTTTACCAAAATATTTAATTAATGGTTTTCCGTAAACATTGAATAAATTTTTATCAATAATTAATAAAACTTTTTTTGATTTAGTAAATTTTGAGATTTCTTTTGGTAAAGTGTGAAGAATATTTGTTCCAATTTTGATTGGATAACTAAATTGATTTATTTTGGCTTTTAAGTTCACTAGTAAGAACTCCATCCACCATCTACATAGGAGACGTTTCCGGTGATATATGAAGACTCTTGGGACAATAAAAATAAAATTAGATTTGCAACCTCATCACTTGAGCCCCACCTTCCTAATGGTGTCCTTTGTAATGTATAGTTATATAATTTAGGTAGTTTTCTCTTAAAATTATTAGCATAACTTGTTTTGATAAAACCTGGGCAAACAGTGTTTACCCTAATTTTTTTTTTTGCTAGTTCAACTGCCAAAGATTTGGATAAACCAACAACTCCGGCTTTGGTCATTGCATAGCCACTTAAATCAGCAAATCCCCTTGGTCCCACAATTGAAGATACATTCACTATTGAGGCTGTTTTTTTACTCATTATTTGAGAAAATAATTGTGAAACTTTAAAAACTGATTTTAAATTGCAATCTAAGACATAATTTAATTTTTCTTCATCAATTTTATAGAACTTCTCTCTTTGTCTTATTCCTGCATTATTTACTAATCCATTTATTTTTTTCATTTTAGATTTTACTAATTTAAAAAAATTTTCAACATCATGCTTAATTGAGACATCCCCAACATAGTAAATTATTTTTTTTGATTTAAATGAATTTTGAATTTTTTTAATATCTGCTTTAGATCTTGTAATAATAGCCACATTCGCTTTATTTTTGTGAAGTAGATTTAGTACAGATCTGCCTATTCCTTTTCCTGCACCTGTTACTACAAAATTCATGTTTTCAAAATTATATTTAATCATTTTAAATATGTTGTTCAAAAATTGAACAATACAGTATTTCATTATTTTGGCAACTAAAATTATTTTAAATTATTTTGAGAAGCTTTAATCATAGAATTAGACCAAATTTTTCTCGATTATTTTATGATTTGGTTTGAATTTATCTGAGATAATATAGTTTTTGATAAAGTAATTGTAAGAATTACTATCTACCTCATTAATTATATCTATTTTTTTAAATTGATTATCAATATTCAATCTTTTACATTTTAGTATATTTGAGTAAAAACTTGCAAATCTATTCCATGAAATATTTCTCTTTTGAAGAATTTTAGAGTATATAAAAAGGATGGGTTTTTTTGTAAGAATGGCATATGAAAGTGCTGTTGAACCCCAAGATATAACAAACCTAGCATTTCTAGTAAGTTCATAAGTTCTTCCATAAAAATTTTCTCTTCCGCCTAAACGGTTGTCAATTTTAAGATTACAACTACTTCTTGGATGTGCAGCAATTTTTATTTTGGTATTGTATTTTTTTTCAATAAGATCAAAAAATTCGTTGAGTTTTTTTAAATATAGATTTGTATCCTCGACCCTTTTTGTATTCCATAGTTGAGAGTCAGATTGATACCTTGTTTCTCCATCACTAATATATAAAATATAATTAGATTGTCTTTTAAGCTTTTTTTTTTTCCTTAATGTATTTGAGAAATCCCAAGAATTTATTCTTACCATTCTATTAAAATAATTTTTTTTTTTAATCGATCCACCAACTAAAGAATAGTCCGGACTAAATTTTTTCGGGAATAATTTGAATAGATATAAGATTATATTTTTGTTTAATATAGCTAAAGAGTGTTTTGGTCTAAAAATAATTGATAAAGTTTTATTATAAATGCTTTTTAGAAAATTAATTTTATAACCATAGTCTTTATAAGTTGGTAAGTTATTAATATAAATAATAGATGTTTTAAAACCTTTTGATTTTATAAATAAAAACATTTTTAAAGCAGTATAATTATAAGGAAAAGTTTGAAATATGAAATGATGATCTTCCTTATAATTATTAATCGTATTTTTCCAGTAAGATAAACTATCAAAAACTTTTACTTTTTTATTATCATAAGAATGACTATATCTTTTATTCTTTAAATGAGGATGTACAAGGTTTATTAATACATGAACCTCAACAGAAAATTTTTTTGATAACAGATCTAATTCATATCTTTGCCAATCAAATTTATCTAAAAAACGATTGAAATGAATAAATATGATTTTATTTTTCTTCATTTAGTATATAATTATTTTATTTCTAAACTGATATACTAATATGAAAAAATATTAAACTTATAATTAATTACGCAATTTTATGGGTTCAAAAAAATTTAGTTCTTCATGGGAAATTAATAATTCAAGTTTATTTGTTGATAGGATTCAATATTCAAAAATTTTTGCTAAATATGAGTTATTTAAACAAATTCTAAATAACACAGGATCAATCATTGAGTGTGGTGTAAAAGAAGGTAACGGTTTAATGCTTTTCGCAAAATTAAGTTCTATTTTAGAACCTTATAATTTCAAAAGAAAAATTATTGGATTTGACACTTTTCAAGGTTTTCCAAAGATTAACAAATTTGATTTATCAAATAAAAAAAAATTTAAGAAGCTCTATAAAAAAGGCTACAACAATTCTAACTCTTTAGAAATTTTAGAGGAAAGTATTAAAAAATTTGATAAACTAAATCCTTTAGGCCATATTACCAAAATTGAACTAGTCAAAGGCGACGCAACAAAAACTATTCCAAAATTTTTAAAAAAAAATAAACATTTATTAATATCGCTCTTATACTTGGATTTTGATTTATTTGAACCAACCTTTGTAGCTTTGAAAAACTTTTTACCTAGAATGTCTAAAGGCTCGATTTTAGTTTTTGATGAATTAAATGATCCAAAATGGTCTGGGGAAACTATTGCTTTGCTTAAAAGCTTAAATATTAAAAATGTAAAATTAAGGAGATTTCCTTTTGAACCTCATTTAACTTATATATATATCAATGAAAAAAAATAGAAGAAAGTTTACAAAAATTCTTATTTCTTTACTGTTAGTAAGTTGTTTTCCGATAATTAAGCTTAAAGCAAAATATCAGAACTTAGTTAAAAAAAATTATAAAGATAAAATTTGGATTTTATCATCCAAAGATTAAATGATTATTAAAGACATCGATAATTTAGAATTACCTGAATATATAATTATTGGTGGAGGTCCCGCAGGGATAACATTAGCTATCCAATTAGAAAAAAAAAATCGAAAAGTACTTTTAATTGAGGCTGGTGGCAGAGAGTTTAATGAAAAAATACAATCCCATTATAAAGGCGATGTATACGGCGATAAATACTTTGATTTAGAATACACTAGACTCAGATATCTAGGTGGGTCTTCAAATCATTGGGGTGGTAATTGTGCACCATTAGATAGATATGACATTGAAAAATGGCCGTTAAATTTTAATGAAATTGATAGTTTTAAAAAAGAGACAAAAAATATATTAGAGATTAAAAATAATTTTGTCAAAAACGAAAGTTCTATCTTTAATTCTTTTGAATTAAGTTCTATTGAAAATGGTTATGTGAACTTTGGAGAAAAATATTATGATCAATTAAAAAAAAGTCAAAATATTTTTTTACTAATGGAGACGAGTGTATTAAATTTAGAATCTAATGAAAACGGGAAAGAAGTAACGTCTATAAATTTAAAAATAAAAAATAAATCCAAAAAGATAATTTTAAATTTAAATAAAGTGATTGTAGCTTGCGGTGGATTAGAAAACTCAAGATTGCTACTTTGGTCTAAAGAGATTTCTAAAAATTCTTTTTTAAAGAATCTTCCTATAGGAAAATATTGGATGGAACATCCAAGTGGTGAAATAGGGCATTGTATAGGAAAGAAAGATGTTGTTGAAAAAGTTTTTAAAAAGAAAAATTATTTTTTGGTTCCTTCAGAAAACTTTATTAAAAATGAAAAAATTAATAATGTGAGATTTTCGGTTCAATTTTGGGAAGCAAATGGAAAAAAATCCTTAAAACATATTTTAAAAGATCTTGTTTGTTTGGCTCCAAATTATGGGAAAAAAATTATCGAGAGTTTTAGCAATCAAGTCGTTCATTGTGTTTCTGCAATCAAATTTAGTGTGGAGCAAAAACCTAAAATTGAAAACGACATAACATTATCTAAAACAAAATTTGATAAATATAAAATTCCACAAATAAAACTTAATTGGAATATTGGAGATGATGTTTTTTTTACGCTTAAAAAAAGTTTAGAAAAATTAGGCCAGGAATTTATTGAAAATGATATTGGTAGAATTGGTATAGATAAATACGTTTATGATCAGTCTTTTAAAAAAGCTAACGATATTTTTGCTAATCATCATCATATGGGTGGGACGATTATGTCCAATTTAGATAATGTGGGTGTCGTTGACCAAAACTTGCGGGTAAAAAATACATCGAATTTATATGTGCTTGGTAGTTCAGTTTTTCCAACAGGGGGACATTTTAACCCAACATTTACGATAGTACAGTTATCATTAAGATTAGCAAAACATTTGACAACTTAGAAACACATAAGATATTAAAACAAGTATGAAATTTGAATTTATATCTAACGCCTGTGGAATTTTTTATGGGTCTAAAGGAAGTAAAATACTGTGTGATCCTTGGATTGTTAATAAGGTTTTTGATGGAAGTTGGTATAATTATCCTCCACTGAAAACTAAAATAAGCGACTTACAAAATGTAGACGCTATTTATGTGAGCCATGTACATCCTGACCACTATGATGAGAGAAACTTTAATTTTCCAGAAAATACCCCTATTATAATTTTAGATGAGGGTCCTAATTTTCTCAGAAAAAATTTGCTAAAAAAAGGTTACAAAAATTTTATTGAAATAAAAGATAATGAAACAAAAAAATTTAATGAATTTGAACTCACGCTTTATAAACCATTCACTAAACATATTTACGAAGAATCCCTTCTAGGTAATCTAATTGACAGCGCAATGGTTCTTAAAGATGGGAAAAATGTAGCTATTAACTTTAATGATAATACACCAGATGAAGAAGCTTGTGTTAAACTTAATAAAAAGTTTAAGAATATCAATATTGCATTAATGAATTATAATGCAGCCGGACCATATCCGTCCTGCTTTGACAATTTATCAGACGAGGAAAAAAAATTAGAACATCGTAGAATATTGGATAGAAACTTTGAACATCTTTGCAAAACTATACCTTTGCTTAAACCTATGTCTGTAATGCCTTTTGCTGGAGCTTATGTAATAGGTGGAAAAAACTATAAAAAAAATGAATTTTTAGGAACTACAACTTGGGATGAATGTGCTGAATATCTTATTAAAAATCTAAACTTCAAAACAAAAATATTTTGTTTAAATGAAAATCAAATTTTTGATATTTCAAAATTAGAGAGAATTGGAGAATATAAAAAAATTGATCTTAACGAGATGAAAAATTATATAGAGAAAATAAAAAATGATAAATATGATTATGAACTAGATAACGAGCCCGATATTTTAATGCTTGAAAGAGATATTAATTTAGCGAGTGAAAAATTAAAAAAAAGCTCTATAAAATTTAATGTAAACTTGAAGTCAAATGTATTTCTTAATTTCAATGGAAAAGATATTAAAATTTTAGATGGAAGTGTCAAAGATCAAAATTTATATTGCTCGCTAGATAATCGTTTATTACGAAGGATACTGGACAGAAAATCACATTGGAATAATGCAGAGATTGGTACACATATTACTTTCAAAAGATCGCCTAATAAGATGGATCCGGATGTGCATACAATCATGAGTTTTTTTCATATTTAAAATTTATTTATATCTTTATTTATTGTAAAATTTTATTAATTCTTTTCTAGGTTTAGACTTAAGCTTTCTTTTTAAAAAAAGATTAAATTTTTTATAAAATTTTAAATCTTTTTTTGATAGTATTTTTCTAATCTTCCACATCTGACCCTCAGGCCATTTTCCTGAAAAATGAACAAAATAATTTTCACTTAAAGAATTTAAAATGCATTCTTTTATTAATTGGCGATTATTTTTAAATTTATATAGAAAAGGATACTTGCTATTCATTTCTAATAACCATAAAACTTGAAATTTATAGTTTAACCAATTAATTTTTTTAGTCCTTATAAGTTCATAATTCATAATTGGTTCCTCTCCCTTTGTTAAAGTTGTTAAATTTGATTTTTCATATTTTTCAAAAATTTTTTTTAAAAATTTTGAGTGATTTTTTAAATTGAACATTATTAAACCAGAGCAAAAGTAGTCTCCAAGATCTGGCCATTTATGATACTTATACGTCTGCCTTCTTGTAATAGTAAGTGCTGAGTCTAAAGGAAAAGATTCTTGATAATATTTTTTTCTAAAAAACGCAGCTCTTCTTTTCAGAAAATCATCTGTTTGAGGATATGGGGTGTTTTTATATTTTGAAACTACATTAAATTTTTTACTTTTTAAGAAATTGAAAATATTAGGAGCTAGTGGATTGCATAATATATCATGATCTAAATAACATACATTTTTTACAAACTTTAGATTATTTTCAAGATAGTCACCAAATAAAAATTTATTAAAAACTGGATTTGAATAATTGGCCCCTCTCTTAATAAAATTTTTATAAATTACAATCATTCCAATCTTATTATTTTTACAGTATTGAACGCAAAGGTCTTTAGAGAAACTTTCCCACTCTTTTTTTACTTTTCTGCCAACTAATAGACTTACAATATAATTATTATTTTTTTTTGGTTTTACAAAGATTTTATAATTCATATTTTTTTTTATTTTTAACTATTAAATAATTTTTTTTTAGTATTTGCCAATCGGATGGAATATTTACATCGACTAGCTTACTTGAACTTAAGTTCAAAACTCCACTATTACTTCCAAATATTTTTAGTTTTTTTTTCCAAGCACTCGTTTTGCCCCAATAAAACTGCCCCGCATCAAAAAATATTTTTCCTTTAATTTTATTTTTTGAAATTTTTCCATTATGAATAATTAATTTATTTAGATTTGAATTAGTATAATTCGTAACCGGAAAAACGTAATTTAACTTTTTCTTTTTCAAGTAGCTTAATCCTTTAATTAACATTTCTTTAGTTAAAAGAGGACTCACAGGAAAAATACAACAAACATTTGTTGGCTCAAAGTTATTTTTTTTAAGTTCTTTAATAGCATGACTAACCACATCAATTATGGGAATATTATTTTTGGAGAGATAATTTGGTCTTTTAAAAAAAACTTTTGCACCGGCTTTTTTTGAAACATAGATTAGTTTTTCGTTATCGGTTGAAACTATTACCTCGCTAAATAACTTGGAATTTAAAGCTGTAGCTATTGAGTATGAGATTACCGGTTTACCAAAAAAATACTTGAAATTTTTATTTTTTATTCTTGTGCTTCCACCTCGCGCAGGAATAATTGCTATATTCATTTAAATTTAATAATTTTTCTCTATTAATTGTTTTATTTCAGAAATTTTCAATCGTTTTTCTAAATTACTACTATTATATGAAAAAGTTTTATTTAATATTCGTCCACCATTCATTTTTAAGTACTTTTTAATTAATTTATCTTTATTAGTAATAGTTGATGGACATACGATAAAGTATCTCTTACACTGAATTTTAATAGAATTATCAGACTTTGAGATAAGTTCTTCATGAATTTTTTCTCCTGGCTTAATTCCAATCTCCTTAAAACCATGTTCGGGTTTTAAAATTTTAATTAAATCCTTAATTTCTATTGTATCCATAATTGGAATAAATGTTTCTCCTCCTATCATTTTATCCAAACCCATAATAACAAAATTAACTCCTTCTTCTAAAGATATGTTAAATCTTGTCATTTCTTTGTGGGTTAAGAGTAATTTATTTTTCTTTTTAATTTGGTCTATAAATGTAGGCACTACTGATCCTCTTGAGTTAAAAACATTACCATATTTCACTACAGAAAATTTTTTGGTTGAATAATTGTTTGCTGCGATAAAAAGTTTTTCAGCTGCTAATTTTGAAGCTCCATATAAATTTATAGGTGACACAGCTTTATCAGTGCTCAAAAAAATTGCTTTCTCAACTTGTGAGCTTACAATCGCATCAACCACATTTTGCGTACCTACAACATTTGTTTTAATTACCTCGAACGGATTGTATTCACCAGACTCTACATGCTTAAGAGCTGCAGCGTGAACAACAATATTGACATCTTTCATAGCTAACTTTAGCCTATCAAGATCTCTTACATCGCCAATAAAATATCTCAAAATTTTATTATTTGATTTAAATTGAGCTTTCATCAAATATTGTTTTAATTCATCCCTGCTAAAAATTATAATTTTTTTTGGCTTGTGTTTTTTTAAAACTATTTCTGCAAATTTTTTTCCAAAAGATCCGGTACCACCAGTGATTAAAATAGTTTTATTTTTAAAAGTAATCATATTTATGTTCAATTTTTGAACATTAATAACATATAATTTATCATTTTGGAATTTTTTTGTATTTTTTCACTATCATTTTTATTGTAGTTATAACAAAATTGATATTTTTTGTACTTAATTCGGGGAAAATAGGTATGCTTAAGCACCTTTTAAAATAAAACTCCGCTCCAATAAATTTCTTCTTATTTTTTTGAAAAAAGGGTTTTTGTCTATAATTTGGAAAATAATGAACTTGAGTTTTAATACCTGATTTAAATAAAATTTTAATTATTTTGTCTCGACTAATTCTCAAATTTTCTAGTTTAAATATTATGATAAATAAATGCCATGCTGAATAAAATTTATTTTGGTTAGGAAGAATAATATAGTCACTTAGATGTGAAAGTTTTTTAAAATAATAGTCTGCCAATTTGTTTCTTTTTAAAACAAAATTATTAATTCTCTTTAATTGACTTAAACCTAATAAACACTGAAAGTCTGTTAATCTTAAATTGTAACCACAGTAATTTAATTTGTGTCCTCTTATACTCTTTTTTTCATTTTTGGTTTCTGCAAATCCATGATTTCTATATTGCTTCATAATATTATAGAAATTTAAGTTATTTGTTGTTGTCATGCCGCCCTCTCCTGTTGTAATCGTTTTTAATGGGTGAAATGAAAATGTAGTTAAATCTGAATACTTGCAATTTCCAACTAAGTCATTTTTCTTTTCAGTATTATTAGCTCCTAGTGCATGACAAGCATCTTCAATTATAAAACATTTAAGTTTTCTTTTTATTTTTAAGAATTCTCTCGCGTAATTATTAAAACCTCCGTTATGCATTGTAAAAAAAACTTTGATTTTTCTAATTTTATTAAGTTTTAAGCATTTTAATAAATCAGAGGGTTTCATCTGGCCAGTAAGTTTATCGACATCCGAAAAGTAAACTTTTGCACCTAAAATTTTTGATAAATTTGCAGCTGCAATAAAATTTATTGCTGGGACAATCACGATATCATTTTTTTTTAAGTTTATTGCTTTAAGCGCTAGTAGAATTGCAGAAGTTCCGCTATTACTAGTTAAACTATATTTACATTTTACATATTTTGAAAATTCATTCTCAAAAAGTCTAACCCCAGGCCCAGTTGTGAGTAAATTCTTCTTTAAAGCCTTATTGACTGTGAGAATATCATTTTTTGTAATTGTCTGTTTACCATAAGGAATTAAACTTGTCATCTAATCTTTCACAAGTTTATTTATTACTGAACTTATTTTTTTATCAGATTGAAAAATTTTCTTTACTATCTTTTTTGTATTTTTAGGATCATGTCTGAATGCAAGTCTTAGCAAATTCATCCAATTCTTATTATTTTTTCCTCTTATATTTTCAATAGATTTGATGTACTTGAGGTGTTTAGATTGTTTATTTTTCATTATCATAATAACTTACTTTTTATGAAACATTTTTCAAATAGCATTACTTGCAAGATAACCTAGTTCTGGTAATTGTCGATATATGAAAATCAAAATTAATAAAAAACTTACAATTAATCCCAGAAAACCACCTCTTATAATTGCCGAGATATCTGCAAATCACTGTGGAAAAAAATCACTTTTTTTAGATCATATAAAATCGGCCGCAAAAAATGGTGCAGATCTAATTAAAATTCAGACGTATGAGCCAGAGGATATAACTGTAGAAAATAATAAGTATAAAATAAAATCTGGGATTTGGAGATCAAAAACACTTTGGTCTATCTACAAAAAAGCTTGCACCCCTTTTGCATGGCATAAAGATGCTTTTAAATTAGCAAAAAAAATTGGAGTAACACTTTTTAGTTCACCATTTAGCATCAGGGCAGTTGATTTATTGGAAAAACTTAATTGTCCTATATTCAAGATTGCTTCTTTTGAAATAACTGATTTAAAATTGATCAAGTATATCGCTTCTAAGAAAAAACCTATAATCTTATCGACAGGTACAGCTGAAATTAAAGAAATTAAAACTGCTCTTAAATTAATTAATAAATTTCACAATAAAGTTATTATTTTGCATTGTGTTTCAAGCTATCCAACTAATGAAGAAAATGCTCAAGTTAAAAAAATTAATCTTTTAAAAAAACTTTTTAAAAATAATTTGATTGGTATCTCTGATCACACTAGCAATATAAATAGTTCTCTTGCAGCGACTGCTTTGGGATCCGCAGTCATTGAAAAACATTTTAAAATAAGTTCTAAAATAAAGTCTCCTGACTCAAAGTTTTCGATAACTCCAGATCAACTTAAAGAATTGAAAGAAGACTCTGTCAAAATTTTTAATACGCTAGGTAATTTTTCAAATTTAAAATTAAAAGTTGATAAAAAATCAATCTATTTCAGGAGGTCAATTTATGCCAGAAAAGATATTTCTAGGGGAGAAAAAATAAATAATAAAAATATTATTTGCTTGAGGCCAAAAGTTGGAATAGGTGCAGAATATTATTTCAAAATTATTGGAAAGAAAACAAACATTAAAATAAAAAAGAATTTTCCAATTTTTAGAAAAAATATTATTTAGATGAAATTAATTTTTGAAAAAATTAAAAATCTTAATTACGCAAAAATAATTTATAAGATAAACAATGAAAGTGCTGTTAGAAAATATTCAAAAAAAAAAGAAAAATTTTCTTACTCGCATCATTTAATATGGTTAAAGAGACAATTAAGAAAAAATTCCAAAGAAAAAATTTTTTTGACAATATATAACAAAAAGATAATAGGATTAATGAGAATAAGAAAGCATAAAAAAAGAAATTATCTTTCTTGGGTTATTAAAAAAGAATTTAGAAGAAAAAATCTTGGTTTGTTGATGTTAAGTACTTTTGTCAAATTATATAGAAAAAAATACTACGCTTTCATTAAAAAAAATAACATAAGATCAATTAAAATTTGTGAAAAAGCTGGTTTTAGTAAATATAGAGATGGATCGAAATTTAATTATTTTATTAAAAAGTAAACTAATTTATATTATTTTCAAAATGGAAGCAGAACTATTTTCAAATACTATAGTTGATTTACATTTTTGCAAAAAATTTTCTTTATTCTTTTTATCGAAAAATACTAAGAATTTATAATTAATTATTTTATTATCACAGTTTCCTTCAAATATTTTCCTCTTTTCTACTATCAGTTTATGCCATCTTTGAATATCCTTTTGAGAACCGTAAACATGATGCTCATTTACAACCGTTGGCCTTTTAACATTTTGTTCGAAACCAGTAACTCTTATATTAATATTTTTTGTAGTGTAAGTTTCCTCAATGAGAAAAATGTCTTTAGGATCACTGTTTTTTTTTACCCAATTTATTAATTCTAATTCATCATTATTAAGCTTTACAATTTTCTCATCAAAACTTCTTAACAGAATGTTTAAACTAACTTTAGCTATATTATAAATATTTATCTTTGAATGAAATATTGGAGAAATAATAATCAAAACTATAAGTAATTTTATGAATTTTTTGTTCAGGTAATTTAGAAAAAATGAAAGTATTATTAGTAATTGAATTAATAATGCATATGAACCTGGCCTATATAAATAAAACTTCGAAAAGAAATGATTTGTGTCAAAATAATCAATTATCAAAACTAAAAAGAAGTATAAATTTACAAGCAATGATGAGGCTAAAAGTGATTCCAGAAACATATTTTTTTCTTTAAAAGGATTAAATTTAAATTTGATAAACAAAAGTGTGATAGATGAAGCGAAAATCAAAAGATACCCTAATAAATGTTTTCTAAAAATCATATTGCTCTCATCAAATGCAGAGACTAAGTGTTCTACTCTTTTATGATAAATATAATCATGATCAATTTCTGAAACTTGAAAATTTTCAATTAAACCTATTAGTATCAAAGGAAAGCAAAAAACAAAATATGCTATAAGTAGGTATAATATATTTTTTAAATTTTTTGAATAAATTAAGTAAAATAAAATTAAAAACATGAAAGAGTAGAATCCTGTTAAAAAATGAAAATAGAAAGAAATTATATTTAGACTTAAAAAAATCTTAAACTTTTTTTTAATTAATAGTTCAAAGGAAAATAAAAATATTATGTAACAAAATGCTCTGGACTCGAAACCTTGAAAAAACCATTCGCCACCTAAAAAAAAATTTTGTTTTAACAAATAAAAAATAACTAATGATATCAATAAGATATAAGGTTTAATCTTTATTGATTTTGTAAAAGACAATAAACTTAAAAAATAAATTGCAATTAGAAAAAATCTGCCAAAGAACCATGCATAATCGTAACCAAATAAATTAATAACTTTACCGTGCAGATAACCAAATGGAAATTTAGTTTTGTTAGTATGAAAAAAACTATAATTTTCCATGTTATTTAAATGATAAAATTCAGCCATTCCAAAATACATAAATTCATTGTCAGTCCACTGAAAAGGAAACATGATTAAATAAAGGAATAAAGATATTAAGAAAAGTGAGAAGATGTTTAAGATTTTGTTTTGATTATAATTTTGTTTAATCATTAAATTAAAATTTACTTTACAAGTACATTTATTTAAGTTTTCAATATATAATCGATATTTTATAATCAAACAAACACTTTTTTTTTAAAAAATAATATTTAAGTATACAAATAGAAAATTTAAGAAAATTTATGATGTAAATATTTTTTGATTTAAATAAATATTTTATTACTTTGAGGTTTATGGTACAAAGATTAAATGAAGTTTATCAGTTTTACTGAAGTTTCAATACCACAGCAAATTTTAAAAAATTGTAAAATTCTCTCTAGGTATAAAAATTTTTCCACTGATGGAATTTTTTCAAAAAAATGCTCCCTCTACTTTGAAAAGACTCTTAATGTGCCAAAAGCACTGATGACCAAAAGTTGTACATCGGCACTCGAAATGTGTGCTATCTTATTAAATATCAAAGAAGGGGATGAAATAATATTTCCATCTTATGCATATGTTTCAACTATAAATGCTTTTGTACTGAGAGGTGCTAAACCTATTTTTGTTGATATTGATGCTAACAATTTAAATATAGACGTGATGCAGTTAGAAAAAAAAATCAATAAAAAAACTAAAGCAATCGTAATAATAAATTATGCAGGTGGATCTTGTGAAATTTCTAAAATAATTAAATTGAAAAAAAAATATAATATTTATTTAATAGAAGATAATGCTCATTCATTATTTTCAAAATATCGTAACAAATATCTTGGAACGTTTGGAGATTTATCAACAACATCATTTCATCAGACTAAAAACCTTCATTGTGGTGAAGGGGGAGCTCTGTTTATCAATAACAAAAAATTTATCAAAAGAGCCAACATAATTTTTAAAAAGGGCACAGATAAACAAAAATTTCTTGAAAAAAAAGTAAAAAAATACTCATGGAAAGATTTAGGTTCATCTTTTGAATTAAGTGAAATTCACTCTTATATATTATTTCATTGTTTAAAGGATTGGAAAACCAAGTTTAAAAAAAGAATGAAAATATGGTTAAATTACCATGAAAAATTACTAATTTTAGAGAAAAAAAATTATTTAAGGCGCCCAATATTTGTTCGATCTATTAAACATAATGCTCACATTTATTATATTTTGGTCAAAAAAAATTATAGGGATAGCATGATATCCTACTTAAACCAGAATAAAATTAATGCAACTTTTCATTATTTACCTCAACATGAGTCTTATTTTTTTAAAAAAAATTATAAAGAGAGGTTTAATTTGCAAATTTCAAAAAAAATATCAGATCAAATTATCAGGTTACCAATTTCAAACAATTTAAAGAAAGAACAATTCGACCATATAATTAAGTATATATTCAAATTTTTCTTAACTAAATAATTTATTTATTATTGATTTTAAAAATATTATATTTTCCGAATTGGTAGGATTTTTTTTTTATACATTTACTTAAATTTACTCTTTTATTTTCTGTAAATGATATTGCGTATTTTATTGAGGTATTTTTTATAACTTCACAATTTCCATTATAAATTTCTCTCTTCTCCTTTAATCTTTTTGACCATTTGATTAATTCTTTAAAATTTCCACCTATTGCGTCAGCATTTACATAAGCAGGTCTGCCAGAAATTACCTCCCAAGATGATGATAGTAATCTTGATACTAAAAGACGATCACTTTTACTAAATAAGATTAAATCTTTTTCTCTCCTTTTGGAATAATTAAAACCATCTTCAAAAATTATAATATCATCCTCTGAAGTTTTATTTCTGACCCAATTCAAAAGTTTTAAGTCATCAATTTCCAAAAAATATTTCAGAGGTTTATTAATATTTGTAAAAACATAATGTATTCTTAAAGTAATAATTTGAGAAGCCCGAATTAAATTATATTTGTAATTAAATAGAGCTGGTGAACTTAATAAAATCGTTAAAATAAATAAAATTACAACTTTTTTTTTTAAAGTCTTTTTAAAATATAAAACTAAACTTAGTTCTGTAATGATGAATAAAGAAAATAATAAAGTTAATGACTCCGGTCTAAATGGAATAAACTTTGCAATAAAGAATGACCTATCAAAATATAGGAGAAATGTTAAAAAGATAAGATAAAAATTTAAAAGAATTATTAATGATAAAAAATTATTATTGATAATATTTTTTACATTTTTCTTCAAAAAAAATAACAAAAATATATTTATTAAAATTACAACATACCCTAAAATCCAATCGCTTTTTAAACTCCAATCTTGATTATATGGATTTGTAAGACCAGAGAGTCTTCCTAAAAAAATCTTATTATAATTGATGCTAGGATCTAAATTAATATAGTAGTTTTCGTAAACTAAAATCAATAAAAGAGGGAAAGTAATTAAAAAAACTTTTATGAAATATTTGAAAATTTCTTTGAAATTTCTTTTGTTTAAATAATAATAAATACAGATAACTCCAAACCAAAAATAACCTACTAAAAAATGTGAGTAGATTGCTAAAGATATTAAGATAATACTCTTAAAAAAGCTTCTTCTCTCCAAAAATGATAAGGACAAAATTACTAGGATGTAAGCAATTACTTTGAATTCAAAAGTCCCAAGGATATATTCGGTACCAAAAAAACTTTGTTTAGCTAATGAAAAAATTAAAATACTAATCAAAATTGAAATGTTTGAAAATCTGAAGCTTAATGAGAAATGATAAAAAGCATAAGAAAAAAAAATTAGAGATAAAATTCTAGATATTTTCCATCCGATTTCATAACCAAAAAAATTATAAAAATAAAAGAAAAAAAATTTTAGCCAGCCAGTACGGATACTTTCTGTGTGCCCGATATAATTATCATTTTGATTAAAAAAATTTAATGCTGTAGAAATAAAAGCATATTCATTTGCTACGATATATATTGGAGCAAAAAATATAGATAATATTATAAATATAGATATTAAAAAAAAAAACTTATTTCTAAATAAATTAATCACAATTAACCTTAAAATTCTTTTTTATTTCCTTTTCCTAGAAATAAAATATGCCAGTATCTCATAGGCTACAAACAACCTTTTATAAATACTATATGAAGAAGTCTTATTATAAAAATGATTTAATTTTATGTAATAGTACTTAGATCTCATGTTTAAATCATGAATCAGATAAGTTAAATTTAAATTTTTTCTGTTAACTAATAAAATCTTTTGTAAAGCCTCCTTTTTCAGTATTCTTAAACTGCTAACTCGTTTATTTTTAATCTCATTAAAATCATGTAAACTATCAATTACTTTAAAAAAAAGTTTAACTAATAGTTCATAAGGTTTTTTTAAAGGTCCGAATTCACTGTAGGAGCTAATAACATCAATATTTTTAGATGCTCGAATAATTTTCAACATTTGTAACATTCTTCTTAAATTTTTTATTTGGTCAATATCTATAATACAAATGAAGTTTCCGGAGACTTTTCTTAATCCTTTAAAAGTGGTTTTCAATTGCCCTAAATTTTTTTGATTTTTAAAAATTTTTATTCGTTTGTTTTTTTTCGCCAATCTTTTTGCAATATCGAAACTTTTATCTTCACTGCAGTCATCGAAAAAAATTAATTCATACTTTTTCAAATTATTTTTTTTAAATAAATATTGTAGTGATTTTGAAAAATTTAATATCAATTTTTCTGAATTAAAAATTGGAACTACAATGGAAATCACGATTTTAATACCACTTTTAAATTGTCATCTATTGTTTTTATCTCATTTAACATTTCTTGCTTTGTGTCAAATTTGAGCATTATAACACCAATTCTCTGATAATAGTGGTCTTTTATAAAATCTTTTTTTCTTAGAAAATATTTTTTTAAAATTATCTTTTTTTTTAAGTTTTTATTGATTGAAAATTTTTGAAATTCACCATTTTTTTTTGCAATTAACATTTTTCTAATGACATAATTTTGAGTTTCGATAGTATTTTCTTTTATTTTTTTTCTTTCGTAAATATTTACTAAATTTTTAGTAATAGGATATCCAGTGGAAATTTCTGCAAATTTAAGATACATATCACCTGGCATTCTTCTTGTAACTTCAATTATATAAATTTTTTTTTTAGTTCTATTATATTTGACTTGATAGTGCAAAATTCCATCAACTAAATTTTTTTTTTTAATAAATAGATTAGCGTCACATAAAAATTTATCTTTTATTTTTTTTGGGATGTTTGTACAACTGATTGTGGAGCTTACAAGGTAAGGATTAATAAATCTTTGCTCAGTGTCAAAAAATGAAAAAATAATTTTTTTATTTTGAACTAGTGTAAAAACACCATGGTCGCTACCAATTACATATTCTTCTAAAAAAAATTCTTTACTTGAATATTTTTTTTTAATTTTTTCGAGCTCATTTTTATTATTAATTAGTTTTATCCCTCTCCCAGTGCTTCTATTCTTTGGTTTGAGCAAGATAGGAAATTTTATCTTACTATTTTTTAGGTATTTTAAATCGTAATAATTTATTTCTTTTGATAATTTTCTAAATAAAAGTTTATTATGTAAGATTTTTAAAATATTAATGGGATCTAATAGTTTATTTTTGTAATTGCATTTAGCAATTGTAAATAAGCTTAAATCGTTGGCAGCTGGAAATACATATTCTATTTTTTTCCTATTAATAAATTTGTTTAAAAAATTATGATTTCTATAATCTGTTTTTATGTGTTTTACATTTTGTTTAACGTAAGGATGATTAAATCCAGAAGTATAAACTTTATATTTTTTTATTAACTTTTTAATTAAGTCATATTCTGACCAACTATTATTTAATACTAGCACTTTTTTTTTATTAATCATTTAATGTCTTTTAATTATTAAAAGTAATATTCTTTTTAAGGATAATAAAATAAATAAAGTTTACTACAACAAGGTAAACAGCTTGAATATATGAAGCACTATAATCAAAGTAAATAAGCACTATCTTAATAAAAAAATAATTTATCAATCCAAATACTGCTGATATCAGATAAAATTTTAATATAATGGTAGAGTCAATTTTTTTTTTTAAAGTAAGTTTGAGCTGAAACATAATTTTAAAAAATGAAAAAATAAATAAGTTAATTATTATAATATATCCATAATACAAACCAATAGTATCTAAATATACAAAAAATAAATATCTAATAAATTCTAAAAGTAGACCATAAAACGTGAAGTTAATAAATTTTTTACTTAATAAAAGGTTTTTATTCTTTTGAAAAAAAATTTTTTTAAATAAATTGAAAAATAATATTTGTATTAAATTCATTAATTAATATTGTGATATCTTATATCTAAAACTACATATGTCATACATTAGAAATGGTTTTAAAAATATAAAAATTATGAAATTTTCTTATTTTGCAAAAATTGTGGTCTCAAATCCTACATAAATCTTTACAAAACTATTTTAATTTTAATCTAATTGAATCATGAGTTATAAATAAAAGATGAAAAAGATAGGAATTTTAACTTTACCGAATAAATACAATTATGGAGCACTGCTCCAAACCTACTCATTATGTAATTATTTTAAAGATTTAGGACACGAGGTAAAAGTTATAAATTACCAAAATATAAGGTACTCTTTACTCGAGCACTTGTACTACCTTGTATTCGAAACAAATATTTTTCTTAATTTTTTTTTGAAAAAAAATACTAGACCAAAATTCAATTCTACTGATAGGTACTATCATATAAATAAAAATATATTAGATAATTTTGACTATATTGTTTATGGAAGTGATGAGCTTTGGAACTTAGAAAGGAAAAGTATAGGTCTAGACACAATTTATTTTGGAAAAATTAGTAGCAAAAAACATATAAAAGTAAGCTATTCGTGCAGTTTTGGCAACACTGATATTAAAAATAGCAAACTGAAAATAATAAAAAAATTTCTTAAAAATATCAAATCTATTTCAGTAAGAGATAATAATTCAAAGTTAATAATCAAAAAATTATTAAATAAAAATTGCCAGGTAACCGTTGACCCTGTGTTGTTAAATACTTTTAACAATATCAAACTTAGAAATTATAAGTTAAAAAAAAAATATCTTCTACTGTATCTAAAATCTAACAATATTTATAAAAAAAAGATAATTGATTTTGCTAAAAAAAATAATCTAAAAATAATATCTGTGGCTTTTAAATGTTCATATGCAGATAAAAATTTTTCAAGAATAAATTATAAATTTTTTTTATCCTTATTTAAATTTTCCTCATTTATTATTTCAGATATGTATCATGGATTACAATTTTCTATACTGTACAAAAAAAAATTGTTTTTAATTGAAAATGAGGAAAAAAAATTAAAGATAGACTATCTAAAAAAAAA
>CACLVZ010000001.1:155000-222238 GCA_902610515.1 uncultured Pelagibacteraceae bacterium
TTTCCCTCACGGTACTAGTTCACTATCGGTCACTGAAGAGTATTTAGGCTTAGAGGGTGGTCCCCCTATATTCAAACAAGATTTCACGTGTCCCGCTCTACTCAAGAACAATATTAAACTTTACTCCTACGGGACTATCACCCTCTATGGTTAGTTTTTCCAAACTATTTAGATTGTTTTAATAATGTTGCTGGCCTATTCCATTTTCGCTCGCCACTACTAACGGAATCTCAATTGATTTCTTTTCCTCCGGTTACTTAGATGTTTCAGTTCTCCGGGTTAGCTCTTTAAACCTATGAATTCAGTTTAAAGTACCACATAAAGTGGTGGGTTATCCCATTCGGAAATTTTCGGATCAAAGCCCGCATACAGCTCCCCGAAACTTATCGCAGTATACCACGTCCTTCATCGCCTTTCAGTGCCTAGGCATCCGCCATACGCCCTTAAACGCTTGATTTATGCACAGAAAATAATTTTCTGTCTAAATTAAATTTTTAAAAAATATTCATCATTTCGAATATTCTAGATTGTTCATCAATTCGAACAATCGGATATAGATATTGTTGATTGTTAATTTTTAACAATCAAATTGATATTCATTATTTACAATTTAAAAAAGCTAAAAGTGTTTTGGTGGAGGATAGCGGGATCGAACCGCTGACCTCCTGAATGCAAATCAGGCGCTCTCCCAGCTGAGCTAATCCCCCGTGAAAAATGGTGGGCCGAGGACGACTCGAACGTCCGACCTCACCCTTATCAGGGGTGCGCTCTAACCACCTGAGCTACCGGCCCCTAAGCATTATTGAGACACTTTATAACAAAGAAGAGAAATGAGGACGGCCACATTAACTTAATTTTTTGAGACCAAAAGAAATTTTTGGTCTTCCTTAGAAAGGAGGTAATCCAGCCGCAGGTTCCCCTACGGCTACCTTGTTACGACTTCACCCCAGTTGCTGATCGTACCGTAGTCAAAGGTATAAGCTTTGCCTTAAGGTGTAACCAACTTCCATGGTGTGACGGGCGGTGTGTACAAGACCCGGGAACGTATTCACCGCGGCGCGCTGATCCGCGATTACTAGCAATTCCAGCTTCATGCACTCGAGTTACAGAGTACAATCCGAACTGAGACACATTTTAGGGATTAGCTAAGAGTCACCTCTTTGCATCCCATTGTAAGTGCCATTGTAGCACGTGTGTAGCCCAACACATAAGGGCCATGAGGACTTGACGTCATCCCCACCTTCCTCCAGCTTATCACTGGCAGTTCTTTTAAAGTGCCCAACTAAATGGTGGCAACTAAAAGTAGGGGTTGCGCTCGTTGCGGGACTTAACCCAACATCTCACGACACGAGCTGACGACAGCCATGCAGCACCTGTGTTTCGTCCAGCCGAACTGAAGAAACTAATCTCTTAGTCTCGCGACGAACATGTCAAGCGTTGGTAAGGTTCTGCGCGTATCTTCGAATTAAACCACATGCTCCACTGCTTGTGCGGGTCCCCGTCAATTCATTTGAGTTTTAACCTTGCGGTCGTACTCCCCAGGCGGAGTGCTTAATGCTTTCGCTGCGACACTGAAAAATATATTTCCAACGTCTAGCACTCATCGTTTACGGCATGGACTACGAGGGTATCTAATCCTCTTCGCTACCCATGCTTTCGCTCCTCAGTGTCAGTAGTGACCCAGTAAGTTGCCTTCGCATTTGGTGTTCTTTCTAATATCTACGAATTTCACCTCTACACTAGAAATTCCACTTACCTCTATCACACTCTAGCTAAAAAGTTTTGATGGCAGTTCCAAGGTTAAGCCTTGGGATTTCACCATCAACTTTTTTAACCACCTACGAGCTCTTTAAGCCCAGTAATTCCGAACTACGCTAGGTCCCTTCGTATTACCGCGGCTGCTGGCACGAAGTTAGCCGGACCTTCTTATTCGGGTACAGTCATTTTCTTCCCCGACGAAAGAGTTTTACAACCCAAAGGCCTTCTTCACTCACGCGGCATCGCTGCATCAGGGTTTCCCCCATTGTGCAAGATTCCCCACTGCTGCCTCCCGTAGGAGTCTGGGCCGTGTCTCAGTCCCAATGTGGCTGGTCTTCCTCTAAGAACAGCTATTGATCGTTGCCTTGGTAAGCTTTTACCCTACCAACTAGCTAATCAAGTGCGGGCTCATCTTTCGGCGTTAAAACTTTCCCCGTAAGGGCTTATTCGGTATTAGCACAAGTTTCCCCGTGTTATTCCAAACCAAAAGGCAGATTCCCACATTATACTCACCCGTTTGCCACTCAGTATTGCTACTGCGTTCGACTTGCATGTGTTAGGCGTGCCGCCAGCGTACGTTCTGAGCCATGATCAAACTCTCAAGTTTAATAACGGCGCACACTAGCTTTAATAACTTTAAAGGTAATTTAAAGTTATCTTTCGTTAAAGCGTGTACGACAATTTCTTTATTAACCTAGCCGTCCACACTTCTCTTCTAATATACAATTTAAAAAAGCTAAGATTTTAGTCTTTAAAATCTGCACACCTTCGGCTATGTCAAAAATTAACTTAGTAGAGGTGAGCGCCCGTTTTATTACAATTTTACCATAAGTCAAGGCGTATATTAGTAAAAATACAATGTAAAATAGGCTTTTTTAGCCACCTCTGCGTTGCATTGATCTAAAATTTTTTGTAGAAAACAACTATGACGTTAATCCAAAAAACAATGAATTATCTAAAAAAAATAGAGCTAGCGTCAGCTATATCCAAAGGGAATAAAATCAAGTTTTTAAACATAAATCGTGTAATAATATTTTCATTTACAATCCTACTAACTATATTCTTTCTAGCCTTTGATAAAATTAATAAAAAAAATTATCAAAAAAACACAGTCAATTTGAAAGTTGTTACTGAAACTAACGATTTCTCAAATTTTACAAATTTTCTTTTATCGAAAATAAATAGTCCTTACCAAGCGGTAAAATATCAAATTAAAAACAATGACACCGTAGAAAAAATTTTGAAAAAGTTTGATATCAGCAAAAACGATATTCAAGTAATTTCATTTAAACTCAAACAAAAAAAGCTTTCAAATATTTACTCTGGACGAGAACTTAATTTAGTTTTTAAAAAGGTTAAAAACGAGAGAAATCAAGTGGTTAATCTATTATTTCCAATAAATAATACAACTAGTGTTGAGGTAAGGAAGGTCAAAAATGACTTTATTGTAAAAGAAAATATACTGAAACTTTATAAAAAAGAAATTGTTGTAAAAAATTCAATAAATAAAAATTTGTATAGTTCTGCCATGGAAGTTAAATTAGAACCAAATATCATTATCGAGTTTGCAAGAATATTTGGATTTGAAGTTGATTTTCAAAGAGATATAAGAAATGGAGATTGGTTTGAAATTTATTATGAAAAATTTGAAGACGAAAATGGTAAGGTTAGAGATACCGGTAAAATCATTTATGCTTCGATGTATGTTAACAAAGAGGAGATTAATCTTTATAATTTTAAATATGAAAATGATGAAGAGTTTTATGATATTAAAGGAAAAAGTATTACTAAATCATTAATGAAAACTCCAATTAATGGTGCAAGGTTATCTTCCTCTTTTGGTATGAGGAAGCATCCAATATTAGGATATAATAAGATGCATCGAGGAACTGACTTTGCCGCTCCAAGTGGCACTCCAATAATGGCCTCTGGTTCTGGAACAGTCACTAGAGCAAGATGGTGTGGTGGAGGGGGGAATTGCGTAAAAATAAAACATAATTCAAGTTATGAAACTATTTACGCCCACATGAAATCTTTTGCCAAAGGAATAAAAGAGGGAAGAAAAGTGAAACAAGGTCAGGTAATAGGCTATGTAGGCTCGACAGGATTGTCAACTGGTCCTCATCTTCACTATGAAGTAATTGTTAACGGAAAAAAAGTAAATTCTCAAAAATTGAAATTGCCATCTGGTAAAGTACTTAAGGGTAAAGCTAGAGAAGAATTCGAGCTTAAAAGAATTAAAATTGATCTTAAGTTAGCAGAATTAAGGTAAAAAAATTTGTATTAGTTTTTTTCTGTGGTTCCTTGCGAAATTGTACTCTCAACTTCAGCTGTTTTATTAATTAAATTGACTTTTTTATCGTTTAATTCATTAAAACGTCTTAGATAATGATCCGCATGTTGTAAATAGTTTTGGGCTAGCACAGGGTCACCATTACTTTGTGCATCTTTTGCAAGTTGTTGAAATTTTTGCATCGTTTTTTCAACATTATGTAAATTATTCATAGATCCATTTCTATTGAAATTAGAATTGCCATTAGTATTAAAATTGCTTGTATTGTTTGAACCTAAAGATGGGCCACGTCTTCTAAAATTATTTTTCTGCGGTCTAGATCTAAAATTTCTTCTTCTATTATTATTCATGGTTAATTAAATTAAATTTGATATTATGCACCTTGTGTTCTCTTTGTAATCTTTAATATTATTTATAAGTCTAAAGTTGTTATTTCTTAATAATTTAGATACTTTTTTAAATTGTCCGTTTCCGATTTCTAAAGCAAGTGTACCATTAATTTTTAAGGTATATCTGGCTTTGTAAATAACTTTTGCAATTACGTCAAGCCCATCATTTCCACCGTCTAAAGCTACCCAAGGTTCATGATTCTTGATATCGTCATTTAGTCTCTTAATTTTTCCCCTCTCAATGTAAGGTGGGTTAGAAACTATTAAATCAAACTTTTTAAAGTTAGAGTGCTCAAATGAACATTTCAAAAATTTTACTTTGTTGTTTATTTTATTTAAATAAGCATTTTTTTTTGCTATTTGAAGGGCTTTTTTTGAGACATCAATACCAACACCCGAAGCATTTTTTAACTCACTTACTAAGCTTATCAAGATACATCCAGATCCAGTTCCAACATCAAGAATGGATATACTTTTATTCTTAAAAATTTGAATTAATTTTTCGATCATTAGCTCTGTTTCTGGTCTCGGTATTAGAGTATGACGATTTACTTTAAAATCCCTACTCCAAAATTCTTTTTGTTCCAAGATATATGCTATTGGCTCTTTCGAGGCTCTTCTGCGTATTAATTGATTAAATTCTAAAATCTGCTTATTGTTTAATTCTTGATCTAAATTAATTAAAACTTCCTCACGTCGTTTACTTAAAACTTTGGACATCAAAATTTCTGAGTCAAGACGATATGAATTAACATGGTTTAACTTAAGTTCTTTTGAGCCAGTATTAATAATATCTAATATTTTCATATTTATTTTAAACTTTCTAATTTCATATCTTGATCTTTTAATCTTAGTTGCTGGTTCATATCATCATGTATTTCACCACTAAGAAACTCATCTAATTTATGTAATGTTAAATTTATTCTGTGATCTGTAATTCTCCCTTGAGGAAAATTATAAGTTCTTATCCTCTCTGATCTATCTCCACTCCCAATTTGATTTCTTCTGCTAGATGACCTTTCTTGATCTTTTTTTCTCTTCTCAGCCTCATAAACTCTTGATCTTAAGATTTTTAATGCTTTAGCTTTATTTTTATGTTGAGATTTTTCATCTTGCTGACTTACTACTATGCCACTTGGAATATGTGTAATTCTTACTGCGCTGTCTGTAGTATTAACTGATTGACCTCCAGGTCCTCCAGCTCTAAAAACATCAATTCTGAGATCGGTATCTTTTATTTGAATGTCAATTTCTTCAACCTCGGGTAAAACTGCTACAGTCGCTGCAGATGTATGCACCCTTCCTTGTGTTTCTGTTTCTGGTATTCTTTGAACTCTGTGAACTCCTGACTCATATTTAAGATATGAATAAATATTATTGCCATTTACTAAAAATATTACCTCTTTAAAACCACCTGCGTCACTTCTAGATATGCTAATCAGTTCTAAAGACCATTTTTTTTTAGAGCAAACTTTTTCATACATTTTAAACAAATCCGAGCAAAAAAGGGAGGCTTCCAAGCCTCCAGTACCAGCTCTTATCTCAACGATAGCATTTTTGTCATCATCCTCATCTTTTGGCAAAAGAAAAATCTTAAGCTTGTTTTCATAATTTTCTTTTTTTAATTTTATTTCTCCTAAATCTTTTTCAGCCATTTGTATAATCTCAGCTCCATTATCTTTATCGCTGAGAATTTGCTCTAAACCTTTTTTTTCGTTTTCAAAGTTTACATACTCTTTTGCAATTCCAATTATATTACCTAAATTTGAGTACTCTTTCGATTTTCGAGCAAATAGCTTTGACTCTATTTTTCCAGAGGAAAGTTCCTTTTCTAAATCATTATATTTTTCTATAATATCTTTTACTTTCTCTATTGGAATCATTATTAATTATTTTTTTTTACTCTTGCTTCAACTAGCTCCACCACTTTGTCTATGATTTCTGAGCTTGCTACTTTAGAATGGGGTATTCCCGATAGGTACAATAAATTATTATCTTGACCGCCGCCCGTTAAGCCTACTTCAGTTTGTGCTGCCTCTCCTGGGCCGTTAACAACGCAACCAATTATTGAGAGATTAATAGGTTTTTTTATATGAGACAATTTTTTCTCAAGTTTTTTTACTGTCTCAATGACAGGAAATGCTTGACGTGCACAAGATGGACAAGAAATAATATTTACACCTCTAGATCGTATTCCTAAAGATTTAAGAATTTCATATCCTGCTTTTACTTCATCTACTGGATCAGATGATAAAGAGACTCTTATAGTATCACCTATACCATCCATTAAAAGTTGACCAATGCCTATGGAAGACTTTATGCTGCCTGTAAATAAACCTCCAGCTTCAGTGACTCCTAAATGTAGTGGGTAATTACATATCTTAGAAAGCATTTGGTAAGCTTTCACAGTCAAAAAAATATCTGAAGATTTAACACTTATTTTAAAATTAAAAAAATCATTGTCCTCAAGTATTTTGATATTATGTTTAGCACTTTCAACTAATGCCTCCGGACAAGGCTCTTTGTATTTTTCTAATAAAAGTTTATCCAATGATCCAGCATTAACACCTATTCTAATCGAACAATTATTATTTTTAACAGCCTTTATAATTTCTAAAATTCTTTCTTTTGATCCAATATTACCTGGGTTAATTCTTATGCAACTTGCTCCATTCTCTGCTGCCTCAATAGCTCGTTTATAGTGAAAGTGAATGTCAGCTACAATTGGAACACTGACATTCTTTGTTATTTTTTTTAAAGCTTGAGTAGAGCTTTCGTCAGGGCAAGATACTCTTACAATATCTGCTCCTGCCTCTGCTAATGAATTTATTTGATTGATGGTACTTTCTACATCAGTTGTTAAAGTATTAGTCATCGATTGAACACTTATAACAGAGTTCCCACCAACTGAGATATTTCCAACTTTTATCTCTTTAGTCTTTTTTCTTTTAATAACTCTATGAGGTCTTAATTCCATTTTAATCTAAGTCAAAAATTGTATGCAATTTTTTAACAGCGTTCAAAGTGTTTTCTTCATCGATTATTACTGACAATTTAATCTCTGAGGTAGAAATGGCTAAAATATTAATCTTATTGTCTGCTAAACCTCTAAACATTTTATAAGTCACTCCAGGTGTAGACACCATACCTGCTCCTACTATTGAGATTTTAGATACCTTATCATTGTGCGTTATGTTTTTATAGACAATATTTTTATTATTTTCTAAAATTTTTTTAGTTTTTAATAAATCTTCTCTCTTTATTGTAAAAGTAATATCAGTTGTTTTTTGATCAGATGAGACATTTTGAATTACCATATCCACATTTATTTGAGCTTGATTAAGTGGTTCAAATATATTTGCTGCAACACCTGGTTTATCCTCAACTCCTATAAGGGTGATTTTGGCATCATCTTTTGAGTAAGCTACACCAGTAACACTTTTAGTATAATCAATATTTTGTTGATTAAAAATTTTTGTCCCTTTTCTATTTGTAAAAGTGGACTTCACTTCTAAAGGTATATCGTAGATCATTGCAGTTTGAACTGCTGATGACTGCATTACTTTTGCCCCTAAAGTCGATAATTCTAACATTTCATCATACGAGATTTTTTCAATTTTTTTTGCAAGAGGAATTTTGTTTGGATCAGTTGAATAAACTCCATCAACATCAGTGTAAATTTCACACGAATCTGCATTAAATAGTTTTGCAATGGCAACTGCGGTCGCGTCCGACCCTCCTCTTCCAATTGTCATGATCTCACCATTTTTAGATATGCCTTGAAAACCAGGAATTATGGCCACACCTTCCTCTAAAAATTTGTTGATTTTAGAAATATTCATGTTCACTATTCTTGCATTTGAATGTTCTCCTTCAGTTAAAATTGGAATTTGCCAATTCAACCAAGACTTAGATTTTATATTTTTTTCAATTAATGCACCTGCTAAAAGGGCAGAAGTTACTTGTTCTCCAGATGATAAAAGCACATCCAACTCCCGCTTATTAAAATCATTAGAAATCTTTTTTGAGAATTTAATTAATTCATTTGTCTTTCCAGCCATAGCTGAAACTACAACAATAACTTTATTACCTGCGTCATGTTCTTTTTTGACTATTTTAGCCACATGTTGAATTCTCTCAATAGTTCCAACAGACGTTCCACCAAACTTTAGTACTTTTTTTGCCATTTTAGAATTAAAAATAATTTAAAAAGATATAAAACTAATTTATATATAAAATAAACATATGAGTACTATAAATAAACAAGAAATTCAAAAGTTTTCAAAGTTAGCAGATGAGTGGTGGGATGTTAATGGCAAATTCAAACCTTTGCATATGTTTAATCCTATAAGGATTGAGTATATTATCGAAAAAATTAAGTTTCACTTCAATATTTCAAAAGAAATAAAAAATAATAGATATTTAGAAAATTTGAAAATATTAGATATTGGATGTGGTGGCGGATTAATAAGCGAGCCGCTTTCAAGGTTAGGTGGAAAAGTAACTGGAATAGACGCCTCAGAAAAAAATGTTAAGGTAGCTAAGTTACATGCTCAAAAAAATAATCTCAAAATTCGTTATCTACAAAATTCTCCTGAAAAATTTGAAGAATATAACTCTTATGATATTATTTTGAATTTAGAAATTGTTGAACATGTCGATGATATTAATCTTTATATAAAATCCTGTGAAAAATTACTTAAAAAGAATGGTTTAATGTTCACCGCTACTATCAATAGAACATTTACTTCATATGTAAAAGCTATTATTGGCGCTGAATACGTATTGAGGTGGTTGCCGATAGGAACCCACGAATGGAGTAAATTTATAAAACCAGAAGAACTTGAAAATTACTTAAATGAAAATAATTTTAAAACAATAGACGTAAAAGGATTAGAATTTAATCCAATATTTAGAAAATGGAAAAGATCGGATGATTTTTCTGTAAATTATATAATTTGTAGTAAAAAAAATTAATTATCTTTACTGACCCAAGGTATACTTAGAAGATCAATTCCTTCGTCCACTAATTCTTCTCTCTCTTTTTGAGTAGTTGTTCCATAAATTAATCTCTTATTTTTTTTATCATAATAAATATCTCTAACCTCTTTACTGAAATTTTTCCCCACATTTTCAAAGTTTTTTTCAATAAAGTTTCTGAATTTAAGTAACTCTCTTTTTTCAGCATTTAAAAGTTTATCAAGTTTACGTAAATTTGTACTTTTTTTATCCATGATTGATACCCTTGGTGCCATTATTGATTTAGAAACTTCTTTTGAAGAGCAATAAATGCACTCTAATAATCTTTTTTTTGATAATTTTTCAAATTCGTTCGAGTTAGAAAACCAACTCTCAAATTCATGGTTGTTTACGCATTTTAAATTATATTTGATCATTTTTAATTTCTATAATCTGTATTTATATCAATATAATCGTGAGTAAAATCGCAAGTATAGCATTTGAATGCGTCATTTCCGAGTTTTAAATTTATTTCAATTTCAATAGAGTCCCACTCCATATATTCTTTTAATTTTTTTTCATCATAATTTTCAGAAATTTTTCCATTTTCTGCAACTATATAATCTCCTATTTTGATTTTTAATTTTTTGATATCAACTAATTCACCAGATTTTCCGATACCCATGACTATTCTGCCCCAATTAGGGTCTTCTCCTGCAACCGCTGTTTTAACTAGAGGTGAGTTAGCTATGGCAAATGCAATACTTTTTGCACTTCCTAAAGATTTAGCGTTTATTACATTTATTGTTAAAAATTTTTTTGCTCCTTCTCCATCTACTACAATTTGTTTTGCAAGGTTAAGACAAAGTTTTTTTAATGCTAGTTGAAATTTTTGAATAATTTTATCATTCAAAGATAGGTTTTGACCAACTTTTAACATTCTAGTAGAGAAAATTGAAACCATATCGTTTGTTGATTGATCGCTATCAACAGTGATTGCATTAAAAGAATTAGCGACAGCTCTTTTTAAAAGGGTCTTAAGCAAATTAGAGTTAATGTCTGCATTAGTAAATATAAATGATAGCATCGTAGCAAGGTTCGGCGCTATCATGCCTGAGCCTTTTGCTATCCCACAAATTCTAATGAGTTCATCTCCAACAATAATCTCCTCATAAGCTAACTTTGGCTTTGTATCTGTTGTCATTATTGCAGAAGCAATTTTTAACCAGTACATCTTATTTTGATCTTTTCTAAGTTTATCTACTAAGTTTGGCAGTCTTTCTTTAATTTTGTCTACTGGAAATTCCTCTCCTATCACTCCTGTTGATGCAAAGATTAGATCCTTGATTTTCACAGTTTCGCTTGTTCCTTTTTGTGATTTTGACTCTTTTATAGTAAGAATTCTTGAGAGAGTCTTCGCTAATGTATCTATACTCTCTTTGCCTTGTCTGCCCGTAAATGTATTTGCATTTTTTGTGTTAACCAATAAGCCTTTAATAATTTTTTTATGAGCACTATTATTCCAAGGAATAAACTCAGAAGTAATAGTATTTGATGTTGTTAAAGAAGCGTAGTTAGCGCCTTTTGTAAAATAAAAAAGCGCTAAATCATCTCTTCCGTCTCCATACAAATCTGCCGAAATAGAGGACATTTCGAGACCCTCTATTTGCTTTAAGCTTTGAAACTCTCCCATTTTTGAGAGTTTAGATTTATCTTTTAAAAAGTTTTTTATATTAATTGTCATTATTACTGTTTAATTTAAATTATAAATACATATATAGATGTATAATGAATTTATTTACAAGAACTTTTAGTAAAATATTTAAAAGCTCTAATCAACAAGAATTAGATAAAATTCAAAACTTAATAGCGGCTATAAATAGTAAAGAGAACGAATTTAAAACATTAAGTCAAAGCGATATTAAAGCCAAAACTACGAGCTTTAAGAAAAATGTTCAAAATGGTTCTTTGAAATTAGAGGAAATAATATCTGAGTCTTTTGCTTTGGTCAGAGAGGCAGCTAGAAGAACCTTGGGTGAAAGACACTATGATGTTCAATTAGCAGGTGGAATAATATTGCATAAAGGCAAAATTGCAGAAATGAAAACGGGTGAGGGAAAAACTTTAGTATCAACACTCCCAGCTTATCTTAATTGCCTAACAGGAAGAGGAGTTCACATAGTTACTGTCAATGATTATTTAGCAAAAAGAGACTCGGAATGGATGGGCAAAGTTTTTAATTATTTAGGTGTGTCAACTGGTTGTATAACAAATGATTTAACCGACGATGAGAGAAAAAAAAATTATGCCTGCGATATTACGTATGCAACGAATAATGAATTAGGATTTGATTATCTAAGAGATAATATGAAATATGAAATTACCGAAATGGTACAGCGATCTCATCATTTCTGTATAGTTGATGAGGTAGATAGTATACTCATAGATGAGTCTAGAACTCCTTTAATAATTTCTGGCAAAATAGAAGATAAAGCAACTCTTTATTTAACGTCTAATAATTTTGTAAGCCATTTACAAAAATCAGATTATGAATTGGATGAAAAAAATAAAAATGTAATTTTAACTGATAATGGTGTTGATAGGATTGAAAAATTAGCAGCAAGAAATAATATTTTAAAAAATAATAATTTTTATGATCCAGCAAATTTAGAACTCGTTCATCACATTAATCAAGCTTTAAAATCTAATTTGATATTTCAAAAAGATAAAGATTATATTGTGAGAGATGGTAAAGTTCAAATTATAGATGAATTTACAGGTCGAGTGCTTGATGGTAGAAGGTTTTCAGACGGTCTACACCAAGCTATTGAGGCTAAAGAAAATGTTAAAATAGAGCAAGAGAATCAAACCTTAGCATCTGTGACTTATCAAAACTACTTTAGACTTTATGAAAAGTTAGCTGGTATGACTGGTACAGCAATGACCGAGTCTGAAGAATTTTATGATATTTATAAATTAAATGTGGTTTCAATACCTACAAACAAAAAAATGATTCGTGAAGATTTTAATGATCAAGTATTTAGGACTGAAAAGGAAAAATATAATGCAATTACTAATAAAATTATTGATTGTAACAAGAAAGGGCAACCAGTTTTAGTAGGCACTACTAGTATCGAAAAATCTGAGAAAATTTCCTCTTATCTAAGAGAAAAAAATGTCAGGCATAATATTTTAAACGCGAAGCAACATGACAAAGAGGCAAAAATAATTGCAGAAGCAGGTAAGATTGGTACAGTCACGATCGCTACTAATATGGCTGGAAGAGGAACTGACATTAAATTAGGTGGTAATAAAGATTTTTTCAATCAACAAAAACCAATTAATATTGATGAATTTAAAAAAAATGAGGACAAAGTAAAAGATTTAGGTGGATTATTTGTTATTGGAACCGAAAGACATGAAAGTAGAAGAATTGACAATCAACTTAGAGGTAGATCTGGAAGACAAGGAGATCCCGGAGGAACTATATTTTTTATAAGTCTGCAAGATGAGTTAATGAGAATATTTGGAGGAGACTCAATTGACGGAATGCTAAAAAAACTTGGTTTGAAAGAAAATGAGTCAATTAATCACCCTTGGATTAATAAGGCTATGGAGCGTGCACAAAAAAAAGTTGAGACAAGAAATTTTGATATAAGAAAAACTTTAATTAAATTTGATGATGTGATGAATGATCAAAGACAAGTAATTTTTTCTCAAAGATTAAAGATTTTAAAACAAAACGATATTGCCGAAGTTTTAAATGAATTTTTTGAAGAAATTTTAAAAGATTTAGACAGTATCTATATAAATTATAAAAAATCTCACGATGAAAAATTTCTTACAGAGATAAAAAATATAACTGGCAACTCAATTGATGAAAAAAAGTTGATTGATCTAGCAACAGGCAAAAAAGATGTTTTTGTCAATGAAATAAGGAGCATATTTTTAAAAAAAAAGAAAAATAGAGTGGATTTAATTGGAGAACAACAGAACAAAACTTTGGAAAAAAAAATTTTCTTACAAATAATAGATTATTCATGGCGTTCACATCTACAATATTTAGAACAATTGAGACAAGTGATTGGTTTAAGGCAATACGGTCAAAAAGATCCGTTATCCGAATTTAAAAAAGAAGCTTTTGTTCTTTTTGAAACTTTGCTGACAAAAATTAAAATAGACTTAATAAAACTCTTGCTCAATTTAAATATTGTAGTCTCAGCTTCAGAAAATACAAAAGAAAGATCTAATAACTCTAAAGCTGTAACTGAATTTAAAAAAGTTGGACGAAATGAGAAGTGTCCATGTGGTTCAGGAAAAAAATTTAAGCATTGCCATGGTGATATATAATTTTAAAGATTTTTAAAGGCTGCTAAGGCTTTGGATCTTGCATGCTCATGTATCACTATTGGTTCTGGGTAATCTTTTCCTAAATTTAGAATTTTTTTATCTTTAACTTCCCATGGCCTGTGAATAAATTTTTTGGGGAGGTTTTTAAGCTCAGGCACCCATTTTTTTACATAATCACCTTCTTTATCAAATTTTTCTCCTTGAAGGATTGGATTAAATATTCTGAAGTATGGGGCGGCATCCGCTCCACAACCGGCTACCCACTGCCATCCCGAAATATTATTAGCTTCATTATAATCAAGTAAACAATTTTTAAAATATTTTTCTCCTTCTTTCCAATCTATAAGTAAATGTTTCACTAAAAATGATCCTGTAATCATTCTTACTCTATTATGCATCCAACCAGTTGAGTTTAGTTCCCTCATCCCGGCATCAACTATAGGATATCCAGTTAATCCTTTCTTCCATGCTGTTAAAAATTTCTTATTTTTTTCCCAAGGAAAATTATCAAATTTTTTAGAGTAATTTCCACTTAACATGTGTGGAAAAAAATTTATTAGCGAATGGTTAAACTCTCGCCAACCTATTTCTGCCAAAAATTTATTGACACCTTTTTTTTTAATTTTGATACATTCTTCCCATACAGTTTCAACATGAATTTGGCCATGTTTTATGTAAGGAGATAATTTTGATGTTCCAAAATTGTTAGGGAAATTTCTTCCCTCAGAATATTCGTTAATTTTGTCTTGAATAAAACTTTTTAACTTTTTTGTTGCTATTTCCTCACTCGGTTGCCAATTTTTTTCAAATTTTTTATATATATCTTTCGTAGATAATAATTGGTCTAATTTAATAGTATTTTTAAAAAATGAAGTTCTATTTTTGCACTTAGATATCTTTTTTTCTTGTAAGGGAATTTTATCTAGATAAACTTTTTCAGCATTCCTCCAAAAAGGAGTAAAAACTTTAAAAGGTGTTCCATCTCCTTTTAAAACTTCATTAAATTCATTTAAAATATTTCCCTTGAATATTTTAAATTGAATTCTTTTATTTTTAAAGTTTTTCGATAAGTAATTATCAAATTTCAAGTAATTCGGCTCGTAGACTTTGTTCCAATAAATTGAAAAGTTTTCCTTGTGAAAAAGCTTGTCAAAAAAAGACCTATAAGTATTTACTTCAATAATTTCTAAATTAATATTTTGTTTTTCAAGTTTTTTCTTAAATTCTTCTAAAGATTTTAAAACCCACCATTTTTGGGCTTCCTGAGACTCAAATTTTTGTTTTTTATAAAGATAAAAAGCTACTACTTGATCGTGATTTTTTGTTGCTTCGATTAAAGCGAGATTTCTTTTAAACCTAAAATCATCTTTTAACCAAAATAAACCAACATTCTTTGACATATCTTCTACTTTAGCAAATTTGTTTTAAAATATCGATGTGCATTTATTGTTAGGTGGTGGCCTTGGTAAGAATCGCACTTACGACACATACCTTTTCAGGGTACTGCTCTACTACTGAGCTACAAGGCCTAAAATCTAAAAGTAATTCTACCTTTAGTTAGATCGTATGGCGTCATTTCAACCATTACATTATCGCCTGCTAAAACTCTTATTCTATTCTTTCTTAGTTTACCAGCTGTGTGTGCTAAAATTTCATGATTATTTTCTAATTTTACTCTGAACATTGCATTAGGCAACAATTCGGTAACTTTACCTTTAAATTCTAAAGTTTCTTGCTTAGCCAATTATTTGTCCTTTTTTTAACCTAATTTTTATCGAGTTAGCATGACCTTCTAAATTTTCATGCTGGGCTAAATTTATAACTGATGGCCCTAATCTTTCAATACCTGATTTTGTCATTTTTATTACTGAATGTCGTTTTAAAAAATCATTCACAGATAGTCCTGAGGAGAACTTGGCAGAACCTGAAGTAGGTAAAACATGGTTAGGTCCTGCTATATAATCTCCAATAGCTTCAGGAGAGAATTTGCCAATAAAAATTGATCCTGCATTTTTAATTTTTTTCAAGATATTATTTGAATTTCTTGTGTCAATTTCTAAATGTTCTGGTGCAATCATATTTATTATATCAGATATCTGGTTTTGAGATTTCGTATAAATAGCCAACCCATAATTTTTAATGCTTTTTGATGCAATTTCTTTTTTTGGTAAATTAGCTAATTGTGATTTAATACTTGTATCAACAGATTTTATAAAATCCTTATTGTTTGATATCAAAATAGATTGTGCAAAAACATCATGCTCCGCTTGAGCAATCAGATCAGCGGCAATCCAATTTGGATTTGAATATTTATCTGCTATGATACTTACTTCGGATGGACCAGCAACCATATCTATCCCGACATCACCAAAAACTTCTTTTTTCGCATTAGCAACGAATGCATTTCCTGGACCAACAATTTTATCAACTTTTTTAAAAGTTTTGGTCCCATACGCAAAAGCAGCTATAGATTGAGCGCCTCCTATTTTATAAATTTCTTTTACTCCACATTTTTTTGCAGCATATATAATTGCAGGATTTACTACCGATCCTATAGCCGGCGTGGTAAGATAGATTTCTTTTACACCGGCGACTATTGCAGGAATACAGTTCATCAAAACCGTGCTAGGATAACTCGCAGTTCCACCAGGTACATAAACTCCAACTCTTTTTATTGGAGAATATTTATACGATAGCTCATTTTTAAATCTATCTTTATATTTAAATTGTATAAATTTTTGTTTAGAGTGAAATTTTTTAATTCTAGAAAATGCAATATCAATAGATTTTTTAAGTTGTTTGTCAATTTTATTTGAGATCATACTAATTTCTTTTTGAGAAAATCTAATTTTATTCGAATTTGATTTTGTTTTTGAGAATTTTTTTTCGTAATTTAAAACAGCTTTATCACCTTTTAGTTTAACTTGTGATATAATTTTTTTTACTAAATTTTTTTTACCAAACTGATTTGATTTTCTTTTATTTAAAAAAAAATCTAATTTTTTATAAGCGCGTTTATTTTTAATTTCTAGTAACTTGAGCATTAAATTGTCCCGTGTTTAGGCATATTTTTTGTATTCCACGCCTCACCTTGGTCATCTAGAGTGACTTCGATTACTTCAGAAACCACTTTTATTATTGAGTCGCCTGCAAAAACTATTTTCATTTCATAGTTATTATCAGGCATTTTATTAGTTTCAATAGTAAGAAAATCCAAAAATTTATCTTTTTTAAATTGGTTTATATTCTTAGAGTGAACTTTTATCACATTATCGAATTTTAAAACTGTTCTAATTCGTTTATTTTTCCTCAAAATGCCTTTTTCAACATCTTCCCACATAAATCTGTTTAACTGCATTAAAAAAATTCTGTTTTTTTCCAAATTCGCTATATCAGCTACGTTAGCAATAGAATCCTGAAGATGAGCTGATACAACTTTCATATCCTCTTCTGTTCTAGCCATAAGTTTTAAGTTTTTCACTTCCATTTAAACTCTTTTTATTTCCGCTTTACAATTTTTGAGTTTTTTTTCTATGGACTCATAACCTCTATCTAAATGATAAATCCTATTTATTATTGTTCTATTTTCAGCAATCAACCCTGCTAACACAAGGCTTACCGAGGCTCTTAGATCAGTTGCCATTACTTCAGCGCCATTTAACTTTGATGGACCATTGATGATCGCTGTTTTGTCCTTTATTTCTATTTTTGCACCCATTCTTTTTAATTCTGGAACGTGCATAAATCTATTTTCAAAAATTTTCTCTTGAATTCTTGACACACCATTAGCTTGGGTCATTAAAACCATCAATTGAGCTTGTAAGTCAGTTGGGAATCCTGGATAGGGTTTTGTAGAAATATTAATTTTCTTTAATTTTTTAGTTTTTAAAATGTTAATAGAGTTTTGATAAAGAATTATTTTTGCACCCATTTTCTTTAACAAATCAATTTCATATTTTAATATTTTTGGCTTAACTTGCTTTATTATAATCTTTTTTCCAATTAACACGCCTAAAATTAGATAGGTCCCAGCCTCAATTCTATCAAAGATGATTTTATGATTAACTTTGCTGATGAAAGAATTTACTCCTGTTATACTAATTTTTCTCTTATTTATCTTTATTTTACATCCAAGCTTTTTTAAAAAAATTATTAGGTCCAAAATTTCAGGTTCCACTGCACAATTAGATATTTCAGTTTTTCCTTTTGCTCCGCATGCTGCTAATATAGCATTTTCAGTAGCTCCAACTGAAATTGATGGAAATTTAAACTTTGCTCCGGTCAATCCATTTTTAGCGTTGGCAATTATGTATCCGTCTTTAATTTTTATTTTTGCACCAAGTTTTTTTAAAGCAAATAAGTGTAGGTCTACAGGCCTAGTTCCAATCGCACAGCCGCCAGGTAAAGAAACTTTAGCTTTTTTATATTTTGTCAAAAGTGATCCTAAAACTAATACTCCAGCTCTCATAGTTTTGACTAATTTATAAGGAGCTAAATTATTTTGATTATTTATTTTGTTTTTAAGTTTAATAGATCCTTTTTTCTTTTTTATAGTTATTTTCATCCCAATATATTTAAGTAAATCTAACATAGTAAAAATATCTTTAACGAATGGAACATTTGAGAGTTTTACACTGGAAGATAAAATACATGCTGCTAAAATTGGTAAAGAAGCATTTTTTGATCCAGAAATTGATATTGTACCTGATAGCTCTCTTTTACCTTTGATTAGAAGTTTTTGCATTAAAGAAAAGTCATACTTTAGGCAACGTTACGCCCCGTTGTTTCATGTATTTACCTTTTCTTTTTGCGTAAGTAACTTGGGGTTTTTCATTTCCTTTTAAAAAAACAAATTGAGCCACTCCTTCATTAGCATAAATTTTTGCTGGCAAAGGAGTAGTATTTGAAAACTCTAATGTTACATGACCCTCCCAACCTGGCTCTAAAGGTGTTACATTAACTATTATACCGCATCTTGCGTAGGTTGACTTACCTAAACAAATTACCAAAACGTTGTCAGGAATTTTGAAGTACTCAATAGTTCTTGCTAAAGCAAAAGAATTTGGGGGAATTATACATTCTTTGCCTTTCTTTGTAACAAAACTCTCTTTCTTAAATAATTTTGGGTCAACTACTCCTGAATTTACATTTGTAAAAATTTTAAACTCGTCTGATACTCTTGCGTCGTAACCGTATGAAGATAGCCCGTATGAAATTTTGCCTTTTCTTACTTGTTTTTTGATAAAAGGTTTTATCATGCCATTTTTTATAGCAGCTGTTTTAATCCATTTATCTGAAAGCACTGACATTTTTTTTTAAATTAATTATTTTATTTTTTTTTCTTTTTTTTAAATTTTTTTTCAGAGAGGCCCCACGTCTTTTATGCAATGAATCTTTCTTATCAAAAGATTTCATTTATAATTAATTTTTATCTGGATTAGTTAAATCCTCAAGAGTAATAGGCTTATTGATATCATGCATCGTCTCTTGATCTGACTCTTTAGGGTTAACGCTTGATTTTCTTGCTCTTCTCTCTGCTATTCGGGCTTTTCGTTTAGCTTCTTTTTTCATAGCTTTATCTCCTCGAGTAGACTTGTAATCATAGTGAATTCCCATATCAAGCGCTCCTTCATTTTTTTACGAACTTACTTCCTGCATCAGTTTTTTTCAAGTATCTTGATTGAAGCATCGGGATAATTATAAACAAAATAGACAAAAATACGGCAACAGCAACATCTTCAAAAGGTGTAGCTTGTGGAAATCCATAATTCCATAATATCACTAAACTTAACCAAATTATCCAATTTATTTTTTTAAGCATCTGTTTTACAACCTACTTCATTACAGTTTTTCCCTGAGTCATAATTATTGAAAAAATCGATGGCTCTTAATGATGTCATCATGTGAGTTTTATAAATATTCAAATATCCATTTAAACTATCAGATAATTTTTGTGCTTCTTCCATCATACCCAGTCGAACTAAATTTATCAGCATTATAGCATTCGCATTCGGTAATGTATTATCTCCTATATCAATTGGTTTAAAAAATACATCATTGTTATTTTTGGGGTTTTTTTGAAAGATATTTTTTTCTTTTAAAAAGAATTTTGAAATAGCTTCCATTGTCAATTTTCTTGCTTGATCTTTGTATCTGAAGTTTAAAGTTTTGTCAGAAATATCAATAAGAGCATTAATTAAAAAAGCATAATCTTCTATGAATACAACATCTTCCGAATAGCTGTGATAAATTTTATTTTTGAGATATTTTTTTTCTATCATAAAAATGAATTTTTCTGCTAATTTCAAATATCCTTTTTCAGGTAATATTTCATTGGCAGCGACTAAAGAACTAATCCATAAACAATTTAAATCTAGTTGTGTTTTATCATCAAAATATGGTTTACTCTTTTTTGATCTAATTTTAAAAAGTTTTTTAACTGTTTGTTCATCTGGCAACTTTTTTTCAACTAAAATAATTTTTTTTTCCCAGTTCCCCTCTGGCTTGATTTCAAAATACTGCTCAATATTTTTTATATCTTTTATTTCATTGTAGTTAAAAACGTAATATTTCCCTTCCTCACCGTCACTATCGGCATCAAATGCAGATCCAAGGAATCCTTCTTTATTTATGAAGTTTTTCCTCAAAAACTCTGTAGTATGCTCTAATTTTTTTTTAAAGTAGTTATTCGGTTTAATCTGACAATACTTCGAAAGTAGTAAAATAAACTGGGTATTATCATAAAGCATCTTTTCAAAATGAGGTACTACCCAATTTTCATCAACCGTATATCGAGATATACCTCCTTCAACATGGTCATAAATTCCTTTAGAACAAAGTTGTCTAATAATTGTATGAACTGGTTCTAAATACTTGTTGTCGTTAAATTTGTTATAAAAATAAATAAGTGTTTCATAAATATTGAATGTGGGAAATTTTGGAGCTCCTTTGTATCCTCCTTTAGATTTATCCAATTTGGCTAATAAATTTTCTAAAATAGGTTCAAGATCTTGGCTCAAAACAGAATTTTTTTTAAGATCTAAATTTTTTATAATTAAATCTCTCTGTTTGATAATATTTTCTCTTTGATCTTTATATGATTCAGAAACTTTCTGAAGCACTTCTTTGAAAGATGGTAATCCATTCTGTGACTCTTTAGGAAAATAAGTCCCACCCATAAAAGGAACACCGTTTTCATCAAGAAACATAGTCAGAGGCCATCCCCCGCTAGTTTGGTTAAATAATTGGAATGAACTTTGAAAGATAAAATCTAAGTCAGGTCTTTCTTCTCGATCAACTTTAATATTAACAAATAGTTCATTCATTAACTTTGCAGTTTCTTTATCTTCAAAACTTTCATGAGCCATAACATGACACCAATGACAACTAGCGTATCCTATGCTTAAAAGAATAGGTTTAGATTTTTTTTTTGCAAAATCTAATGTTTCCTCAGACCATGTTTGCCAGTTAACTGGATTATCTTTATGTTGTTTAAGATAAGGGCTTAAATCATTAGTTAAAACATTTTTATTTATTTCTATCATCAAAAAATTTTTTTTTCATTATTAAAGAAAATATCATTAAAATAAAAAAGAGGGTTAATGGTAAAAATATTTCTTTAGTAAGTAATAAATTAATTATACTAAATGTTTGCGCTTGTGCCAAATATGTATTCAATCCAGCACCAATGGTATTCATGACAAACATACTTGGAATGAATCCAAATAAACTTGCTAAAAAATAATTTGTTTTTTTCATGTTAAATAAAACTGGTAATAAATTTTGTAGAGCAAAAGGGACGCCTAAGCCACCTGTTAATCTGTATATAAAAAAATAAAAAAATTCATTTTTCTGAAATAGTTCAATATAACCTTTAAATTTTTTTTCTAGAAGAGTTTTTACCAAATCACTAAAAAAGAAAATACCTATCGTGTATAATAGAACAGCTCCTAAAGAAATTGAGATTACTGATATTAAAGTTCCTACCCACTGCCCAAATAAAATCCCTGAAATTATCAAAATTGGAGATCCAAAACCCAGAAGAGCTACCCAAATTATAGCAAAAAAGAAAAAATAAACTAAATTTATAACTAAATTTTCACTCACATATTTACCTAAATCTGTTTGAATTTCTTTATAATACGAAAAATCACCCAACCTATTCAAATCAATACCAATAAAAATTAAATACAAAAAAGCAAATAAAATAAGTAGGTAAGAAATTCCTAAAAAAATTTTTAAATTTTTATTCATAATTTACCTGTACAATAGACAGCAATTAAAATATATACCTTTAAATATTTATGAAAAGAACATATCAACCTAGTAATTTAGTTAGAAAAAGAAGACACGGTTTTAGATCTAGAATGGCAACTAAAACTGGAAGACAGCTCATAGCTCGTAGAAGAGCTAAAGGAAGAAAAACCCTCTCAACATAAATTTTAATGGTTAAGCTTGAAAGTTTAAAAAAAAGCGACCAATTCAGAAAAGTCTTAAAAGAAAAAAAAATCCATACTGATTATTTTTCTATATTTGCCTCAAAAAATTTTTTCAAGCCAAAATATAAATCAAGTTTGATTATCAGTTTTGTAATGAAAAAAAAAATTGGAAATGCTGTCAAAAGAAACAAAATAAGAAGAAAATTAAAAGCAAATGTTCAGAAATTGTTAAAAAAAAAGGGTGCAATTAATATGGATAACACTTATATAGTTTTTGGTAAGTCTAATGCTTATACTCAAAAACAAAATGTGCTTTTGCCATTAATGGAGAAAAGTTTTAGTAAATTTAAAAAATAAAATGACAGAAATTCTAATTTTTATTATAAAAATCTATCAATATCTTATTTCGCCGTTACTAGGAAATAAGTGTAGATTTTTACCAACTTGCTCAGAATATTTCATTGAAGCTCTTAAAACCCAAGGTCTTATTAGAGGTTTGAAATTAGGATTTAAAAGAATTTTAAAATGTCATCCATTTAAAAGTTTAGGAGGTGGCGAAGGTTTAGACTTCGTTTCAGACGCAAGTAAAAAGGAAACTAAAAATGGATAATAAAAATGTTTTTGTAGCAATTGCTCTTTCGATGTCTGTTTTACTTTTTTGGGGTGCCTTTTTTGAAACACCTAGAAAACCAATAGATCAAAAAAATAATCAAAATGTTGAAAGAAAAAATGAGCAAAACTCTATTGCTCCCACTATTAGACAACCACAAATAGTAAAAAAACTCACAAGAGAAGAATCCATAAGTAATAGCAAAAGATTAAAAATTGAAAATGACAGTATATCAGGCTCAATAAATTTACAGGGTGCTTTAATTGACGATATATCTTTTAAAAAGCATAAACAAAAAGTTGAAGATGGACAAAATATTATTTTTTTAAATCCAGCAAATACTGAAAATGGTTTTTATATAGAGACGGGATGGACAAGTATTGGAAACAAAATCAAAGTTCCAAATAAGGACTCTTTGTGGAGAGTGAAAGGAAATGATGTTTTAACTAATTCGTCTCCGGTTGTTTTACAGTGGAGCAATAAAGAAGGGGTAACTTTTGAAAAAAGGATTGAGTTAGACGATAAATATTTATTTAAGATATCTCAGCTGGTAAAAAATAATTCTAATTCATCAATAGATCTATTTCCTTACGCTCAAATGACAAGAAATAAAATCCCAGATGATATTCAAAATTTTTATATTCAACATGAGGGATTTATTGGAGTATTTGATGATGAGTTAAAAGAGGATGATTACGACGATGTAAAAGAGAAGAAGATTGTAAGAGAGTCTAATGAAGGCTGGCTTGGAATTACAGATAAATACTGGATGACTGCATTCGTTCCAGAGACGGATAAAAATTTTAAATCTACTTTTCTTTATGAAGACGGTTTTAAAGCAAATTATATAATTAATAAACCTACGACTATTAACAAATCATCTTCTGGTATAAATGAATTAAGATTATTTGTTGCTGCTAAGGAGGTTGAGACTATTGATGGTTATGCAGCTAACCAAAATATCAAGAAATTCGACTTAGTTATTGATTGGGGTTGGTTTTATTTCTTCACTAAACCCCTATTTTTTGTAATAGATTATTTATTTAAAATTTCTGGAAATTTTGGAACAGCCATAGTTTTATTAACTATAGCAATAAGACTAATTTTCTTTCCGTTAGCAAATTTCTCATTTAGATCAATGGCAAAAATGAAAGCAGTTCAACCAGAGATGATGAGGCTTAAAGAGCTGCATAAAGATGATAAAGTTAAATTGCAACAAGAGATGATGGCTTTGTACAGAAAAGAAAAGATTAATCCGGCATCAGGGTGTTTACCTGTATTAATTCAAATTCCTTTCTTTTTTGCAATATATAAGATGCTATTTATTTCTCTGGAAATGAGACATCAGCCATTTTTCGGTTGGATAAAAGATTTGTCGGCTCAAGATCCAACTTCATTATTTAATTTATTTGGCTTAATACCTTGGGATCCTCCAGGGTTTATGATAATTGGAATTTGGCCAATTTTAATGGGTGCCTCAATGTGGGTTCAACAAAAATTAAATCCAGCTCCTGCTGATCCAATTCAAGCAAAAATATTTGCATTTTTTCCATTATTTTTAACAATTATACTTGCATCTTTCCCATCTGGCTTAGTTGTTTATTGGACGGTAAATAATATTCTCACTATCGCTCAACAATATGTAATTGTAAAAAAAACGACAGTGAAAACCAATTAAATGTCAAAAAATATTTCTCTAGAAGAGATAAAAAAGTTTTGGCCTGAAAAAGCTCCAGATATTAATATTGTTCAAAAATATGTAAAGAAATATAAAAAAGAAAAAATAGTAATCAAATACGGGGGAAATGTTCTTATAGATAGAAATGTATTTAATAACTTTATATCAGATATTAATGTTCTAAATAAATTAGGTCTATCAATTATAGTTGTTCATGGTGGTGGTCCAAGAATTAAGAGAGAATTAGAAAAGAAAAAAATTATATCAAAATTTATTAATGGTTTGAGGGTTACTGATAAAAATATTATCAATACCGTAGAAGAAGTATTAATTGATTTTAATAATGATATAGTAAATTCTTTAAAAAAATTAGGCTCCGAAGCAACATCATTTCATACTAAGACTAAAAATATAATTGAAGTTGAGCCTGAAAGAGCAGAGCTTGGTTTTGTCGGAATTCCAAATAATATAAATGTGAATGTAATTCAAAACACACTTGATGAAAATAAAATTCCAATTATAGCCCCTTTAGGTGTAGGAAAGAATAATCAAACATATAACATCAATGGTGATACGGCGGCAAGCGCAATTGCAAAAAAATTGAAATCAAGAAGACTTATATTGATGACTAATGTAGAAGGAGTATATGATGATCAAAAAAAGTTAATATCAGAAATTAAACCTTTTGATCTTGAAAATCTTATAAAATGGAAAGTTGTTCAAGGCGGCATGATTCCTAAAATAGAAAATTGTGTTGATGCTGTTCAAAATGGAGTTAGGGGTGTGGTGATTCTAGACGGAAGAAAACCTCACTCTATTTTACATGAAATCTTTTCTGATAAGGGATCTGGAACATTAATAAGAGAATGAAAGACTTAACAAATATAAAATTTTGGTTATTTGATTTAGATAACACTCTTTATGATGGGGCTACCAAAGTTTTTGACCAAGTAGATAAAAAAATGTCAAAATTTATCTCTGATAAATTGAACGTTGGGCTTGAAGAAGCTAGGAAAATTCAAAAGAACTATTTTCAGGAATATAATACAACCTTAAACGGGATGATAAAAAATCACAAAATTGATGCTGATGAATTTTTAGAGTTTGTTCATGATGTAGATCTAAGTTTTTTAGATAAAGATAGGGATTTAGAAGGTGAAATAAAAAAATTAAATGGAAAAAAAATAATTTTTACTAATGGCTCTAGAGCTCATGCCCTTAATGTAACGAAAAGAATTGGAATAGATAAGCTTTTTGATGGAATTTTTGATATTAGAGATTGTGAATTTATTCCAAAACCTTCCAAAGAACCTTACAAAAAATTAGTAGAAAATTACAAAATTGAGCCACAATATTGTATATTCTTTGAGGATATTGCTAGGAATTTAAAACCAGCTTTCGAATTAGGAATGAAAACTGTTTGGATTAAAAACAACGAGCCGTGGGCGGCAAAATATTCGGATGAGGATTTTATTAATTATAAGACTGACAACTTAGCAAATTTTTTAAAGGAGATTAATGAGTTACGATAATTTAGAAAAAATAATAAACGAAAGTTTCGAAAATAAAGAAAAAGTTGGTCCAAATTCAGATAAAAAATTAATAAAAGCTATCAATGAAACAATCAATTTAGTTGATAGTGGAAAAATTAGAGTAGCAAATAAACAAAATGGAAGTTGGGTTGTAAATCAGTGGATTAAAAAAGCTATTTTGTTAAGCTTTAGAATCAATAAAATGGAGATGATGAAAGGTCCATACACTACTTGGTATGATAAGGTTCCTGGAAAGACAGTCAAATGGAAAGAAAAAGATTGGAAAAAAGCTGGATATCGTCATGTTCCTAACGGAGTTGTCAGAAGAGGAGCATACATTGCCAAAAATGTTGTTTTAATGCCTAGCTTTGTAAATCTTGGAGCTTATGTTGATGAAGGCACAATGATAGATACTTGGGCATCAGTTGGTTCATGCGCTCAAGTTGGAAAAAATTGTCATATTTCTGGAGGTGCAGGAATTGGAGGTGTATTAGAACCTCTTCAAGCTGGTCCGGTAATTATTGAAGATAATTGTTTTATTGGCGCCCGATCTGAAATCGCTGAAGGTGTTTTAGTTGAAGAAGGCGCGGTATTATCAATGGGAGTTTATATCGGCGCATCTACAAAAATAATTGATAGAAACTCTGGAGAAATACATTTTGGCAAGGTGCCTGCATATTCAGTCGTAGTTCCCGGGAGCTTACCAAACAAAACAAATCCTAATGGACCCTCATTGTATTGTGCGGTTATAGTAAAAAAAGTTGATGAGAAAACTAGAAGCAAAACGTCTATAAACGACTTGCTCAGAGACTGATGACTATATTAAACGCATTACAACTATCTAAAGATTTGATTAAATTTCCAAGCATTACCCCAAAAGATGCGGGAGCAATAAAATTTTTGAGCAAAAAATTAAAAAAATTAGGATTTAATTGTAAAATATTAGAATTTAAAGACAAGAAAAGTAAGCCAATTAAAAATCTTTATGCGCGAAGAGGCAAAAAAGGACCAAACCTTTGTTACGCGGGACACACTGATGTAGTGCCACCTGGAAACATAAATGATTGGACTGTTAACCCTTTCAAACCCTCGGTTAAAAGAAATTATTTAATCGGAAGAGGTGCGAATGATATGAAAAGTTCAATTGCATGTTTTGTTGCAGCAGTTAGTCAGTTTTTGCATGATAATAAAAAATTTAACGGATCAATTAGTTTTTTGATTACAGGCGATGAAGAAGGTTACGCAATAAATGGTACAAAAAAAGTTATAGAATATTTAAGAAAAAGGAAAGAAAAAATTGATTTTTGTATTGTGGGTGAGCCAACTAACCCAAATAAGCTCGGTGAAATGATTAAAATTGGGAGAAGAGGAAGCCTTTCGGGAAAAATTGAGATTACAGGAACTCAAGGGCATATTGCATATCCTCACTTGTCTAATAATCCTATAAATACTCTGGTTTCAATATGCAAAAAACTTAAAGAAATTAAACTTGATAAAGGCAACAAAAACTTTCAACCCTCAAATTTAGAGTTTACTTCGATAAATGTAGACAATAAAGCACACAACGTAATTCCTGCTAGAGCAAGAGCTCAGTTCAATATTAGATATAATAATTTACATTCATCAAACTCTTTAAAAAAAACAGTAAGTTCGATCGTGAAAAAAATGACTAAGAAGAATAAATGTAATTATAAAATTGATTTTATGGCAAACGGAGACGCCTTTTTAACAAAACCTGGTAAAACAATATTTATGGCAAAAAAAATCATTAAAAAAATAACTAAAATAAATCCAAAATTATCTACGACTGGAGGCACTTCGGATGCAAGATTCATAAAGAAAATTTCTCCATGTCTTGAGTTTGGATTAGTTAACAAAACAATGCATAGAGTTGACGAATGTGTTTCATTATCTGACTTAAAGAAACTTACAAAAATATATAATCATATTTTAGTAGAGTATTTTAAGTGAAGTTATACAAAATTAAAAAATCAAAAATTGACAAAAAAGGGCTGTACGCAAGTCAAAATATAGAAAAAGGCACAAAGATAATTGAATACAAAGGTAAAATTATTTCTGTAAAAAAAAGTGAGGTAGATCCCAAGTTTGATAATAGAAAAGCAATTTATCTATTTAATATTAATAATCGATACGATCTTGATGGAGATTTTAAATTTAATATAGCAAGACTGATTAATCATTCCTGTAATCCAAATTGTGAGGTTTTTGGAGAGGGATTAAAAATTTGGGTATACGCTATGAAAGATATAAAAAAGGGAGAGGAGTTGTCTTATGACTATGGATTTAGTTTTGATGAAAATTTTAGAGAGTTTCCTTGTAATTGCCAATCAAAAAACTGTGTGGGTTTCATAGTGCGAGAGGGATCTAGATGGAGAATTCAAAACGCAAAAGCAAAAAGGGAAAGTTAATGAAGAAAAAAATATTATTCATAACAACAAGAAATCCGTATTCTGGAAGATACTCTGGAGATGTCATTAGATCTGCAAAAATTATTAATTTACTAAAAAAAAAATACTCGTTAGACATTTTATATTTAAATAAGGAAAGAAATATATCTCATAAAAAAAAACTTATTAGCTTTAATAGTCCAAATTTATTTTTAAAATTAAAATTTTGTATTATTTCACTATTTAAACTAAAGCCATTACAAATGGGGCTATTTTACTCTGGAGAAATGAAAACATACTTAAATGATAATGCTAATAGTTATGATTGTTTGTTTTTTAATCACATTAGATCTGTTCAGTATTTACCAAAGAATTATTATGGTGAGACTATTATTGAGATGGGTGATTTGTATTCTGAAAATTATAATCAAACCTTCAAAAGTTTAAATTTTCTTAATCCAATAAAATATATTTATTTTTTTGAAAGTTTTCTCGTAAAAAGGTTGGAGGAAGAAATTTTTAACAAATTTGATAAGGTAATTTTGTTTTCTAAAAATGAAATAAAAAAAGTAGATATTAAATTTAAACATAAAATATTTTTAATTGGTGAGTCGGTGGAAAGAGTAAAAAATTATTATTCATTTTCTAAAAAAAATTATAGAATTTTGTTTGTTGGTAATTTAAATTATCTTCCAAATTTTTTAGCTTGTAGAAATTTTATAAAAAACACAATACCCAAATTAAAAAAGGAAATTACTAATTTTAAATTTTGTATAATTGGTGATATCAATAAGACAAGAAAAAGATTATTATCAAGTAATTCCAATGTTGAAGTATTAGGTTCAATAAAAAATTTGAAAAATTATGTAAAAACCGCTTTTTGTGGCATAGCAAATTTAGAAATAGCAACTGGAGTTCAAGGAAAAGTTTTAACTTATATGTCTCATGGCCTCCCAGTAATATGTTCTGATAAAGTTTCAAAGAATTTTGGTAAAAGTGTTTTAAGTTATGATAAGGATTATGAAATAATAGAAAAAATAATTTCTTTAAAAACTAATAAGTCTAAAAGTAATCAGTTTTCAAGGAAATCACTTAAGTTTGTTAAAAATCTTACCTGGAAGCAGGTAAGTAAAAATTATCTGAAATTAATTAAACTCTAATAAAAAACTTTTTTTAAAAATAAACCTTTTGCTGGTGCTGGTGGCGCGCAATTTTTACGTTGCTTTGAAACGATTAATTGTTGAATTTTAAGAGGAGTCCATTTATCTTCTCCTACATACTTGAGGCATCCCACAATTGATCTTACTTGTTTCTGTAGAAAAGATTTTGAGAGAATATTGATAAAAATTTTGTCTCCTCTTTTTATTATCTTTAAACCCGTAATGGTTCTAATTGGGCTTTTAGCTGAACAAGACGAGGACCTTAAAGCTGTAAAATCGTGTTTACCTAAAAAAAATTTAGCTCCTTTTTTCATATTTTTTAAATTTAGTTTTTGTTTTACAAGCCAAGCCCGATCAACATCAAATGATGGTTTTGCAGTTCTATTTAATATTATGTACTCGTATTCTCTTTTTTTTGCGCTGTGTCTTGCATGAAATTTAGAGTTTCTTTTTTTTAAGCTTAAAATTGAAATTGAGTATCTGTTTAAAAAAAAATTCACTGTTGTCAAAAACTTAAAAGAATTTTTAATTTCCTCATTGTGGTAAAAATTAGCACTTTGACCAAAAGCATTTACACCCGCATCTGTCCTGCCAGACCCAATAACTTTAATTTTCGTTTTCAAGGTTTTGGATAAAACTTTTTCAATAACGGATTGTATAGATCTGTTTTTTTTTTGAATTTGCCATCCTGCAAAATCATTTCCAAGATATTCAATAATAATTTGATAATTAAATTTCAAATAAGTTTCTCTCCTTTTCTAACCAAGTAACCAGACAAAAATTCTTTAGTTTTTAAAATTTTCTTTCCTTCTTTTTGTACGGACAAAACCTTAATAGCTTTTTCTTTACAAGCGATAGTTAAATTATCGTCTAGAATTTCTCCAGTTTCACCGGTTTGTTCAACTTCTAGTGCCTCAAGAATTTTAATTCTCTTTTTTTTATGTTCGAACCACGCTCCTGGAAAAGGGCTGAGTCCATTAATTTTAGCAATTAATTTTTTTGCGGGTATGTTCCAATCAATTTTTGACTCTTTTTTGTCTATTTTCCTCGCATAAGTAGCTTTTGTCTCATCCTGATCAATCAACTTAAAATTATTTGTTTCTATCAGATTTAATGATTTTATAATTAACCTTGATCCCAAATTTGCTAGCTTAGCACTTAAAGAGTCATAATTATCACTTTTTTTAATTTGAATTTTTTCTTGAAGTAAAAATGGACCAGAGTCTAATTTTGGGATTATTTTCATTATTGAGATCCCTGTTTCCTCATCCATCTCCATTAATGATCGTTGAATAGGAGCCGCTCCTCTCCACTTTGGTAACAACGATGCGTGAATATTTATAAATTTAATGTTTTTAATTTTCAAATATTCCGGAGGTATGATTTTTCCATAAGCCACAACTACAATTATATCGGGATTTAGTTTTTGAATGAACATCATCTCCTCTTTATCAAGATTTTGCGGAGATCTAACTGCAATTTTTTTTTCTTTTGCAAAATAATGTATGGGAGAGATTTTTACTTTTTGTCCGCGATCACCTTTTTTTGGATTTTGAGTATAAACAGCAAGTATGTGATGCTGGGAATTCAAAATAGATTCTAAAATTGGTACAGCAAAACTAGGTGTTCCCATAAATATTATTTTCAAAGCCATCTGAGTTATAAAATAATTTTATTTTTTTCTTTATTATTTTTCTTTAATTTTTTAATTATCATGTCTCTTTTGAGTTTTGACAAATAATCAATAAATAAAATTCCATTTAAATGATCTACCTCGTGCTGAATACAAGTAGATAAAAGACCATCTGCTTTCAATTTTTTTTCTTTACCATTGTAGTCAATGTAGTTTAGGTGACACTCTGCAGGTCTTTCAACTTCTGCAAAATGACCAGGTAGTGACAGACAGCCCTCCTCATGAATTGAAGTTTTTTTTGATTTAAAAGTAAGCTCAGGGTTTACCAGAAAAAGTGGATTTTTTTTTTCTCCGTCTTTAGAGAGGTCTATTACAATCAAACGTTTTAAAATACCTACTTGAACTGCGGCCAGTCCAATGCCAGGAGCAGAGTACATTGTTTCCAGCATATCATCCATAAGCTTTCTAAGGTCATTATCAACTTTTTCTAAACTCTGACTTTTTTTTCTTAAAATAGGATTAGGTTCTACTACTATATCTCTTTTTGACATTAGATTATTATATTAAAATTAAACTCTTAGTGGTAGTGCAGAATTTAAAACTTTATTTCTAATTCGAACTAATCCCATGTCATTAAGTAAACTTGTGATAAAATAAATTGTTTCGGGATCAAGTTGGTGAGGTTCATCTTCTCCTATAATTTCAATTATTTTTAATGCTAGGAATGCGTTCTGTTTTTTTTCGATTAAATTTATCAAATTCGATGGAACTTCATATTTGGATGCAAGTTTATCATAATCAAAATTTGAAGGGATTTTAAAACCATCTTCTATCAAGGCATCGATAAGTGCTAGGTCTTTAGCGGAATAAAAATATTTTCTATTTTTCGATATTTTTTTGAAAATCTTATTTATATCTTTTTGAATTTTTTTGTTACTTTCATTTTCAAGATAAAATTTCATTATCTTTGATTGGTGCAAAATTTTATCATTATATTTTACTTTACCTACTTCGGTCTCTTGGTTAGATAAAATTTTTATTTCAGCTAATTCTTTGTAATTATCGGGCATATTTTCAAGTCCTATTTCAACTAATTGTTTGCCTAAAAATCCTGAGTAGACTGTTAAAAGTTTGCTCTTTTTGAACAATTCTTCTAATAAAAATAAATATTCTAATTTTGAGCTTATATCTTCAGCTAAGAGATATTTTTGGTAAATTAGTGATCTAGCCTCTATCTCATCAAGAGTTTGAAATAAATTTTTTGCATTTATGAGTGTATTCAAATCAAAAGGTATTTTTTTATATATTCCAAATATTATTTCTGTGTCTACCTGATTTAAACTTGCTGCTAATTCTAATTCGCTGATTTTTTTTTTATCCGTTATATCTTCTAGAGTAATTAAATTTGCTGCGTTGAGGTATTTCCAAATCTCCTTAGAGGTCCTCTGATTAGGTTCATAATTAAAATTTTTTATAGTTACACTTGAAAGATAAAAATTAAGTAAATTTTTATCGTTTACTTTATTTGAAGTTTGAGAGGAAATCCCAAGTAAAAAATTAATTTTGTCATCAAAAAATTTATCTGATTGTTTCTGTTCCCTTAGTAAGTCCAAAAGAAGTTGTGCTTGGGACTTTTTGTTATCAAAAACTAAACAGTAAATCTTAAACTTTTCTAAATAAGAATCTTTAATATTTGAGTCTATAAATTTAATTTTTTCACAGCCTTTTTTAATATTTGCTTGCGCGATACTGTCATCAACCAAAAATTGAACAGCTTTACTTTTACCATAAAAATCATCATTCAATTTTAAAAATTCTTCAATTAGATCTTTTTTATTGTTATCTATTAACCAATTAATTTTGAGTTGAATAAATTCTTTTTCTTCCATTCCTTCTGGAGGGTAGGAAAATGAAAGTAAAACATTTTCAAGCAATTCACTGGACGTTTTTGATAACTTAATTTTTTTTAATCTTTTAATACTTGCTCTTACGTCATCTGCATTAGTTGTAGACCACATGTTTAAATTAAAATTATAGTCTTCAGGGTCAAATACTCCAAAAACTCTATCTCTTTCACTGTCGTTTAAATTTTCATCTATCTTGATCGTTTGATTAACATTTTTGTTTATATCAATCTTGAAATTTAATTTTTTATTCGAATTAGTATCTTTTTGATCTATTGATTTGATTTCTTCTTTTTTACTTTTATTATTTTTCCAAATATCTATTTTTTCCTCGCTCTGAATGGGGCTAAAAAATAAAAAAATAATTAATAAGCTTAAAAACTTCTTAGAGCTTTTTAATATCATTTGTAATATCAATATTAAATTTATTGTTAGGGCTTGGAAATTTAACTTTTTCGACTAAAAAAATAGCAACTACTAATATTAAGACTGCTAGAGCAGTTTTTAATAAGATTTTAAAAATTGTACTACCAACACTTGGTTGTCGATTGTATTTAAGTTGCATACTATTTGATTTTATTTAAACTGAAAAAATAAGACATATTTATGAAAAATCAAATTTAAAATCGGAATTAACTTGAAAAAAAACGTTGTTTTAACTGGTATGATGGGTGTAGGTAAATCAACTGTAGGCAAAAACCTTGCAGAAAGATTAAATTATAGGTTTGTGGACATAGATAGATTAATTGAAAAAATTGAAGGTTGTTCAATAAAAATCATTTTTAAACAAAAGAGTGAGATATATTTTAGAAAGTTAGAAAAGCAAGTCACTTTGAGAGAGTTAGAAAAAGAAAACATAGTTTTAGCTCTAGGAGGTGGAGCGTTTTTAGATAAATCTGTGAGACAGGAAATACAAAAAAATTCAATAAGTTTTTGGTTAGACACCAATTTGGATATTTTAATCAACAGATTAAAAAAAACTGATAAAAGACCATTGCTATATCAAAAAAATTTGAGTCAAACTGTTAAAAAAATTTACTTAGATAGAAAGAAAACTTACAGTAAGGCAAACTTTAAGATAAAATGTGATAATATTAAGACTGAAAAAATTGTTTACGAAATAATTAGACATTATGAAAATTCGTGAGGTAAAATTTAAAAATTTAATTGATGATTACCCTATAATTATTGGCGCAAACGCTATAAACCTTTTACCAACAAAAATAAAATTAATTTGCCCCAAAGCTAGAAAAATTGCTTTAATTTTTGATAAAAATGTTCCAAAAAAATTTAAATCAGTTTTAAAAAAAAAATTAAGAAACTATGAACTTTTTTTCTTTAGTTTTACTGCAAATGAAAAATCTAAATCACTTGTAACAGTAAATTATTATTTAGAAAAACTCCTAGACAATAATTTAAATAGAAATGATATTATTATAAGTGTTGGTGGAGGTATCACTGGAGATGTTGTTGGCTTTGTCTCAAGTATTTACAAAAGGGGAATTAATTTTATTAACCTTCCAACTACTTTACTCGCCCAAGTTGATGCATCTATTGGCGGTAAGACTGGGGTTAACTCAAAATTAGGTAAAAACTTAATTGGCTCTTTTTATCAGCCTAAATTAGTAATTAGTGATACTAAGTTTCTTAATTCATTAACAAAAAGAGAAATAATTTGTGGTTTTGCTGAAATTTTAAAACATGCAATTATTAAAGATAAAAAATTTTTTGATTGGTTAAATATTAATAGTGAAAAGATTTTTAAAAAGAAAATTAATGAGATGAACTATGCGGTAAAAAGAAGTTGTGAGATTAAATTATATTACGTGAATAAAGATGTTAATGAAAAAGGGCTTAGAATGAAATTGAATTTTGGACATACTTTTGCTCATGCAATTGAAATAAAAAATAATTATTCCAAAAACATCACTCATGGTGAAGCTGTTTTATCTGGAATGATACTCGCTACAAAACTTTCGCGTACAAAAAAAGTGTGTGATAAAAAAACACTCGATCAAATAGTAGAGATTTATAAAAAAAATAGTCTTGAATACACATACGAAAAATACTCTAATTATAAAATTATTAATTCTTTAATACCTTATTTGGAAAATGATAAAAAAAATAATGATGATAAAATAAATTTTATATTATTAAAAAAAATAGGAAAAACAACCAAACCAAATATGCATAAAATTTCTACAAAAAATTTGAAAAAAATTTCAAAATCTATTTCTCTATGCTGATTTCAAGAGCGTGTATCTTAGTTTGAAGGTCTTCCTTAAGGACCTTCATGACAAGTTTTTGGGCACTAAGTCTCGATAAAGACTTTAAATACATTGACTTAATCTTTAAGTGAATATGTAATTGTCCTGGAGAGAAAGTTTTGTGCCCTAAATGTTTATTGGAATTATCAATTATTTCTAAATGCTCAATATTTATATTTTTTTTTAGTTTTAAATTTATCTCATTAAAATAATTTTTCATTAAATAGATTTTACTATATAGATTTAATTAATGAAAATAATTTGTGATTGGCATAATTGTAAAAAAGTTGGAGCTTATAAAGCGCCTATTGAAAGGGATAATAGTAGAAAATACAGATTGCTTTGCTTAGAACATATTAAGATCTTTAATAAAAACTGGAATTATTTTGAAAATATGAATGATCAAGAAATTGAATTTTTTATAAAATCCGATTTGACTTGGCATAAATCAACCAAGAACTTTGGTTCTTCGGAAAATTTTTTTAATATACTTTGGAGTAATGCGTTAGATGATAAATTGAATATATTTAAGACCTCTAGTTTCAGGGACTTTAAAAAAACTAAAATTTCTCAAACTGATCGTGATGCGTTACAAGTCATGGATTTAAATGGTGATGTAAAATGGGAGCAAATTCAGGCTAAATTTAAAGAACTTGTAAAAAAATATCATCCTGATAAAAACCAGGGTAACAAGTTGCTTGAGAACAAGCTTAAAAAAATTACTCTGGCTTATAGTCAGCTAAAAAAAACTTTAGGAAAAAAATGACAGTTGAAACTTTATTACAAAAAACAGACATAAAATTATCTGTAAAGCAAACATTTGGTTTTGATAGTGATATGAAAGTTGCTGCTTTTTCAAAAAAGAATGAGTACGTTCCAAAGGTTGATCCAGATTATAAATTTGACAAAGATACGACATTAGCAATTTTAGCAGGATTTTCTTTTAATAAAAGAGTATTAATACAAGGTTATCATGGAACTGGAAAATCAACACACATAGAACAGGTAGCTGCAAGACTTAATTGGCCATGTATTAGAGTAAACTTAGATAGTCATATAAGCAGAATAGATTTAATTGGAAAAGACGCGATTGTATTAAAAGACGGTAAACAAATTACAGAATTTAAAGAGGGAATACTGCCATGGTCTATACAGAACCCAATCGCATTAGTATTTGATGAGTATGATGCAGGACGACCTGATGTAATGTTTGTAATACAACGAGTTTTAGAAAGTGACGGTAATTTTACGTTGTTAGACAAAAACAAAATATTAGACCAGCATGACTTTTTTAGAATATTTGCTACAACAAACACTGTTGGATTAGGTGATACAACTGGACTTTATCATGGCACTCAACAAATTAACCAAGGCCAAATGGATAGGTGGAATATTGTTTCAACTTTGAATTATCTTCCATTCGAAAAAGAGCTGGAAATAGTTTTAGCCAAAAACAAAAATTTTAATAACAAAGAGGGAAAAGAATTGCTTTCTAACATGATCAAGGTTGCCGATCTTACTCGAAAAGGTTTTATAAATGGAGATATATCAACAGTTATGAGTCCAAGGACCGTTTTACACTGGGCAGAAAACACTGAAATATTTAAGGATAAAGGATACGCATTTAGAATAACATTTATAAATAAATGTGATGATTTAGAAAAGAAAATAATATCAGAATATTATCAAAGATGCTTCGGAGAAGATCTTCCTGAGTCATCTATTAATATATCTATTTAAAGTGGAAAACAAAAAAGAAAAGCTAGAGGATTTTAAAGCTGCTATAAGTTCCACAGTTAGGTCTTTGGCAAACTCACATAAAGTCGAAGTTACTTTTGGAAATCAATCGGTAAAAAATAGTAATAATTCAATAAAGTTACCTGATTTATATGAAATTAAAGATGAGATTAATTACGAGGAAATAAGAGCAATTGCAGACTCTAAATCTCTGAAACTAAGGTTTTCAAATAGTGAGACTTTAAAAAAATACGAACCTGAGGGAAATATATCGAAAAAATTATATAAAATTTCAGAAAAAATTAGGTGCGAAAAAATTGGGACAAGTTACTTTAAAGGAATCAAAAATAATATCGAAAAATTTTACCACAAAAGAGTTTCAAATTTAAATCTTAAGAATAGTGAAGAAAAAATAGTTGAAGCTTTTGAGAATTTTTTAAGAATTAAGTTTTTAGATTTTAAAAATATGAATTCTGTAGATAAAAAATTTAAAACTTATAAAAATGATTTAAGTGATAAATTTCAGGATAAAATAAAAGATTTAAATAATTTAACATTCAATCAAGAAAAATTTAATTTTTTAGTATCAAAAATTATTTCTGACATGAAGTTAGATGAAAGTATTGATGAAGAAAAGAAAAGAGATGATAATAACGAAAATAATAAGGAAACAAAACCTCAAAATCAAGATCAACATGCTAGTGAGCAAGAAAAGGAAAATGAGGAAATGTCAATCGATGACGGTTTGCCAGATATAGAAAATCAAACAAGAGAGTCTGATAAAACAGAGGAAGAGTTTGAAATTGAGGATAGCTCAAAACCAGAATTAAAAAAAAAAGGCAAGACTGGTTTAGCTGATTTAAAATACAAAATTTATACTGAGGAATTTGATGAAATAATAAAAGCTGAAGACCTTGAAAGTATAGATGAGCTATCGAGATTAAGAAAAAATTTAGATCAGCAATTATTACAATTAAAGAATTTCATTTCAAAATTAGCGAACAAATTACAAAGAAAATTGTTAGCTAAGCAAAATAGATCTTGGGACTTTGATTTAGAAGAAGGTCTATTAGATACATCAAAACTACCCAGAATAATTATGGATCCATTAAATTCTTTATCTTTTAAAAAAGAAAAAGATATTGAGTTTAAAGATACATTAGTGACAATATTAATAGACAACTCGGGTTCAATGAGAGGAAAACCTATTTCTGTAGCAGCAATTTGCGCAGATATTCTATCAAGAACTTTAGAGAGATGTATGGTTAAAGTGGAAATTTTAGGTTTTACAACAAAACATTGGAAAGGTGGATCATCTAGAGAGAAATGGATGAAAAATGAAAAACCAAATTTACCCGGAAGACTTAACGACTTAAGACATATAATATATAAATCGGCAGACACACCCTGGAGACAAGTTAAAAATAATATGGGATTAATGCTTAAAGAAGGTCTTTTAAAAGAAAATATAGATGGCGAAGCTCTAAAATGGGCTTTTAATAAAATGAGTAGAAGAAAAGAAGATAGAAAAATTTTAATGGTGATTTCTGATGGAGCACCGGTGGACGATTCTACTCTTTCAACTAATACTAGCGATTATTTAGAATCAAATTTAAAAAAGACGGTAAAATGGATCGAGAATAAATCAAGCATAGAATTATTAGCTATCGGGATTGGTCATGATGTTACAAGATATTATAACAGAGCTGTAAAAATAACCGATGTTCAGGATCTTGGTGATGTTATGATAAACCAGTTGACGAATTTATTTGTTGAAAAAAATAAAAAAACTTTTCATTAAATTTTAAATTTAGAAACAGAATTTTCTGAATAATCTTTAATTTTGCTTAATAAAAGTCTGAAGGGAATCAGCATTGCTAAAGTAATAAGTAATTTCACTGCTAAGTCTCCTAGAGCCAAAGTGATCCAGGGAATACCAGTTCCATAAAAAGCTATTGAAAAAAATAAAAAGGTATCTGCTAGAGACCCTAGAGTAGACGAAAAAAGTGGAGCGATAAACCAAGTTCTTTTTCTCAATTGATGGAATATTTGTACATCTAGATTTTGTGCAATAAAAAAAGCTATACCTGAGCCAATTGCTATTCTAATTGAAATAATATCTGCAAAGTTTGTGGAAACAAATAATGTAAGAATAATTCCAATAAAAAAACCAATGTAAACCACCTTTCTTGCAACTAATTTACCGTAAGCTCGATTAGCTAAATCTGTTATCAAAAATGTTACTGGGTAACTAAATGCTCCATATGTTAATACCTCGCTTAATCCTAAAAATTGAACAGGAAACTGAACAAGGTAATTAGAAATTACTACTACGACTCCCATTAAAATGGAAAGTTTATAAAATAAATTCATTTTATGATTTTGCTGAAATTGATGCCTTAATTTTTTTAACTTTTTTAGATAATTTAGCTGTTTTTGCTGATATTAAAAATTTATCCAGCCCACCTTTGAAATCTACTGTTCTTAAAGCTGCATTAGCTACGCTCAACTTTATATTTTTTTTTAAAATATCACTTCTGAAAGTTACTTTCTTAAGATTTGGCAAGAACCTGCGCTTTGTTTTATTTTTGGCATGGCTCACGTTATGACCTTTTAAAGGTGATATCCCGGTTAATTCACATTTTTTAGACATATTATTCTTTAATTTATATAATTCCAGAGATAACGCTGGTCAAGCATTAATTCCGACCGCTTCGTCAATATTTTTAAGTCTCTCTTTTTTCAAAATAGAAATTAATTCTTTTTTCATCTGTTTAACCACTCCAGGTCCCTTATAAACCATGCCTGTATACAACTGTACAGCATTTGCACCTGCACTTATTTTTTCAAAAGCAGCTTGGCCTGTGTCAACTCCACCAACACCAATAATTTGCAATCTTCCTCTAGTTTCTCTGAAAAATTTTTTTATTAAACTGGTTGAAAGATTTTTTAAAGGTTGACCGGATAACCCACCCTTTTCACTTTTTTTAAAGTCTGATAAATTTTCACGATTGCTATCCGTAGTGTTCGAAACTACGATCCCCTCGATCTTAAATCTTAAAATTAATTCTACTATTCTACTAATTTCTTGATCATTTATATCAGGAGAAAGTTTTATCATTAGGGGTTTAGATATATTATTTTTTTTTTTTATTTTGTTAATCCCGGTAAGAAGTTTTTCAAGTTCTTTTTGATCATGAAAATCTCTTAATCCTTCTGTGTTTGGAGAAGATATATTAACAGTCAAATACCCTGCATAAGAAGAAAGTCTTGATAAGCATTTATAATAATCTTCTTCTTTATTTACAGTATCTTTATTTGGGCCAATATTAATTCCTAGGAAACCACTTGGTAAATCATTAGCGATTCTTTTAGAAATTACTTCTGAACCATGATTGTTAAAGCCTAGTCGATTAATTAGAGCTTGATCCTTCTCTAATCTAAAAACTCTAGGTTTGGGATTGCCTAGTTGCCTTTTAGGGGTCACCGTTCCAACCTCTACAAAACCATAACCAAGTTTAAATAATGAATTATAAACTTCTGCACTTTTGTCAAATCCTGCTGCAAGACCTATAGGATTAGGCAATTTCTCATTCAATAAATTTGTTTCTAAAATATCTTCATCTTTTACATTAAAAATACTTTTAGGTAATACGTTAAATTTCAATGACTGAATTGCTAAATCGTGAGCAACTTCTGGGTCTAATGAAAATATATATGGTTTAAAAATTGAATACATTATTTTATTTTATCACTAATTAATTTAATTGTTTCATTAAGTCCAAAAAAACTTATAAAAAATCCCATTCTTGGTCCATTTTCTTCACCAAAAACGACTTGATATATCAATCTAAACCAGTCTCGGAGATTTTTATCATATCCATTTTCCTTACCAACAGTATAAACTTGTGTTTGAATGTCCTCTGGGTTAGATGATTGATCAATTTGTTTAAGCTTTATGACTAAATTCTCCAAGGCTTTTTTTTCAATTTCATTAGGCTTTTTAAATTTTTTTTTTGGTTCAACTTTATCTTTAAAATAATTTATTGCATGTTTTGTTAGTTCGTCTAGTATTTTGTGATCCTCAGGTTTTATCTCTTTATGAAATCTATTAATAAACTTCCAAAGAGTTTCTTTTTTATCTGCGTTGCTAGAACCAACAAGGTTCAAAAGCATTGAAAATGGCATTATTATTTTTTCTTGAGGTGGTTTTCCGTTGTGGACATGCCAAACAGGATTTAAAATTTTATCTTTTATTTCTTGGTTTGGAAACTTCTCAATATAAGACAAGTATTCATCAACGGTTTTCGGAACAACCTCAGAGTAAAGCTTTTTCGCTCTTTTAGGATTAGGATACATGTATAACGCCAAACTTTCTGGAGATGCATATCTTAACCACTGTTCTATTGAAATTCCATTTCCTTTTGACTTTGAAATTTTTTCACCTTTTTCATCTAAAAATAACTCATAAGCAAATCCATTTGGTGGTTTTTTTCCAAGCTCTCTACAAATTTTTGAAGATAGAATAGCACTTTCAGTTAAATCTTTACCATACATCTCGAAGTCAACGTCAAATGTAAACCACCGCATCGCCCAATCTACTTTCCATTGTAATTTGCAACTTCCATTTAAAATACTGGTCTCAATTTTTTCTCCATTATTGTCAAAAATTACTTTTCCTGAACTCTGATCCTTTTCAACTAAAGGAACTTCAAGAACTAAACCAGTTTTAGGGCAAACTGGTAAAAATGGTGAATAAGTTTTGCGCCTTTCCTCTCTTAAAGTGGGTAAAATAATATTCATTATTTCATCGTACTTTTCTAAAACTCGAATGAGAGAGTTATTAAAAATTCCTTTTTTATAATTTTCTGTAGAGCTTTTGAAAATAAATTCAAAATTAAATTTTTTAAGAAAATTTTTAAGCATTTCGTTGTTATGTTCACCGAAACTATTAAATTTTTTAAAAGGATCAGGTATTGAAGTAAGAGGTTTACCTAAATTTTTTTTTAAAATTTCCACATTGGGAATATTTTCTGGAATTTTTCTTAGCCCGTCCATATCGTCAGAAAATGTTATAAGCTCATGATTGATTTTTTGAATGTGATTTAGAGCATTTATCATCATAGTTGTTCTCGCTACCTCACCAAAAGTGCCAATATGTGGTAAACCGCTTGGTCCATAACCAGTTTGAAATGTAATTTTATCTTTTTTCTTAATTATTTCTTTTCTATCGTTTAAGAGTTTTCTGACTTCAACAAAAGGCCAAGAGGAAGTAGATTGTATTATATTGTTATCAATCATAACTATGGTTTATTAAATTTTATCCGCAAAATACAGATATAATTACATCATATTAAGTTGAATTTTCGAACTATTTAAATAATCTGAAGTTTAATGGCAACAAACAAAACAGTCTTTTTTTTAATTGGTGTATTATTAATTGTCTTAGGTGCATCGATGTTAGCACCTTATGCTTTACAAATACTTTTGGATGAAGGAAGTCATAGTTTTATTTCAGCTTCTTTTGTAACAATTTTTATAGGAGTGTTATTTATTTTAGCGAATCTTGAGAAGGAATTCAGGTTAAATTTAAGACAAACATTTCTTTTTTCCACATTAGCATGGGTAATGGTTGCAGTGTTCGGAAGTTTACCTTTTATGCTTTCTGTAAAAACCTTTTCTTTTAGTGAAGCGTTTTTTGAGAGTATGTCAGGTATAACTACTACCGGTGCAACTATTATCTCGGACTTGGATAATAGCCCAAAAAGTATTCTTCTGTGGAGAGCAATTATGCAATGGTTGGGCGGTATCGGAATAGTGGTGATGGCAATAACAATTTTACCGTTATTGAAAGTCGGAGGTATGCAATTGTTTAAAATGGAGGGCCCTGATAGTACGGAAAAAATTCTCCCAAGGACTTTTGAAGTGGCAACTATAATTATTTCCACATATATTGCATTAACTTTTCTTTGTGGTTTTTTTTATTGGATATTTGGTATGTCAATTTTTGATAGCATCAGTCACGCTATGACGACTATAGCAACTGGTGGATTTTCAACTCATAACGATTCGATTGGTTTTTTTAAAAATTCAAATATTGAGATTGTAGCAAGTATTTTTATAATTTTAGGGAGTATTCCTTTTATCTCTTATCTAAAATTTCTTCAAGGCAATAGAAAAATTTTTTTTCAAGATGTACAAATTAAAGGATTGATTTACCTGCTCATTATCTCAATAATTGTAATGTTCCTCTATTTACTTTTTATAAATTATGAAAGTGGATTACTAGATAAAATTAGAATTTCATCATTTAATGTAATTTCAATTTTATCTGGAACTGGCTATGTTACAGATGATTTTGGGTTGTGGGGAAAATTTTCTCTAATTTTTTTCTTATTTCTTATGTTTATTGGAGGTTGTGCGGGATCCACAGCGTGTGGAATAAAAATTTTTAGATTACAAATGCTATTAATCTTTTTAAAAAATCAAATTAAAAAAATAGTATCTCCAAATAGTGTTATAGTTACAAAATATAACAATCAAAAAATTTCAGATAATTTCTTTAATTCTGTGATTATCTTTATTTTTACTTTTTTATTTATTTTTCTTATCATCGCAATGCTTTTATCAATAAGTGGTTTAGATTTTATTACTTCGATATCTGGCGCAGCAAGTTCTATCTCAAATGTTGGGCCTGGTTTAGGTGATATGATTGGACCTAATGGTAACTACAAAGACATACCTGATGTTTCTAAATGGATTTTATCAGCCGGTATGTTATTAGGAAGATTAGAACTATTTGCTGTATTAGTTTTATTTTTTCCCTCTTTTTGGAGAAATTAATTTATGGAAATTACGAAAAAACAATCTTTGTCAGAAGCATTTAAAATTTATTTAGATAAAAGAATGTTAAAAATATTATTGCTCGGTGCAATTAGTGGTTTTCCATGGGTGATTATAGGAAGCAGTTTAAGTTTATGGTTAAAAGAAGATGGTTTAAGTAGGAGTACAATAGGTTGGGCAGGATTGATATTTGCTGTCTATGCTTTTAATTATTTATGGGCTCCTATAATCGATAGAGTTAAAATTCCTTGGTTAACAGAAAAAGTTGGCCATAGACGTGGTTGGATTATAACCATGCAAAGTATAATTTTATTATGTTTAATTAGTTGGAGCTTTACGAGTCCAATTATAAACTTGGCTTTGGTGATTAGCATTGGGCTTATAATTGCTATCGCCTCAGCTACACAAGACATAACTGTGGACGCATTGAGAATTGAGCAGATCGGTGAAAATGAAGGAAAGTCAATGCAAGCTGGTGCCGCCATGGCTGTAGTAGGATGGTGGACAGGATACAAACTTGGAGGTGTAGCAGCTCTTAATGTAGCCGAATTTTTTCAAAGCTTAGGAATAGTTAATTATTGGCAAAAAACTTTTCTAATTTTAGGAATATTAATAATTATTTGTAACATTTGTTTAATGTTCATTAACGAACCTCAACCGATGGATAGAACAGAAAAACAAATGAAAACAGATAAGATGATACAAAATAAATTAGGTTCATCTAATTTTATGACTAAGGCTGCTACTTGGCTAACAGGCACTATTATAGGTCCAGTTATAAGTTTTTTTAAAAAGAATGGTTTTAATATTGCGATTGCAATTTTAGGTTTTGTATTCCTTTTTAAAATTGGAGAAGCTTTTTTGGGTAGGATGTCTGTAATTTTCTATAAAGAGATTGGTTTCTCGAAGTCAGATATTGCTGTTTACTCTAAAGGACTTGGCTGGATTACAACAGTCATTTTTACCCTACTTGGTGGATTATTTGCTATCCGGTCAGGAGTAATCAAAGCAATGTTTGTTTCTGGAATATTAATGGCTTCAACAAACCTTTTGTTCTCTTTATTAGCCTGGTCAGGAAAATCTGAGTTATTGTTCGCTATCGCTGTAATATTTGATGATATGGCTGCTGCTTTTGCAACAGTTGCGTTTGTTGCATTTATTTCAATGCTTGTAGATAGAACTTATACCGCGACTCAATATGCTCTCCTTGCATCTATCGGAACAGCAGGTAGAACTACTTTAGCGGCATCCTCGGGTGCTCTGGTTGATTGGTTGAACGGAGATTGGGGAATATTTTTTATTATTACGGCGCTAATGGTTATACCGTCTCTAATATTTCTTTATATGATAAAAGATAAACTCAAACTCAATGATTAAGTATTTTACTAATAATTTTTCTATAACTAATCTTTACAAAAGTCCTTCAATAAAATCTGAAATAGTAACACAAATGATTTTTGGAGACAGTTTTTCGATATTAAAAAGAAGTGGAAAATGGTTGAAAATAAAAATAAAGGAAGATGGCTACAAAGGTTATATTAAGAAACGGAAATTTTCTGAATTTTCCAGACCTACACATAAAGTTTGCGTCCTTAGGTCTAAGGTTTACAGCAATTCAAACAAAAGGATCAAGATAAATGAGATATCTTTTGGTTCAAAAATTAAAAAAATAGAAAGTAAAAATAATTTCTTAAAATTTTCGAAGGGATGGGTAAGTAAAAATGATGTAAAACCAATTTCTTTTAAAGAAAAAAGCCCTTTTAGAAAAATATCTATCTTTAAAAATATCAAATATAAATGGGGAGGAAAATCTTTTAAAGGAATAGATTGCTCAGCATTGATACAAGTTTTTTTAAATTTTAATAATGAATTTTGTCCAAGGGATGCTAAAGATCAAGTAAAATTTTTTAAAAAGAATACAAAATTAAAAAGAATAAAAAAAAATAACATTATTTACTGGAAAGGTCACGTAGCTCTTGCTATTTCAAATAAAAAACTTATTCATGCCTACGGACCAATGAAAAAAACTGTTGTAATGGGAATTAATCATACAATCAAAAAAATTGAGAGGACTGCTAATTTAAAAGTAATAGGTGTTAAAAGGCTTTAAAAGGCAAAGGCAGTTTCAGTCTCCCTCCACTGCCCTTAATAATTATTTAAATGATTCGACCGAGAAATTTAAGACTCTTTTTAGTTGAGTGTGGATATAAAATGGCGGAGAGAGAGGGATTCGAACCCTCGAAACGGTTTCCCGTTTACACGCTTTCCAAGCGTGCGCCTTCCACCCAGACTTCTAGAGTTGTTGATTAGCGCGCAGTATTTTTTGCAAATTTTAAAAAAGTTGAGCTGGTGGCGCCCATGCGGAGTCCATTACTTACAAAAAGTATACATTGTAGAATCTTCAAGCACAGATGCTACATCCGTTTTATTGCTAAATTTTTGCTTCGTTAAGGATGTATTGATTTGATTAGAGTCTAAGAAACTTTTCAGAGAGGAAGATTTAATACCAAAGTTTACTGACTCTGTTTTGTCTTTTCGCAAACCTGAAACAGCAACAGCAACTAATTTACCTGTTTTCTCATCTACAATTGGTCCACCACTACTTCCGGGATTAAGAGCAGCATCGATTTGAAGCCTTGTGGAATCATCTCCAACTCCTTTTAGTGAGCTAACAATACCTGAAGTAAACTTAATATCATCACTTAAATATTTACCAAAAGGGTATCCTGCTGCAATTATTCTTTGAAGCTTACTTGGCGGATTTTCTGCAATTTGAATAAAGCTATCATTATTAACATTAACTTTTAGTAATGCTAAATCTAAAAAACTGTCTTTAGCTATAATCTGTGCATCTACTTCCTTATTGTTGTACATGATCTTAGAATTATTTTTGCAACTTTTAACGACATGATTGTTTGTAATTAGGTAATTATTTGAAATAAAAAAAGCTGTTCCAGACGAAGCTTTTTTACTTTTCGATCCAGTACTTTTTTTTGAAGCAGTTTTAGCTGTCGGATATGTCTTGATATTCATCCAAGTTTGTGAAGAGTAGTTATAACCAGTTGGTAGGTTAACCTCAAAATACCCGTCTTTAAAAATAAATGTTCTGCCCATTCGACTTTTATCTCCCATAAACCAATCTCCAGTTAGAAGCGTCGGTGTGGCAGTTTTTTTAAGTCGCATTTTAACTTGCCCGACCTTCCATAACATTGCGTTCTCATCCGTTAAAATTCCTAAATAATCATAACCTGGAAGTACTCCAAAAGTGTTTTTAACTATTGCAATCTCATACTTATTATTTGAACCAATATAAACTCCTTCAATTCTATCAAGATCTCTTCCTGCAAAATATTTTTCAATAAAAGCTGATTTGTTTAATCCTGGAGGCCAAGGGTATTTCCAACTAGACGTGCTTGAGGTTGTTGTGCCTGTAGTATAACAAGACGTGACTGTAATACTTAAAATAATTGCTAATAAAAGTTTTTTCATCTGTTGACGCCCATATGACGACCAAACCATCTTATTTATAAATTATAAGTTGTGCAAGATCTTAAAAAATGGCGGAGAGAGAGGGATTCGAACCCTCGAAACGGTTTCCCGTTTACACGCTTTCCAAGCGTGCGCCTTCAACCACTCGGCCACCTCTCCATTTTTTTTCACTAATTTTATTTTTCTCCAGTAGATATACAAAATGAAAATCAGGGTTTGCCATAAATAATAAATATGAAGGGTAAAGTTTAATAGAGATATTTCTCTCTAAAATGTTGACTTTAATTTTTTTTAATAGGTTATCAAAGTTGGTTTTTGTATAATACTTTTTGGGTATTTCGACATCGTTAAAATAATTACCTAGAAAATCCATAAATCTGATAATATTATTTGATAATGGACCTGACTGAAAATGATCTTTTACAATTAAAATATTGGATATTTTTAGTAATTGTTTTAATGTTGAAATTATCAAATCTTCTTTCTCTATATTCATATGATGCAAGACGTCATTGATCATACAATAATCATATTTTTTATCTTTCGGAATAGATTTTAAATTTTTAAAATTGATCTTGCTACCATAGATTTTTTTTAATTTTAATGTTTCAGATTTTGAGTAAAAATCATAACAATCAATTTTTACAATAATATTTTTTTGTTTTTTTTTTAATTTTGTTAAAACAAAATATATGACTTGAGGTTGAAAACCACTGCCGTAATCTAAAATTTTAATGGATTTTTTATTTTTACTATATCTTAAAATTTTATTCACAATTATATCACTCAATTTATCCGATCTGAAATCACCCAATACAAAATCTCTTAAATTTTTAAGAAGGTTTTTGAAAATTTGAACCATTTTTTTAATTTAATTTATATATTTTGTTATTTTAAATAAGTTGTTTAAGAAAGCTGAAGAAAAGTATAATAGATAATATAAAAATAAAAAAATTATATTTTTAAAATAATCTAAAAAATTTGAAATATAATTATTTTTTAAAACCAAAAATAATAAAAGCAGAAACATTGGCTCGTAGTATTTTTGATAAATAATATAAGCGCTAAATCCAAATATTAGAATTAAGATTAGAATTAGACTCTCTCTATTGAATTTCACTAGTTCAAATAAAAGTATAAATCCAACTATTGATGAAATAAAAAACAAGTATTCATTTTTGAAAATTAAGTATGATAGTTTCATAAAAAAACCACCTCCATTTGTATAGTTATAATCAAAGAAAAAACTACAAATAATTAATAAAATTAAGGATACAAGAATGATAAATTTCTTTTCTAAAATATTTTTGATTTGTAACGATTTTGAATTAGATATCAACATAATCAAGTAAATTGGTAATAAATAAAAGCCAATTATTGAAGAGTTGACCAAAATTACATTACTAAAATTTGTATCAAATGTCCCACTTAGAATTCTTGGATCAAGGTAAATATGAATAAATCCAGGGATAGTCATTAACGAAATAAAAAGTGAAATCTTTATAAATTCAGATAATTTTAAATTTTTAAAAAAGATATACATTAAAAATAAATAAATAAGAGCGTAATACTGTCGTGTATAAACAGCCAAAGCTAAAAAAATAGTTTGATAAATAATATTTTTGTTAATTGTATTACTTTGGTTTTTTTCCCAGATTAAGAAAAATCTTAAAAATAAAAGAAAGAAAATTAATGCTGTGTTGTGGGCGTTTAACCAAATTGCAGATGATCTAAAAGCGGGTAAAATTATTATAATTGAAGATAAGACTAATTTAGATGACCTGTTTAGATTAGGAAATTTTATTGATAAACAATTATAAAAAAGTAATGGTATTAATAAACTAATTAAACAATAAAAAAATCTTAAATAGTATTCAGAGGTAATAAAGATATTTATTTTCGAAATCAAAATATAGTGAAGCGGGGTATGTACAGTCCATTGAGTACCTAAAACAAAAAATTTATATTTTATTGCCTCAATATAACCCCAAGTATATTTAAAATCTTCAATGAAACCACCGCTTCCGGATGAGTCTTCATTTAAAAAAAATCCTAGAATTAAAGAAATAGTAGAAAAAAAAAGAATTAGTTTACTATATAAAAGATTTTTTTTTTCTGTATTCATTTTAAAAATAATGCTTATCTTAAAAAATACATGAGAGAAATATCAATTATAATACCTATTTTCAATGAAGGTAGAAATATCAATGAATTAACGCAATTAATTACCAAAAATTTGGCTCGCATCAAAAAAAGATTTAAATTTGAGGTAATATTTGTTGATGATAATTCCTCAGATGAAAGTCATAAAATTCTTAAAGATATAAGAACAAAAAGGATAAAATATTTTATAAGAAAAAAAAATAGAGATTTGTCACAATCTTGTATGTTGGGTTTTGATAAAGCAAAATATAATAATATATTAATTATGGACGGAGACTTACAGCATAACCCTAAATATTTGCCAAAAATCTTAGAATTATTTTGGTCTCGTAATTTAGATTTTCTTATTTGTTGTAGAAATTTTTTTAAAGTTATTGAGAACTCAAAAAGTTACTTTATTAAAATACGAACTTTTCTCTCAGTTATTATAACTTTTATATTTAACTTTATGGTAATAAAAAAAACTGATGATCCTATGAGTGGGTATTTTATTTTTAAAAAAGAAATTTACTTTAAAAATAAAGAAAAAATGTTTGGACGCGGGTACAAAATTCTTGCTGATCTTTTAACGGTAGAAAAAAAATACTACAAAATCTTAAATTACCCAATAAAATTTGACTCAAGAAAAAAGGATAAAAGTAAAATAAGTTTGAAAATTTTGTTTCTCATCATTTTGTTGATAATAAGAAGATCAAGTTCCTTTATCAAATATTCTTAAAATACGATCGATGCCCCTGGATCTAGGCAACCCAATAAAATTAAAGTTTATCTCCTCAACTTCTTTAATGCAAAGTTCATCTAATTTTAAATCTGCAAAGAAATTTAATGTAAATTTTTTCTTTAGAAATTTAAATATAAATATCTTCATTTTATCATTTTTTGCATTTAGCATAGAGTAAAATGATAAAATTTTAATTTTTTTGTTTTTTAATAATATTTTTTTTAAAAGAATATAATAAAAGTAGACAACTCTACTTATGCTAAACTCAATCTTAAGATCTGTGGAGACTAAATACAATTTTTCACACCTTTCGCTTAAATTATTTAAATAATCAATATATTTTGATACATACTCATTTAAACTATCTAGTGCTAAACTTGTGATACTGTAGTGAAACCCAGAAACCACAATAATATCATACTTATTATTTTTTTCTGATACCCATGATTCTCTAAAAGAAATATAATTAATATTATTCCCTTTAAATTTATCTTGAAAAAGTTTTTTAATGGCATTACTTGAGCCTATAATTAATATATTCATAATATAACTAAATATATAAAATGAATTTTAAAGAGGCAATATTAGGATCGGGTATTAGTTCTTACATATACTTTAAAAGTGCATCAGAAAAAGCAACAGTCTTTTCATCAAAAAAAAGCGTGACTATCAAAAGTAAAAATTTTTATGAATTTAATACAATTGGTGGAAACTCAAATATTTGGGGAGGCTATATAAATTATGATAGACACCAAAAGTTTTTGAAGAATACAAAGTACAAAAATTTTATTAATAAAAAATTTTTTAAAATAAAAGAGATTTTTACTGGATTAAAACATTTTAAAAATACTAATTGTATTGTTGATGAAAAAGATAAAATTTTTAGAGTAAATGAATATCATTTTAAAAATAAGTTAAAATGTGAAGAAATAAAAAAAATTCTAGTTAATAAAAAAAACCTAAGTCTAATATCTGATAATGGGGACTATCAAACTGATAAATTAGTACTTTGCGTTGGTAATTTAGGTCTTATTAAACTTATGTATAATTCAGGATGGCTAAACACTAAGGACATAATTTCTTTTGAGGATGGAAATTGTGGCTACACACTAAATCTATCAAATGACTTTAATAAAAATTACTATATACCGATGCCAATTTCAAAAATATTAGAAAAGCTTATCTACAAAAGATCTATTGAATATAAGCTATCTAAAAATTTTTTAGTTTTACAAAAGTTTTCAAAGTCTTCGAATGTACATTCATTTGATTGTAGTGAAATTTTGAAGATGAAAAGTTCGAAGATTAGATTTTTTTTATCAAACCATATCGTAAATCTAAGAATAAATAATTTACCAATTAGAAAATTTATAAAACAAAAATCGGATAAGATTAATGTTTTCTGCAGTGGAACTGTTAAAAAATATTTAGCAGGACCAGTTATACAAGACCTCATATTAGATATAGTTGAAAATAAATAAAATGAAGAAAGAAAATTTAGTAATTTTGAATAATGAAAAAATATTTGAAGAAAATGGAAATTTTTATTGTGAAAATTTAGACTTAAAGGTAGTTCCGGAAGGTTTAAACAACTACTTTGATGTATCTTTTATAGTTAGATCATCCAAAAAGAAGGGTGGACAAAAAATTAACCTAAACAAAATATTCATCTCAAATAATATATTTCTATTTCTTTATAATATTTTCAAAACATTTAAAATAAGTTCAAAATATTTAATTATATCTATAACTCCATACACTTTTATTGCTTGTATTTTTTTGTATCTATTTAGAAAAAAAGTTTACTTATATTTATGGAGTGACGGTTATGAAGAATGGAAACATTTAATTGGTAAATGGGCGGTGTTTATTTTTCATATAATGTATAAAGTATGTACATTTAATTCTGAAATAATAGTTTGTAATAAAAGATTGACTGATAAAAAATCTCATTTGATCTCAATTTCTAGACTTGATGAAAGTTGGACGCAAAATCGAAAAAAAGTTCCTATTGATAAAATAAAATATTTATATGTTGGGCGAGTTAGTAAAGAAAAGGGTATTATAGATTTTGTTGAAATGTTTAAAAATTTAAATTTTGATAGAGTTTTAAATATAGCAGGAGTCTTAAACAATCATCATTTTAATAATCCTAAAATTAAATATTTAGGTTATGTATCTGATGCCAAAAATTTAATGAAAATATATGATGAAAATAATTTAACAATTTTGCCCTCATATACTGAAGGTTACCCATATGTAATTGACGAGTCTTTAGCAAGAGGAAGACCAGTAATAATTTTTGAGGATATTTCTTATGTAGTAAATAATAAGAAAGGTATTTTCATATCGAAACGTGATATCAAATCTTTCGAGGAAACCACTAATTACATTATAAAAAATTATAGTGAAATCTATGAAGAAATATTAACAAATACTCTTCCTACTAGGAAAAGTATGTTAAAACAAATTTCAGACATCATTTCTGGTTAATTAATTTTTAATGAAAAAAGGGAAATATCTTATTACTGGCTGTGCAGGTTTTATAGGGTCACATGTAGTGCATGATCTTTATAAAAAATATAATTTAATTTTGGTTGATGATTTATCAGAAGGCAAATTAGTTAATTTACCAAAGGCTTTGAGGGGAAAATTAATTAAAAAAAAAATTCAAGATATTAAGAATTTTAAATGTGGTGGGCTTAAAGGAATTATTCATTTAGCCGCTCAATCCTCTGTTCCTATTTCGGTCAAGAATTTTTATACAAGCTCTAAAAATAATCTTGAAAGCTCTTTAAGAGTTTTTGAAATAGCTCATCAATACTCTGTCCCTGTTATTTACGCGTCTTCATCAGCAATTTATGGAAACTTGCCTATTGGAAACGATTTAAAAAACAATTTTTCAATTTCTTCACCATATGCGCAAGACAAATTATCTTTAGAAAATTACGCCAAAATGTTTTTTAATGTTTATAATATATCCTCTATAGGTCTAAGATTTTTTAATGTTTATGGACCTAATCAAAGATCAGATAGCCCATATTCAGCTGTAATTCCAATTTTTATTTCAAGGATGAAAAAAAATTTACCAGTAATTATAAATGGCGGATACCAAACGAGAGACTTCGTTTATATAAAAGATGTTATCGAAGTTATTAAAATGTCTATGAAAAAAATCCAATTAAAAAGATTCAATGGAGTGTTTAATGTTGGAACTGGAAAATCTGTTAAAATTGACGATTTATACAAATTAATAAAGAGTAAGATAAAGAACAACTCAAAGATTGTTAGAAGACCCTTGGATAAATATGATCCAAAAAAATCTGCCGGTAGATTTAAAAAGTTACAAAAATATTTAAATTTTAAAAAAAACTCGTTTACAAAGCTTGATGAAGGGATAACAAAAACTATAGCTTATAAATATTGAGATGAAAAAATTTGATTGGATAGTTGTTGGTGGAGGAATAGCTGGGATTTCAATTGCCGAAATACTTACCAGACAGGGTCACTCTGTTGCTCTAGTAGAAAAAAATAAAAAGTTAGCTTCTGTAGCAACAAGGGAGTTTCATGAGTGGGTGCATACCGGATCTCTTTATACTTTAGTAAAAGATCAAATGAAAACTTTAAAATATATTTTGGGATCACTTGATGATCTTCTTGAATTCTATAGTAGTTATAAAAATATGAACTTATCTCCAACTGAAAAAGGGCTTTTAATAAATGATCAAAGCAACGGTTGGTTTAATAAGAATTATATAAATTTTAAATATAGATTAAAAAACAGAAAATTCCTTTTTAATTGGATGTTTTCGGTAGCTAGATCGATTGCATTAATCGAAGGTATTAAAAAACACGATTGGTTAAGACGTAGAGCAGGTATTATTGAAAGTGTTACATCTGAATACTATCTGCCCATAATAAAGAATTTTATTAATTTACTTTTTACAAATAAAAAATTTTATGGAATTAAAAGCTCTGACTTCACCACAAACTCCAGAGTTTTGTTAAAAGATCTTTTGTCCACATCAGTCAAAAATGGACTTGAAATATTTACCGAAAATGAACTCATAAATCTTGAGAATAAAGAAAATCATATAGTTGCAATATGTAAGAAAGAGGAAATTACTACAAAAAGAGTTGTGTTTTGTGTAGGTGGAGGTATTGAAAAATTTACTAATATTAAAATAAAGAAGTCTCTTGCTCCAATTGCGGTTGTTAAAAATGTCCCAGTTGGTACTGAGTCGTTTGTAGAATTAGACTATTTTAAGAAAACATGTATAAATATAATTACAAAGGGATCATCTTATGGAATGATAGGAGGAATTAGTCTTTCAGATAAGAAAGATCTTGAGAAATACTTCGATTATATGATTGCGGAACATAAAAAACTAAACCCACAAATTCAAATTTTAGAGAAATATATTGGTGTAAAAAATGAAATAATTTCAAAAGGGGAAAATAGAAGTTACATTTTTCATATCAATCAGGATAAGTCGAATAAGAATGTATGGTCAGTTATACCAGGAAAATTTAGTTTAGCATTTAGCATAGCACCGGAATTTTATAGACTTTTATATAAGAAGAATCCTAAAAAGTATTTTGCTACCCATGAAACCAACCCAGATATTTCTAATATTATTGAAGACACAGTATGGGGTGAAATCCAAAATCAATCGAATTAGAATTATGAGTCTTGTAAAAATTCCAAAAAAATCTGTTGAGTACTTTAAAAAGCATCAAGATGAAATATTTGAGTCGGGCAATCTTGCTGAGGGACCATGGAATAAAAAATTATCAGAAAAAATCTTAGAATTTTCAGGTTCAAAAAAGGCTGTACCAGTCAATTCAAATGGAAGTGGATTAGTTGCAATTTTACTTATATTCAAAACATATTTTAATCGAAAAGATATCATGATTCAGTCAAATACTATGTATGGAGTAAAAACTATAGTTGGAACAGCGGGTTTTAATCTTGTTAATTATATCGATTGTCAAATAGATACACTGATGCCAAATTTTGAGAATGTTAAGAACGCAATAGAGAACTATAAAGGAAATAAAAAGCAATTAGTCGTTATGCTGAGTGATATTGGTGGGATAATAAATCCCGACATAGAGAAAATTTCAAAATTTTTAAAAAGTAATGATATTTTATTACTAGAGGATGCAGCTCATAGTTTTGGTTCTACTTTAAATGGAAAATTTGCAGGCACTTTTGGTGATGCTGGAGTTTATTCGTATTACTCAACTAAAGCAATATTTGCTGGTGAGGGTGGAGTAGCAGTAACTAATAACGAAGAAATTGGAAATTTGTTACAAGACTTTATCGCTTATGATAGATTTAAACAAAAAATGCCAATTGGTTGTAACATCAGGCTTTCTGAGATTCAGGCCCTAATGATTTATTCAGTTGTAGATAATTATAAAGAGATAATATCGAATAAAACTGAAATAGCAGGAAATTTTATGGATGTTTGTAAAAAAAATGAAATTAACTTTATAAGTCAAAATGAAAATGAAAATATTGGAAACTATTATAAATTTACAATTATTTCTCCAGAGGATGAAGTGGTAAAAAAATATCCTAAAATTAAAACGACAACTTCAAAAGTTTATGATTATGCACTGGGGAATAATAAAGATATCCCATCTAAGCACCTGTGCCTTCCAATATGGTATGGATTAGATAGGTCCATCATAAATAACGTTCTGAAAGAACTAGAAAGATAAAATTAATCTAGGTATCTTTATTTATTTTTAAAACACCTATAAATGCTTCTTGTGGGATTTCTACTTTTCCAAATTGTTTAGACCTTGCCTTACCTCTTTTCTGCTTTTCTAAAAGTTTTCGTTTTCTATCAGTAGCACCACCTCCATGGATTTTAGTTAAGACATCTTTTTTAAATCCCTTAATCGATTCCCTTGCTATTATTTTTCCTCCGATAGCGGCTTGAACGGGTATCATAAAATTATGTCTTGGAATTAAATCTTTTAGTTTTTCACATACTTGTCTACCAGTAGTTTGAGCAAAATCTTTATGAATAATCATTGCTAAAGCATCAACTGGTTCTGAGTTGACCAGGATTCCTAATTTAACTAAATCTCCTTCTCTATAACCAGAAATTTCATAATCAAAACTTGCATACCCGCTTGAAACTGATTTTAATCTATCATTAAAATCAAACACCACCTCATTTAATGGTAAATCGTAAGAAAGTACCGCTCTATTACCCGAGTAAGATAAATTAGTTTGAATTCCTCTTTTATCTTGGCAAATCTTTATGATTGATCCTAGATACTCATCTGGTGTTATGATGGTTGATTTAATCCAAGGTTCCTCAATTTTATCGATCTGGGAGGGGTCTGGCATGTTTGAAGGATTTTGCAAATCCAAAATTTTGCCCATATTTGTATGAACTTTATAAATCACCCCTGGAGTAGTTGTTATTAAACTTACATCAAATTCTCTTTCGAGCCTTTCAGTTATTATTTCGAGATGTAAAAGACCCAAAAAACCACACCTAAAACCAAGGCCTAGTGCACTTGAAGACTCTGGTTCGTAAGAAAAACTGGCATCGTTTAATTTAAGTTTAGCTAAACCATCTTTCAACTTTTGGTACTCAGAACTGTCGACAGGAAATAAGCCACAAAAAACAACTGGTTTACTCGGCTTAAATCCAGGTAAAGGATCATTAATAGGATCATTGGCATCACATATTGTGTCCCCAACTTTTGTTTCAGAAAGGGATTTAATACCGGTAATTATAAATCCAATTTCTCCTGACTTTAATTCATCCATATCTAAAGGTTTGGGAGTAAAGACACCTACTTTTTCAATTATATGCTCTTGGTTATTTGACATTAGTTTAATTTTCATACCTTTTTTTAGTTTACCGTTGATTACACGAACTAGAATAACTACACCAAGATAACTGTCATACCAGCTATCCACCAGTAGACATTTGAGTTTTTCGTTAGAAAGACCTTTTGGAGCTGGCAACCTGTTTATTATTGCCTCTAGAATATCATCAATACCCTCACCTGTTTTTCCTGAACAAGGAATTGCATTTATAGTTTCAATTCCAACAACATCCTCTATTTCTTTTTTTGTTTTTTCTAAATCAGATGCAGGTAAATCTATTTTGTTTAATATTGGTATTACCTCGTGATTTATCTCTAGTGCTTGATATACATTAGCTAAAGTTTGTGCTTCTACTCCTTGAGTACTATCTACAATCAGAAGTGAGCCTTCACATGCTGACAAAGATCTACTTACTTCATACCCGAAATCTACATGTCCAGGTGTATCGATTATATTAAGTTTATAACTTTGGCCATCTTTACCTTTATAATCAAGTTTTACTGTTTGAGCTTTAATTGTAATGCCTCGCTCTCTTTCTATATCCATTGAGTCTAGAACTTGTTGTTTCATCTCACGGTCTGTCAAGCCTCCGCATTTATGAATAATTCTATCCGCTATAGTTGATTTACCATGATCAATATGCGCAATTATAGAAAAATTACGAATTCTTTTAATATCTGACATTAGGATCTAATTGTAGCGCCTGTTTTCTCTTTAACTACATCAATAATTTTTTTACTAATCTGATCTATATCTTTTTCACTTAAGGTTTGATTTGGAGACTGAAGAGTGACATTAATTGCAACTGATTTTTTATCTTTAGGAATATTTTCTCCCTCATATACATCAAAAGTTGTTACTTCTTGAATAAGTGAGTTATCTATTTCTTTAATAATCTTTTCTAACAAGCCTATCTTAAAAATTTTATCTATTACAAAAGCAAAATCTCTTTGAGATTTTTGAAAATCTGATGGTTGAAAACTTTTTTTAGTTTGCCTAATTTTTTTGTTTGGTTCAGGTATATTTTTTAAAAATATCTCTAACCCATAAATATTTGGCTCTTTAAAATCTAATTTTTTTATAATGGCAGGATGTAATTCTCCAAAGTAAGCAAGATGGGGTCCCTTCTCTGATTTTAAATTTATTGAGCCTGATCTGCCTGGATGGTAACACTGTTTTGATATATCGCTAATAAAAAGATCTTTTTCTGACACTCCTAGTTCAAGTAGAGTTTTAGTTACATCACTTTTTATATCAAATACATCTATGTTTCTCTCCTTTTCAATCCAACTTTTTCTATTAACTTTTCCTGACTTTAAGGCACCAACTACGATTTGCTGTTCCCCTGGATTTTTACCAAAAAATACTGGTCCAATTTCAAATAGCGATACATCCTCATAACCTCTATCTTGATTCTTTTTTAAGTAGTGTGATAGGTTTGAAAAGATTGATCTTCTAAGAACATCTAGGTCAGAAGAAATAGGGTTCAAAATTTTAATTTCTTTTTCACCTTTTGAAAATTGACTGTCAATTTTAGAGTCAGTAAAAGACCAGGTAACTGCTTCGAGAAATCCTTTTGATGCAAGAGATCTTTGCGACAAGTGAAATAACTTTTGTCTAAAATTTAAAGTTTCATTTTCTCTATTTCTTACAGGAGAGATAAGTTTTATATTTTTGAAACCTTTGATTCTGATAAGCTCTTCAATCAAATCCACATCTTGATGAATATCAGGTCTCCAAGAAGGTATTTCAACTTTAAGTTCTCTTTTTCTTTTTTTACAAATGAAACCTAATGAAATCAGAATTTTTTTTGCCTCATTAATAGAGATTGGAATACCGATCAAGTTTTCAAACTTATTGATCTCAAAATTTATAATTTTATTTTTTTGAGAGTTTTTTCCAGTAATTGTAAATTTGCTAGCTTGTCCTCCGCATATCTTTAATATCAGATCAGTAGCAACTTCTAAACCTGTTAATACAGAGTTAGGGTCGATGCCCCTTTCAAATCTATATTTCGCATCAGTATTTATTGATAATTCTCGAGATGTTTTTCTTATGGAAGATGGAATAAAATATGCTGATTCAAGTAAAATATTTTTAGTATCAAATTCTGTTGAAGTTTTTGTTCCACCAATAATTCCACCAAGGCCTAGAACACTTGATTTATCAGTTATAACGCACATACCTTTTTTGAGTTTATATTTTTTATTATCTAATGCTTCAAACTCTTCACCTTCTTTTGAGTCTCTTACAATAATCTCTCTATCAATTTTATCCGCGTCGTAAGCGTGCAATGGACGATTCAAATCAAACATCACATAGTTAGTAATATCGACAACAGCAGAAATTGGTTTCAAGCCAAGAGCATGAATTTTATTTTTCAACCATGGTGGGCTCTCTTTATTTGTAATATTTTTAATATAGCAACTTCCAAATATGAGACAACCTTGGTTCTTATCTTTAGTTATCGAAATTTTAACATCATGCTTAGAATTTTGTTTTATTTTTTTTCTTTTAAAAGTTATTAATTTGCCTATTCCAGTAGAAGATAAATCTCTTGCAATACCTCTTATACCCAAACAGTCTGGTCTATTTGGTGTAATTGCAATATCGATTGCTTTTTCTGATTTGCTTTTAAAGTAACTTTTTCCTATTTCTGTTTCTTTAGCATTTAATTCTATTATCCCGTCACTCTCATCTGATAAATTTAGTTCACTCTCAGAACACAACATACCGCGAGACTCGACACCTCTTATTTTAGCAATTTTTAATTGGAACTTTGTTTTAGGTATCGTGGCCCCTGGTGGAGCATAAATTGTTATAAGACCATCTCTTGCATTAGGAGCTCCACATACAACTTTTAAAGTTTCTGTTTTGCCAATGTTTACATCGCACACCTTTAATTTATCTGCGTTAGGATGTTTTTCGACCTTGATAATTTTAGCTATTTTAAATTCACTTAGCTCTCCAGAGTTTTCTTTTACACTTTCAACCTCTAAACCGATGTTAGTGAGTCTACTTATAATTTCGTTATCTTTTGCATTGGTTTTCAAATGCTCTTTCAGCCATGGTATAGTAATAATCATTTACTTAGCCCTCTATAGTTAGTCGGCACATCTAAAGGGTCAAAACCAAAATGACTGAGCCATCTATAATCTGTTTCAAAAAAAGATCTTAAATCGTTGATCCCATATTTTAACATGGCCAATCGATCAATGCCCATTCCGAATGCAAATCCTTGGTAGTTTTTTGGATTAATTTTAGCATTTTTCAAAACATTTGGATGGACCATCCCACATCCCAAAATTTCCAACCATTTATCCCCGTCACCAATTACAATTTTTTCATTCTCAATTTTGTATCCGATGTCTACTTCAGCCGAGGGTTCCGTGAAAGGGAAATGACTTGGTCTAAATCTCATTTTAACATTTTTAACTTCAAAAAATTCTTTAATAAAATAATCTAAACATCCTTTAAGTTGACCCATTGTAATTTTTTTGTCTATATGAAGGCCCTCTAACTGATGAAACATTGGGGCATGAGTTTGGTCACTATCACATCTATAAGTTCTGCCAGGAACAATCAGCTTAAAAGGTGGCTTTCCACTAAGCATAGCCCTGATTTGAACTGGAGAAGTGTGTGTCCTTAAAAGTAATTTTTTGTTATCTTCTAAATAAAATGTATCATGCATATCCCTTGCTGGATGATCTTCAGGCGTATTAAGCGCTGTAAAATTATTATATTCAGTCTCTACATCTGGACCTTCTGCAACAGAGAAACCAATTTCAGAAAAAATAGAGGAAATTTCGTCTATAACTTGTGATACTGGATGTATTTTTCCCTTTTGGTATGGTCTGATCGGTAAAGTTACGTCGACTTTTTCATTTTTTAATTTATCGTTAATTTCAGCATTATCTATTTCAAACGTTTTTTGTTCTATCTGTCTTGATAAATCATCTTTTATTTTATTTAAGTTTGACGCAAAATCTTTTCTCTTTTCTGGCTCCAGCAAACCTAGTTTTTTAAATTGCTGGGTAATTTGACCATTTTTTCCAAAAAACTCTGTTTTAATATTTTGTAAATCTTCTTTAGTTTTAACAGAGTCTATTTTTGCATTAAAAATAGAATTTATTTTATCCAAATCACTCATTAGGTAATTGATTTTTTATATTAAAGTTTGCTTTAAATCAAAGACCCTTTTATCCAAGGGAAGATTGAACCTTTTTTACTACAGATTTAAAGACTTCTGGATTGTTGTAGGCCAATTCTGCTAAAACTTTTCTATCTAATTTTATTTTAGACTTAGCTAAACCATGAATAAATTTGGCATAGGTTAAACCCTCGGCTCTGACCCCTGCATTTATTCTTTGTATCCAAAGTGACCTGAATTCTCTTTTTTTTGCTTTTCTGTCTCTGTAGGCATATTGCATAGCCTTTTCCATTGCTTGGCGAGCAATTCGAATTGTATTTTTTCTTCTACCAAATTGACCTTTAACAGTTTTTAGTACTTTTTTGTGTTTTGCTCTACTTACTACACCACGTTTAGTTCTCGCCATGTTAACCTCTTAAATTATACGGCATGTACGATTTGACAATTTTAGCATCTTGTTTGGTCATTATCGTAGTGCCTCTTTGTTTTCTTATTTGTGAGTTTGTTCTTTTAATCATGCCATGACGCTTACCAGCTTGTGGCATTTTAATTTTACCTGAGGCAGTAAACTTAAATCTTTTTTTTGCTGAGCTTTTTGTTTTTAGTTTAGGCATAAATATTCGAGTTTTATATAATTATTAATTAATCTTATCAAGAAGCTATTCCTGTTGATTTAGATGGGTTGAACGATCATTACCATCTGTTTTCCCTCAAATTTTGGTTCACTTTCAACTTTAGCTATATCTTTTGTTTCTTCAATAATTTTATTCATTAATTGTTTACCAAGCTCTGTATGTTGCATCTCTCGGCCCTTAAATTTAACTGTAAATTTTACTTTATCGCCTTTTGATATAAATTTTTTGGCGTTTTTAATTTTGAAGTTATAGTCATGTATTTCAGTTCCCGGTCTCAATTTAATTTCTTTTAAAGAAACAGTTTTTTGTTTTTTTTTCGCTTGATTAGCTTTTTTTTGTAAATCATATTTATATTTCCCCATATCCATTATCTTACAAACAGGGGGATTTGTATTTGGAGAAATTTCAATTAAATCCAACTCTTCCTGTTTTGCGAGCTCTATTGCTTTTTTTAATGGCATTACTCCTAAGTTGTCTCCGATACTCCCAATAACTTGAACATCTAAAGCTCTGATACGTTCATTAGCCCTTGGTCCCTGAGGCTTTGTTCGCTTATGAAAATAATTTGGTTTTGAGTTTGACACTTAATTTAATGGAAGCTTATTCAAGTCTAGCATATTTTTTATAAAATCATCCTTTTTGATTGTTTCTTGTTTATCTGAACCAAGCTTTCTTATTGTAACAGTATTTTCAGAAACTTCTTTTTTTCCACAAACAACTATGAAAGGAATTTTAGCAAGAGAATGTTCTCTTACTTTATAATTTATCTTCTCATTTCTTAGATCCATTTCACATTTTATACCTTCTTTAAAAAGATCTTCAAATAATTTTTTTACATAATTATTGTTCTCTTCTGCTATGGGACACACAATAACTTGTGCCGGAGACAACCAAAAAGGCAGCTTACCTGCGTAGTTCTCAATCAAAATTCCTATAAACCTCTCCAAAGAACCAAAAAGTGCTCTATGTAACATCACTGGGACTTTTTTATTTCCATCTTTTGCAATATAAGTAGCACCTAATCTAGCTGGAAGGTTTAAATCTACTTGCAAAGTTCCACATTGCCAGTCTCTTCCGATGGCGTCTCTTAATACAAATTCAATTTTTGGACCATAAAAAGCCCCTTCACCTTTATTAATTGTATACTTAAGTTTGGTTTTTTTTATTGCAGTTAAGAGAGCAGACTCTGCTTTATCCCATATACTATCATCTCCAACTCTTTTTTTAGGTCTATCAGAATATTTTAAAACAACATCTTTAAAACCTAAATTTTTGTAAATTTCTAAGATCAGCTTTGTTACAGTTAATGACTCATCAGTTATTTGATCCTCTGTACAAAATATATGGGCATCATCTTGAGTAAATGCTCTAACTCTTAATAAACCATGTAATGCACCTGATGGTTCATATCTATGGACTTTTCCAAATTCTGATAACTTTAAAGGTAAGTCTCTATAACTTTTTAGACCTTGGTTGAAAACCTGAACGCAGCCAGGACAATTCATGGGTTTTACAGCAAATGTTTTTTCATCAGGAGTTTCAGATGTGAACATATGTTCTCCAAATTTTTCCCAATGGCCAGATTTCTCCCATAAAGTCTTGTCTAAAAGTTCAGGAGTATTTATTTCTTTATAACCTGCCAGTCGTTGTTTCATTCGCATGTACTCAACTAATCTTTGAAATAGTAGCCAACCTTTTTCATGCCAAAAAACTGATCCAGGGCTTTCCTCTCGAAAATGAAAAAGATTCATTTCTTTTCCTAACTTTCTATGATCTCTTTTTTCTGCTTCTTCTAGCCTATGCAAGTAATCTTCTAAATCTTTTTTTGAACTCCAACATGTTCCATATATTCTTTGAAGCATTTCATTATTCGAGTCTCCTCTCCAATACGCTCCTGATACTTTTGTTAATTTAAAAGCTTTACCAATTTTACTTGAGGATGCTAAATGAGGACCTCTGCATAAATCATGCCAAGTTTCTCCATGGTGATAAACGGAGAGTTCTTCATCTTTTGGTATACTCTCAATTATTTCTGCTTTGTATTTTTCACCAATCTTTTTAAAATGTTTAATGGCTTCTTCTCTTTTCCAAACTTCTCTTTTTGTTTTGACGTCTCTATCAATTATTTCGGACATCTTTTTTTCTATTTTTTTTAAGTCCTCTGAAGTGAAAGGTTCTTTTCTTGCGAAATCATAATAGAACCCATTTTCAATTACTGGGCCGATAGTTACTTGTGTACCAGGGTATAATTCCTGTACCGCCATAGCCATAATATGTGCAGCATCGTGTCTAATTACTTCTAAACCTTCTTTATCACTTGGTGTGATAATTCTAACTTTTGAATCTTCAGTAATCTCATGGCTTAAATCTTTAAGCTCTCCATTAACTTCCATTATTAAAGCGATCTTTTCAATTGATTTACTGATTTTTTTAGCTAATTCAAATCCACTGATTGATTTTACAAAAGAAATTTTTTTTCCATCTAATAATTGAATTTGCGGCATTAATTTTTTAATAATTTTTTATATTCTCTTAAATTCGAGTCACACATTACTTCAACATCGAATTTTTTTACTACGTTTTTTCTACCTTCGTTTCCAATTAATTTCAACTCTTCTTGACTTAATTGAATAACAGTATTTAAATTTTTCGCAAGTTCTCTGGGGTCATCATGTTTATACAAAAAACCAGTTTTTTTATTTAAAACTGTTTCTTTTGATCCTCCAATATTACTAGCTATAATTGGTTTACCCATTGCTTGGCTTTCAATTGAAACTCTACCAAAAGATTCAGGTTCAATTGACGCCGAAACTACTACATCAGCAATAGAATACGCAAGAGGCATTTCTCCACAATGACTTACGAATTTTATCTTTTTTGTTAATCCATATCTCTCAACTAAACTTAATAATTTTTTTGTATAAACTTTTCTGCCCTGATCAGACCCTAATAAAATTGCTTGAAAATTTGTTACGTTATAATCTTCAATTAAAATATTTAATGCTTCAATTAATTTTTCTTGACCTTTCCAGGATGTCAGTCTACCTGGTAATAGTATAGTAAATTTACCAGATTCTATTTTCCAATCCTGTTTTAATTTTTCTAATTTGAGAATCGAGATATTTTTTTGGCTGAAGTAATCAACATTAATACCTCTAAAAATTACTCTCAATTTTTTTTTCTTATCTAAGTATTCATTATAATTTTCATTAATATGACCAAAGATAAAATTGGATCCAGCGATAGTAAGATTTGATCTTAACATTATACTATTATAAAATTTTTTTATTTTACTACTAAAATTATACGTTCCATGAAAAGTAGTCACGAAAAGTCTATTAGTAATCTTGCAAGCTATATAACAAGACCAAGCTGGAGCTCTACTCCTAGCATGAACAATATTAATTTTTTTAAAAATTATAAAAACTGATAAAAATAAGGCATTTATAATAATTAAAATTGGATTTTTTGTATGCACAGGAAGTTTAAAAATTCCTACTTTATTTTTTTTAATATATTTTAAAAGCTCTCCACCAGATGTAGCAATAAATGAACCGCAATCCTTTTCAGCTAAATAATGAGCAATATCATAACAACCTGTTTCAGCTCCGCCATAACCAAGTTTGGGAATTACTTGTAAAACATTTATTTTAGTAGTCATTTTATTTATATATAATAACAATTATCTTATCGTTATATGAAAAAATTTAAGTATATAAAAATTTCTAATACTAAAAAGCTTAGATATATAGACAATTATTTTAAAAAGAAGCTATATATAATTTTTCTTCCAGGTTTTATGTCTGATATAGAAGGTGAAAAACCTAAAACTCTTTTTAAATTCGCTAAAAAGAACAAGTTGGGTTTTTTGAGTTTAGAATACTCTGGGCATGGTAAATCATCAGGAATTTTTACAAAAGGTAATATAAGTATATGGTCAAAAGATACTAAGACTGTAATTAAAAAAATTGCTAAAAAAAATGATTTTGTCTTAATAGGCTCAAGTATGGGAGCCTGGATTGCGATAAATCAATTTAGTTATTTTAAATCTCAAATTAAAGGATTTATTGGAATAGGTTCAGCTCCAGAGTTTTTGACAAGGTTAATGTGGAATAAATTTCCAAATAAAAAAAAGAGAGAATTAATAAAAAAAAGAAAAATTTTAATTAAGAATGGAGATTACGAATATCCAATCACTTTACAGTTAATCGAAGATGGTAGAAAAAATAAAGTTTTAAATAAAAAAATTAATGCCAGTATAAAAGTTACAGTGATACATGGTCAAAAAGATGAAGTTGTGCCAATTATATATTCAAAGCACGTTTTAAATATATTTAGTAGAGCAAAAAAGAAAATGGTAATTATAAAAAACGGTGATCATAGTTTATCTAGTCAAAAGTCTCTGAAAAAAATAGAAAAGGAATTAAATATTATTGTTAAAGATGTAATCTAATCCCTCAATATATGATGGAAATTTCAAATTATATTTGAAAAAAGCTTTCATTTTTTTGTTATCTACTTTTTTTGAGTCCTTATAAAAATTTTGTAACATTTCGCTTTTTATTTCTTCAAGTTTCACTGGTTTGGGTTGTTCAAGTTTAAGTAATTTTGATCCATATGCCACTACATCACTCTGTGGAGCAGGTTTGTCATCACAAATATTGTAAATTTCATTATTCTTAAAATTATCAAGAGACTTGTATAAAATGTTTGCTATATCCTCCACATGAATTCTAGAAAAAAAATGATTTTTTTTGTTTACTATTTGTATTTTACCAGTTTGTAACCTTTTCAAAATATTAAATTCATTTGAATATATTCCAGCTAATCTAAAGATTTGTAATGGGTAATTTTTTTTATTTGAAAAACTTATCCAGGATTTTTCTGCTTGTAGCCTACTTAATCCATTTGGTGAAGATGGTTTAGTAATACTATTTTCGTTTACCCATTCACCTTTGTGATCTCCGTAAACGCTTGTAGCAGATAAATAAGTAATCCATTTACAATTTATCAATTTTTTTTGATAAGAATTGAGAAAACTTACAACAATATCTTTACTATCGATAGGTGGAATAGAAATTAAAATGTAATTGGCTTCCTCTAATTTTTTTGTAATAGACTTATCAAACTTATCATCAGTAAATTGGTATGACTTTATTTTGATATTATTGAACTCTACCTGATGAGTTTCTTGTCGAGAAGTAACAGTTAAATCGAAATCTTTTTTTTCCTGAATTATTTTGTTAATAAAACATTCTG
>CACLVZ010000002.1 GCA_902610515.1 uncultured Pelagibacteraceae bacterium
TAAGATTAAAACAGGTTATAGAGTTTAGATCTTTAGATACATGTAATTTCGGTTGTATTTGTAACGGTCCCTCTTTTTTTACAGGATTAATTTATGGATCTTTAGATGAGACTTATGAAATAATTAAAAATTGGAAAAAAGAAGAGGTAATGGATGCATATTTAAACGCGCCCAAACAAGGATTAAACACTTTGCTAAAAAATAAAAAATTAATTGATTGGGCAAAAATATTTTTAGACATTTCTAAAAAAGGCTTAGACAAAAGAAATGAGCTTAATAAAAGTGGAAAAAATGAAACAATTTACTTAAAACATATAGAGGAAATAATCAGTAATAAAAAAACTAGAGCGGAAATGCTAATTGAGCAATATAATAAAACAAAAAAATTAGATTTCTTAATAAATCATGACGAAAATTTTAGCTATTCAGGGTTCTGATCTTAAAAAAGTAAATATCAAAACTGATACAACTATTCTTTTAGCATCTGAGGCGCAAAAAAGAGGTTACAAAATATATTATTTTGAACCAGAAAATTTGAGTTTTTTGAATGGAAAAGTTTCAGCTTTTTGTAAACATATAAAAATCAATGAAAACAAAAAGAAATTCTACTCATTGCTAAGGACTGTTAATTTTAATTTAGAAAGATCTAAAATTATATTAATTAGAAATGATCCCCCATTTGATAATCGTTATCTATATACAACATTCTTACTAAACCATATCTCTGAGAAGGTTAAGATAATAAATCACCCTTTCGCTGTAAGAAATATATCTGAAAAGCTATTTTCCATTAATCTTATGAGGTATATGCCTCCAACTTTAATAAGTGAAAATTTTTCAGAAATTAGAAGTTTTTTTAAAACGCATAAAGCTGTCGTGGCAAAACCTATTAATGGTTTTAGTGGTAACAACGTAATTTTATTTAAAACTTTTAATGCTAACAAACTTAAAAAATTATTAAAAAATCATAATCATTTATTTTTTCAAAAGTTTTTACCTGGAGTTTCTAAAGGTGATAAAAGGGTTTTTATCATTAAAGGAAAAATTGTAGGTGCTATTTCTAGGATACCTAAAAAAGGTAGTATTTTATCAAACATGAGTAAAGGGGCTAAAGCAAAATTAACAAAGCTCACAAACAAAGAAATTAATGCAAGCAAAGCTATTGGGAAAATGTTAGTTAAAAATAATATATATTTTGCAGGGGTAGATTTCGTGCAAGAGAAATTAATTGGCGATATTAATGTTACCAGCCCTACTGGGCTAGCTGCATATAAAGATTTGTCTGGAATAAACCTTGCAAAATTGTTCTGGAACAATATTTAATTGACAGTTGACAAAATCCTGAATTTCTTGGTATAAATCTTTAAGCGCTGAGTTAAAGCAACTTGCGGGCGCTTTATAAATCCTGCTAAAGCGCATAAGTCATTAAGACCACCGCTTTAGCCGGTGGTTTTTTTTTGGAGCAATCTAAAATTAAACCGGGTATTTGAACCATATTGTACACCTGGCATATGCCGAAGTACTAAAAAGGAGAAGATGAACAGAATTAAACTTCGTTCATTCTTCTCCAGAAATACGGAGAAAAAATGAACGAAACTATAAGAGAAACAGTAAGGGGGAAAATCAATGGCTGATTTTAAACATCCAGAAACTATTGGCTTGCATGGTAGTGATTACAGAAGTGACTCAGCAACCACAGCAGTAGCAGTTCCTATATACCAAACAACTTCTTACCAATTTAAAAATGCAGAACATGCTGCAAGTTTATTTGGTTTAAAAGAGTTCGGTAATATTTACACAAGAATAATGAACCCAACATGTGATGTGCTTGAGAAAAGAGTAGCAGCACTAGAAGGTGGTGTAGCAGCACTTGCAGTTGGATCAGGTCAAGCAGCATCAGCAATGTGCATTCAAAACTTGGCACAGGCTGGAGATAATATAGTTGCTTCAACTGACTTGTACGGAGGTACAGTGAACTTGTTCAAAAATACTTTAAGACAACAAGGTATTGAAGTTAGATTTGCAGATCCTGCAGATCCAAAAAACTTTGAAAAGTTAACTGATGATAAAACAAGAGCTTACTACGGTGAGTCTTGTCCAAACCCTTATCTTCGTGTGTTCCCAATTAAGGAAGTTTCAGATATCGGTAGAAAAAAAGGTATTCCTTTAATTATCGATAACACAGCTTCACCAGTAATTTGTAAACCTTTAGCTCATGGTGCTGCAATCGTGATGCACTCTTTGACAAAATATATTGGTGGTCACGGGACTTCAATTGGTGGAATTATTGTTGATGGTGGAAACTTTGACTGGATTAAAGACAGAAAAAGACAACCATTATTAAATGAGCCTGACCAAAGTTATGGTGGTGCTATATGGGCAGATGCAGTTCCTCAATTAACAGGAGCTAACATTCCTTTTGTAATTAGAGCAAGAGTGGTCTTATTGAGAGACTTAGGTGCTCCTTTAAGTCCGTTTAATGCTTTCCAAATTATTCAAGGTTTGGAAACAGTTGCTCTTAGAATGAAACAACATTGCAGTAACGCAGAAAAAGTTGTCTCTTTCTTAGAAACACAAAAGAAAGTTAAAAATGTAATCTACCCTACTAATCACCAAGGCGAGATTAAAGAAAGAGCTAAAAAATATATGCAAGGTGGATATGGTTCTTTAGTTGGAATGGATTTAGGCACAAAAGAAGCTGGTGCTAAATTCATCGATAACTTAAAAATGTTATATCACGTTGCTAATATTGGTGATGCTAGAAGTTTAGCAATTCACCCGGCTACTACAACGCACAGTCAATTAGATGATGCAGCGTTAGCAGCAGCAGGGGTAACGCCAGGTTATGTAAGATTGTCAATTGGTATCGAACATCCGGATGATATCATCGCAGATATTAAACAAGCTTTAGCTGCATAAAAAATAAACTAGGTGGTCCCAATTATTTATATTGGGGCCATCTTTTTAGAAAAAATTAATATTACCTTCTATTATAAATAATTGATTTTTTGGCTATCTTTTCAATCTTAGATATTTCTTTAATTATTTTTTTTGGATATTCTTTCGCAATTTCTGTAGTCTTTTCCATCATATCAGAGCTTTTAGACTTAATTTGTTTTTTAACAATTGTGCAAAATTCAGATCTTGTTATTTCAAATGAAGAAATACAGGTTTCTTTTTTTCTCTCAGGATTTTTTTCTTCTGCGTACGCAATAACGTGTTCCAAAGGAGTTTTACCTGTTTGTTTTTTAACTCCATAACTTACTGCTGAATTAAGAGAAGACTGTAATATTTTTCCGTTAGATGTGCTAGTACCAAGTAATGCCAAAGACTCAGCACATCCATTTAGTAAGAAAATCGTTGATAATAAAATCAGTATTTTTTTCATGTTTGGAATTTGTTTTAACTGGTTCATATCTGCTTCATCTTTAATTGAAAGTTAAATTTGAGTGCATTAATTTTATTAACACAACCCAAGGTTGTCAAGATCTTAAATTTGCTAGGCTGGTTTCGTTTTAGATGTGTTAATCTAAATAATTAATTTTAAATTTTTTATTTATGTTGGGCTGAAGTGATGAAATGAGTTCTTTTAAAGAACTTTCTTTTGATTTTTCTAAGATCTTCGATTTAGTTATTTTTAATTGCTTTTTCACAATAGCACAAATTTCTGAGTTAGTTTTTTCAGCAAATGATAAACAGGGTTCTTTCTTTTTCTTCGGATTCATTTCCTCGGCATATGCCATTGCATGTTCCATTGGGCTTTTTCCAGTTTGTTTTTTTACACTATAATTTATTGCTGAAGAAAAAGTTGACTGGGCGATGTTTCCACCGGTTACTGCGGTAGAAGTAGGTCCTAATAGAGCTAAAGACTCAGCACAACCAGTTAATAAAGTGAGTCCAAGCAAAAAGCATAAAATTTTTTTCATACTCCCTTTTTATATTTCCCCTAATTTAAACAAAGATTTGTTTGTTATTAAACAAACGAATCACTCAAATTGAGTTTATATATAATACAACCTATAATAGAAGTGTTAATCTATGAAATTATCCGTAAAGGCTTATTTTCTAGGCAACTTTCTAAATTTTCAATCATTTGCGAATAGAATTTTGAGTAATTTTCAGCAGTCACGTAACCGACATGGGGTAATAATAAAGCATTTGGAAGAAATCGTAGTTTATGATCTTGTGGGAGAGGTTCTTTATCATAAACATCTAAACCAGCGCCGGCAATTTTTTCATTCTTTAAAGCCTCAACTAAATCATCCTCGTTAATAATTGGGCCTCTAGAAGTATTGATTAGAAAACTAGTTTTTTTCATCATTTCAATCTCTTTTTTTGTAATTAAATTTTTATATCTTTCACCTAAAACTAAATGAATAGAAATTATGTCTGAATTTTTAAGTAAATCTTCTTTACTCATAGGTAATACACCAAGTTCATTTGCGTGAGATAGATTTAGATTTTCACTCCAAGCGCAAACTTCCATTCCAAAAGCTTTGCCTACCTTTGCAACTTGTGTTCCAATTTTCCCCAAGCCTATTACTCCCAACATTTTACCTTTTAATTCTGTACCAATAGTAGTCTGCCAATATCCTTGGAACATATTATCAATTTCTTGTTTAACGTTTCTTAGAAGACCTAAGATCAAAGTCCAAGTGATCTCAGCTGCAGGATTTGAATTTATTTCAGTCCCACACACTAAAATGCCTTTTTTTTTGGTTACTTCTAAATTAATAGAGTTATTTCGCATACCTGAGGTCATTATGTATTTAAGATTTGGTAAATTTTCTAATAAATTTTTTGTGATAGGTGTTCTTTCCCGCATTATAAATAATGCTTCAAATTCCTCCAAAGCCTCAATAGTTTCTTCTTCATTATTAAAGGCCTCATTAAAAATTTTAAAATTAAATTTATTTTTTAATTTTTCTATATCAACAATTTCTTTAAAAGAATTTTGATAATCATCCAACACCGCTACTTTTATCATTGAGTTTTCCTATTTGACAAATAAATACCTGATATAATAAAAGTTGCCCCAATAAAATGGAATAATTGAAATTTTTCTTTAAAAATTATGATTGCCATTATTGCACTGAAAAGTGGCATTAACTGAATAAACATAGACGATCTGTTGGGGCCTATTAATTGTATAGCTTTTTGCCAACAATAATAAGCTGCGATAGCAGGAAAGATAACTACGTAAAATAAAATTAAGATAGAAGCTTTATTAATTTTTATATCTAATCCAATTGATTTTTCATATAAAAATTGTGGAACTAAAAATATTAATCCTACAGTTACCATAATTTGGATTAAAGAAAATTGAGATAATTGAAATTTATTTTTTTTTAGTAAAGTTGAGTACAATGACCAGCTTAAAACACAAACTAGCATCCATATATCTCCTTTGTTAAAACTTAAAGATATTATTTTTTGAATATCTGCATTTGAAATAATTGTTGTAACTCCAAATATTGATAAGAATAATCCAGATAATTGAAATATATTTGTTTTTTCAATTTTCATAAGTGACGAAAAAATTATTATCATTGGTGGAATAGCAGCTAACATTAAAACTGCATTAATAACTTGAGTAAAGTTTAAAGCAAAGTACACTACAGAATTAAAAGTGCTAATTGATAAAATTCCCATTATTCCAATCGCGAAAAAGTTTTCTTTAATATAGTTTTTTTTCTCTAAAATTTCTTTAATTGTAAAAGGAATTAAAATAAACCACACCATAACCCATCTTAAAAAGTTAAGAGTTAGTGGCGGAACTTCAAACAAAGTTGCGAATTTACCAATTATAAAATTTCCTGACCAGAATAAAGCCGCTAAAGTAAGAAAAGTATAAGCTAAATAATTTTTTGACAAAAAAATCCTAATTAAATCTTTTAGAGCTGTAGGGAGCTAAATCTAAATTAGTTTTTTCACCTGCAACTAGACCAGAGATAATTTTGCCTGTTATAGCTCCTAAAGTCCAGCCTAAATGCTGATGACCAAATGCGTAAATTATATTTTTGTTTTTGAGTGAAGGGCCAAGAATTGGTAAAAAATCTGGTAAAGTTGGTCTAAATCCAAGCCATTCATCGTCATGTTTTTCTAGTTGTGGCAATAACTCTTTCGCACAGTTTATAATATATTCAATTCTTTTTTTCGAAAGAGGGTTTTTCAATCCACCTAATTCAACAGTTCCTACGGCTCGTAAACCTTGATTCATTGGTGTCATGCCAAATCCTCTATCTAAGAAAATTACAGGTCTAGATATTAATTTGTCTTTGCCTTTAAAATGCACATGGTATCCTCTCTCAGTATCTAATGGAATATTTTCACCAAGTTGATCGGTCAATTTTTTTGAAAATGCTCCTGATGCAACTACTGACTTTTCAAAAATATATACATCATTTGCTGATTTAATTATTGTTTCATTTGCCGTTTTCTGTTCTATGCTTGTAATATCCGACTGAATAAATTTACCACCTCTTTTTAGGTATAATTTAAAAATTTCTTTAAGGATTCCGTGAGGATCTCTGGCATGCATAGCGTTTTCAAATATAACACCAGCATCAAATACTGGATTCAAATTTGGCTCTAATTCTAATATCTCTTCACGAGTTAATAATTTTTGTTTTACACCTAGATCGTTTCGCACTTTTATCTCTAATTTTCTGCTTTTTAAGTTTTTATTCGTCCACACATAAATAATTCCTTTTTTTTCAACTAGCCCATCCACATTTATTTCTTGAAATATTTCCTCATATGCATCATTAGATAAACTTAAAATTTGGTGCATGTACTTAGCTGTATGTAGCATAGATTTTTTATTACAGTTTTTTAAATAATATAAAAACCAATTAAACATTTTTGGAATATAATTCCATTTTAAAGCTAAAGGTCCATAGGAACTAAAAAGCATTTTTGGAACATCAACCAAAATATCTGGGCGGTTGAATTGTAATACCGCGTAAGGTGAAAAATGACCAGCGTTTCCATAGGATGCAGGTTTGTACTCTGATGACAAAGGATCTTGTCGGTCAAAGATCGTAACTGGTATACCTTTTTTTATAAGTTGAAGACCTGTGCACACTCCTTGAATGCCTGATCCTACAATTCCAACAGATTTACATTTATAATTTTCCATTCCAAAATTATAATTTAATCTAGTAAAAATTAAAGTGCGTTAGATTAGACTAGAGCTTCTTTGTTTACAACTTCAGGTCTTTCCTCTGATTCTAAAGACTCTTTTTTATCTTTTTTCTTGAACAAGAAATCGCCAGTTAATGTTGATTTAGATTTATTTGTTTTTTTAATGTAGCCGTCAATATCAGCGCCATTTTCGGTTTTTAAATTGTTCCCAAATTCTATATCGCCTTTTACAGTGCCTGTTGAGCCGATAACTACATCTTGACCAGAAACTTTACCATCTAAATGACCGTGAATTTCAACATGATCTCCCTCGATTGATCCTGTGATAGAACCTGTTTCTCTTATGATTATCTCTTTTGAAAAAACTGGACCCTTAATTAAGCCTGCAACATCTATAGCACCTGAGCTATTGATTGTTCCCTCTATACTTACTGTTTCGCTAATTAACGATCTTTCTGAGTCAGTGAGTTTTTTTTTCTTGTCGCCGAACATAATATTTTTCATAAATTAACCACCTATTGATATAATATACAAGTGTCTAATAAAATCAAATTTGACCATATTAGGTTTAAATTAGTTAGTTAACTGGTGTGTCTTTATAGACTTTACAGGACATAACTATACCTAATCCCAACATTATTGCCATCATCGATGAACCTCCGTAAGACATAATCGGTAAAGGAGACCCAACTATTGGTAAAAGACCAAGAACCATCATCATATTTACTACTACATATATAAAAAAAGCAGTTCCAAAACCATAACAGAAAAGTTTACCAAAATTACTTCTAGTAACATTTCCGATTTTTATGATCCTCCAAACAATAATTGCATATAAAAAAAGAATAAATAGTGAACCAAAAAAACCGAATTCCTCAGAAAATAGAGTAAATATGAAATCTGTATGTTTCTCAGGCAAATAATCTAAATAACTTTGTGAGCCTTGTAAAAAACCTTTTCCGAACAATCCACCAGAACCAATAGCTATTTTAGATTGAATGATTTGATATCCAGCGCCTAAAGGATCTCTTTCGGGATTCAAAAAAGTTAAAATTCTGGATTTTTGATATGGTTTTAAAAAAGAAATGGCTATTGGTAATAATGCAATAAATGCTAAACCTGAAATAGCAAAAAATTTTACTCTTACACCAGCTAGCCACGCGACAGTAAGACCACCAGCAGCAATTAGTAATGCTGTTCCCAAATCTGGTTGAGTTGCAACTAATATTATTGGAGCAATCAAAACAACAACGGGTAAAAATAAATATCTAATACGATTTAAATTTTCAATTGAAGTACGGTGATAATATTTTGCTAAAAATAAAATAAGACCTACCTTCATTAATTCAGAGGGCTGTAAATTCATAAAATAAAGGTCTAACCATCTTTTAGACCCAGAAGAGGTTAATCCGAAATATTTAACTCCTAATAATAATATAAAGAACAAAATGTAAATTAAATAGCTTTGGCTATGCCAAAACCTTATTTGAATAAATGATAGAGTTAAAAACATAACAAAAAAAACAGAGAATCGAAGTATATGACTTTGGGTATGGTATTTTAATTCCCCGCCATCAGTAGAGTACATAGCTAATATACTTGTAAGTCCAAGTATAAATATCGAAATTACTAAAATATAATCTATTGAAAGAATTTTATCTTTAATGCTTAATGACGATTGAATTGATCTAGTTCTAAACATTATGCTTGTTCTCCTAGTAAACTATCAATTCTCTCTCTTAACTCGTGTCGTTCTAGAACTTTTTTAATTACTTTTTTAGCGATTGGAGCAGCTGCTTTTCCACCTGAGCCTCCATGTTCTACTAGAACACTTATTGCATATTTAGGATCATTGTAAGGTGCATAAGCAACAAATAAAGCATGATCTCTATCTTTGTAAGGTAAACTCTCTTGCTTTACTTCAGCCTCCCGTTGAGCTTCGGTAAATCTTTTTATTTGTGATGATCCTGTTTTTCCAGCAAAAGTAAATTTTTTATTTTCCCATCGATGCCTATAAGATGTACCACCTGGTTCATTAGAAGAAGAGAACATTGCATCTTTAATTAAATTAATATGTTCTTGATTTTTAAAAAGAGGTTTAAGTTCAAAATTAGATACTAATAAATCTGTTGGAAGAGGATCATTTGGATTTTCATTTTTATATTTTATGTACTCTCTTAAATTGTTATTCTTTTTATCAAAGATTATTCTTGGTTTTATTTCAAATCCACCATTTGCAATTTGTGCTGTCATTAAGCAGAGTTGTAGAGGGGTGCTTTGAAAATATCCTTGACCGATACCTGAGTGCAAAGTTTCACCTAAATACCAATTTTGACCTATAAATTTTTTCTTCCACTTGGTGTTAGGTACAACACCTGCCCTCTCCTCAATAAAACCATTAAGAACTTTTTTTCCAAGACCAAATTTTTTTGCTGTCTCAGATAATCTATCTACTCCTAATTTTCTAGCAACCTCATAAAAGTATACATCACAAGATCTTTGAATACCTTTTCTTAAATTAACAATTCCATGGCCATCTTTTTCCCAACAATGAAATTTTTCTCCGTAAAGTTCAATTTTTCCTTCACATTTAAAAGTGTCTAGTGGTTTTATAACTCCATTCTCTAAAGCGCTTAAAGCAACAAGAGTCTTTATTGTTGATCCGGGTGGATATAGACCAGCAATAGCTTTGTTAGTCAGTGGTTTCATTTCATTTTTTATTAAACTGTTCCAATATGTTTTATCCAAGCCGTGAACGAACTCGTTGGGTTCAAAAGTTGGAGAAGAAACAAGAGATACAATATCTCCATTAAATACATCCATGACACAAACAGCTGCAGCTTTATCTTTGAGAAGTTCACTTGTAAATTTTTGAACTTCAAAATCTAAAGTGGTTTTGAAACTTTTTCCTGCCTGGCCTTCATTAATTAAAATTTGCTTGATTCTTTTTCCATAGGCATTTACCTCATATCTTTGAAAACCAATTTTACCTATAATTTCCTCATCTAATTTTCTCTCAAGGCCAGTTTTACCAATGCTCATTCCTGGAACATGTAAATCTTTTAAATATTTCTTTGTTTGAAGATCTTTAGCGCTAACCTGAGAAACATAGCCTAAAATATGAGCAGATGAATTGTCAGGATACATTCTTGCTACTGATACAATCGGTTTTACTCCCTCGAGTTCGTGTAGGAATAAGTTTAATCTGGAAAATTCTGACCATGTTATATTATCTGAAACTATAATTGGTTCCCATGGTTTTTGCTTAGCAATGACTCTTCTAAGGTAAAATAATTTTTTTTCTGTGATATTTAAAATTGTTTTTAATCTAACAAATAGTTTTTCAATATCTTTTGAGTTTTCTGGAATTAAGTGGACTTGATAAACCTGTTGATTTGATGCTATTTCTTTATCATAAAAGTCTCTAATAACACCTCTCTCAGGTGCTAATTTCCATTCCCTAAATCTATTTTTGTCAGATAAAGTTTTATATTTTGTTCTCTCATTAATTTGTAACGACACTAATCTACCTATAATACCAAACGTTACAATTGCTTTTGCAGCTGTAAGTAAAAACATTCTTCTTCCAATTAGTTTTGACTTAATAACAGTATTTCCAGAACTTGGACTAAGCATCTCGATTACCTATAAAATTCAATTGATAAATATTAAACAACACCCAAAATATAGGGAACATAAAGAGAGTAAAAAACATATTGTATCCTATTTTGGAGTAGGTGAAAGAAAGATCAGAAAAATTGTTTAATAGTGAAAAGAAAAGTATGTTCGAAAAAATCATAGCCATAAAGAATGTGAACCAATCTGAGGCTATTGTGGTATTAACACTTTTGTTTCTCACATATGTCCCAACAAAAATTATGATTAAATATGATAATGAGCTTATACCTAAAGGAAACCCCATAACCACATCATTAATTAAACCAGCCAAAAATACATGTCCGTTAGCCATAATATCTGGTCTTTTAATTACCCAAAAATAAATTAAGATAATCTGAAAATTTAACGTAAAGATTTCAAACATTTTTTCAAGATTTGTGTCAACTTCGCTTATGCATAAATAATATAAAAGAATTAATGGGCCAGCATTAAATATTTTATTTATGAAAGGGTTCTTAGCCATTATAATTTTTATTTATTTTGAACATTTAAATTGACTGTTACAAATGAGAGCTGATTTGGATCAATGAAAAGATCAACTTTGCCTTCAGCGTTTGTAATTCCAATAGGTGTACCTGGTGTAAATATCCCATCTTTTCCTGATGCAAAAACATTTACATCTTCAATTATTTCGTAATCCTCAGGCAAATATTCTAAAATCGGATTATTTGTCCCGCTACCGGATAATATAGCTTGTGCACCCTGATTTAAAGTTACTGGAATTCTACTATTCAGATCATTTAAAAGTAAAACTCTTGAAGATAAATAGTTTGTTTCGACTATTCTTCCGACTAAATAATTGTCTTTAGTTACAGGCATTCCTTTCAAAATACCCGCGCTCGTACCCTTATTTATGATTATAGATTTTAAAAAAGGACTGTTCTTATCGACTAAGACTTTTGCTAATATAATATTGCTTAAGTTTTTGTTAAAATATTCAGTTTCTAAAATTTTTTGTAAGTTTTTATTCTCATCTTTTAAAAATTCAACGTTTAATTCAAGTAGCTTATATTGTTCTAATTCTAGCTTTAATCTTTCATTTTCCTCTTTTACATTTAAAAAACTTGAGATGTCTTTGCCGACTTGAGGTAGAAATCTTGTTGGTGTAGAGGCTAAAAAAGTTACACGGTAAATAACGTCATTTAAAAAACTTCTGACTGGTTTAGTAAATTTAACTCCATATACATCTAAAAAAAATATGATTAGGGCTAAAAAAATTAAAGAGAGAACTGAAAATTTTTGAGCTCCTCCTCTTTGAAGAAGAGCAGAACGGAAAGCAATACTAAAATCATCTCTACTAACTGACATTTATTCATTTAAACAAATTAGTACTCAGATAACATAGTAGAAAATAGTTCTTCATTTTCTAAAGCTCTACCAGTTCCAATTGCAACGCACGATAAAGGGTCATCTGCTATGGTCACTGGTAAGCCAGTATCTTGAGAAATTAATTTGTCTATATTTTTTAATAACGCGCCGCCACCAGTCAAAACTAACCCCATGTCTATAAGGTCTGCAGATAGTTCTGGAGGTGTATTTTCAAGAGCTTCTTTTATTCCACCAAGTATTTGATTAAGAATTGGCATTAAAGCTTCGCAAGCATCTTTTTCTGTTAATTCGATTTCTTTTGGTGTACCAGATCTAATATCTCTTCCTTTCATTAAAAAAGTATTATTTGTTGAGGGTATTGCGGTACCTATTTCTTTTTTAATTTTTTCTGCAGTTGAATCACCGATCATCAGGTTCATCTTTTTTCTCATATAAGCAATTATTGATTGATCGAGTGCGTCGCCTGCAACTCTCAATGACTTTGAGTAAACTACTCCCCCCAATGACATAACTGCGATTTCAGTAGTTCCTCCACCGATATCTACTACCATTGATCCTGTAGCCTCAGAAATAGGTAGCCCAGCTCCAATAGCAGCTGCTATCGGTTCTTCAATCAGTTGAACTTTTCTTGCACCTGCAGCTAAAGCTGAGTCTTGAATTGCTTTTCTTTCAACTGGAGTTGAGCCAGTTGGGACACAAATTAATATTCTTGGATTTGCAAAAGCTCTTTTAGAGTGAACTTTTTTTATGAAATGCTTAATCATTTCTTCAGTAACTACGAAATCCGCAATTACTCCATCTTTTAAGGGTCTTATTGCAGAAATGTTACCTGGTGTTCTACCCAACATTGTTTTAGCCTCATCTCCAACTGCCAAAACAGATTTCTTCCCTGCATCTTCAATAACAGCAACTACTGATGGCTCATTTAAAACTACTCCTTTATCTTTAAGCACAACTAAAGTGTTTGCTGTTCCAAGATCAATTGCCATATCTTGTGACCACATTGTTGATAATCCTGATAATCCTTTAAACATTTATATCTCCTTATATTTGAGCGCTCAAACTCGGGTCTGGCGCTGTTTTTTCTCTTTTAATTATTAGTTTATTTAATGCACTTAAGTACGCGTTTGCTGATGCTACTAGAGTATCAGTATCAGCAGCTTGGCCAACTGTTGTTTTTCCATTTTCTTCAATTCTGACGCTTACTGTGGCTTGAGCGTCCGTTCCTTCGGTAACTGCATGAACATTGTATAGTAAAAGCTTTATTTCATGAGGATAGAGTTTTTTAATACATTTGAAAATTGCATCAACAGGTCCATCACCAGTTTCTGACCCCGACTTCAATTCTCCATAAACCTCTAGAGTCATTTCTGCTTTTTGGGGCTCACCTGTTCCTGCAAAAACTTTTAGAGATTTTAATTTAATTTCGTTATCTTCAGTAACTAAGTTATCATCCACTATTGCAGCTATATCTTCATCGTAAACATGTTTTTTTTTATCAGCTAAAATTTTAAATTTTCCAAACGCAGCGTCTATTATATCATCAGTCATATTTGTATAACCCATATCTGAAAGTTTATCTCTGAAGGCATGTCTGCCTGAGTGTTTTCCCATAACTAAAGATGTCTTTTTAACACCAACGCTTTCTGGAGTCATAATTTCGTAAGTATTCCTATTTTTTAACATTCCGTCTTGATGAATTCCTGACTCATGAGCAAAAGCATTTTTTCCAACTATCGCTTTATTAAACTGAACTGGAAAACCTGTGGCGTTTGAAACAACTTTTGAGGCTTTGCTTAATAATTTAGTATTTATATTTGTGGTATAAGGCATTAAATCATGTCTAGTTCTCATAGCCATTACTACTTCCTCAAGCGCTGCATTACCTGCTCTTTCCCCTATTCCATTAATAGTGCATTCTATTTGTCTAGCTCCAGCTATTACCCCTGCTAAAGAATTTGCTACTGCCAAACCAAGATCGTTGTGGCAATGTGTTGATAAAATCGCTTTATCAATATTCGGAACTTTATTAATCAACGTTTCAATTATTTTTTTAAATTCTGAAGGAACTGTGTAACCAACAGTATCGGGAATATTGATTGTTTTTGCGCCTGAACTAATTGCTAATTCAACAGTTTTACACATGAAATCCATTTCAGTTCTTGTGCCATCTTCACACGACCATTCCACATCGTCTGTAAATTTTCTTGCATAAGATACGCTTTCTTTTATTGCTTCCAGAACATCTTCTGGAGACTTATTTAATTTATGTTTCATATGTAAAGGACTAGTAGAAATAAATGTGTGTATTCTAAAGTTTTTAGCATGACTTAAAGACTCTTTGCATGCATCAATATCTTTTTTTGTAGCTCTTGCTAATCCAGCTGGGATAGATTTTTTTAATGATTTACTAATTTCTTTTACTGCCTCAAAATCACCTGGTGATGCGATAGGAAAGCCTGCCTCTATTACATCTACACCTAATTCATCAAACACTCTTGAAATTTGCAATTTTTCTTCTAAACTCATTGATGCGCCTGGGGATTGCTCACCATCTCGCATTGTTGTGTCAAAAATAATTATTCTATTTTTATCAGTCATTTTTTATTAACTTTAAAAGCCTCTCATATTACAATCAAAGCTAGAATTTGCAAACTTTTAAGTTAATAAAACTAATTTTTTGAGTCAGAATGGGTTAATTTTTGTCTTTATCTACTAACTTATTTTTGCCTATCCAAGGCATCATTGCTCTTAATTCTTTCCCTACCTTTTCAATAGGGTGCTTAGCTAGCTCTTGCCGCATTTTTAAGAAATTCTTTTGACCAGATTTATGTTCATCCATCCATTGTTTTGTAAATTTCCCTGATTGTATATCTTTTAAAACCGCTTTCATTTTCTCTTTGGTTTTTTCATCTACAATTCTTTTACCAGATACATACTCGCCATATTCTGCTGTGTTTGAAATTGAATAATTCATATTTGCTATACCGCCCTCATAGATAAGATCTACAATTAATTTTACCTCATGCAAAGTTTCAAAGTAAGCCATCTGCGGCGGATAACCCGCTTCAACTAATGTTTCAAATCCATTTTTTATTAGTTCAACTAGACCTCCACATAAGACCGTTTGTTCACCAAATAAATCTGTTTCGCACTCGTCCTTAAAAGTTGTTTCAATGATTCCAGCTTTGCCTCCTCCTACTGCTGAAGCGTAAGATAGTGCTAAATCTTTTGCCTTTCCTGAGCTGTCTTTATGGACAGCCATTAAACAAGGTACTCCTCCCCCTTTTTGATATTCGCTTCTCACCGTGTGACCTGGGCCTTTAGGAGCAACCATAAATACATCTAAATCTTTTCTTGCATTAATTAAATCAAAATGAATATTTAATCCATGTGCAAAAGCAAGACTTGTTCCTTCTTTCATCCTTTGCTCAATATGATTTTTATAAATTTCAGATTGTAACTCATCTGGAGTTAACATCATTACAACATCTGCCCATGCCGCCGCGTCCGAAAGAGACATAACTTTTAAACCTGCACTCTCAGCTTTTTTAATACTTGATGATCCTTCTCTTAAAGCCACCACAACTTCTTCGACTCCGCTATCTTTAAGATTTAAAGCATGAGCATGTCCTTGACTTCCATAGCCAAAAATAGCAACTTTTTTATTTTTAATTAAATCTTTATTAGTATCTTTATCGTAATAAGTTTTCATAATTAGTTAAATGTTTTTTGTCCTTTTGTCATTGCAACTGCTCCAGTTCTAGAAGTGCTTATAAGGCCTAAACTTTTTAAATCAAGAGCTAATTTATCAATTTCAGCTCTAAGCGCAGTCACTTGTATAACAACAGATTTATTTGTTCTATCCAGAACGACAGGGTTAAATTTTTTACAAATTTTTTTTACTTTCTCTTGCTTTTTAGAATTACCTAAAATTTTGAATAAGGCTAATTCTCGAAACAAAATATCTTTTTCTCCTCGTTTGAAGTCTGCAACTTTATGTACTGGGACAAGTTTTTTAAGCTGCAAGTTTATTTGTTCAATTACCTGAGGTGTCCCCTCGGTAACTATAGTAATTCTTGAGATATGTTTTTTTTTATCAACTTCAGCAACTGCTAAAGACTCAATATTGTATCCTCTTCCAGAAAAAAGTCCCGCAATTCTAGCGAGCACACCGGCTTCATTATCAACCCATACTACGATTATATGCCTTTCAGTTTTTCCTAATTTACCTGGCACACTGTAGGCTGATTTAGACTTTGTCATTAAACTAGAACTTTCCCCTCGTCCGAAATTTCTTCTTCTTCTTCAGGTCCTAAAATCATTTGGTTGTGAGGCTTACCTGAAGGTATCATTGGAAAACAATTTTCAGCTTTGTCTACTACGCAGTCAAAAATTACTGGCCTATCAACATTAATCATTTCTTTAATTTTTTCATCCAATTCATTAGGAGTCTTAGCTCTTATACCTACACAGCCATAAGACTCTGCAAGTTTTACAAAGTCTGGTAACGCAGCAGTATAACTTTCAGAATAATTTTTTTCGTGCAAAAGTTCTTGCCACTGTCTTACCATACCCATGTATTCATTATTCAATATAAATATTTTAATTGGTAATCTATATTGAACAGCTGTAGACATTTCTTGCATTGTCATTAAAACGGATGCTTCTCCAGCAATATCAACTACCAGTTTTCCTGGATTGGCAATTTGAACCCCAATAGCTGCTGGAAGGCCATATCCCATAGTGCCAAGACCTCCAGATGTCATCCATCTATTAGGTTTATTAAATTTGTAATGTTGAGCCGCCCACATTTGGTGTTGGCCTACTTCCGTAGTAATAAAAGTGTCTTGATTTTTTGTTAGTTCATAAAGTCTTTGAACTGCGTGTTGAGGTTTAATAATTTTATCACTATTGATAAAGTTCAAAGATTTTTTTTCTCTCCATTTTCCAATTTGCTCCCACCATTTTGATGTCTTTTGCTTATTAGAATTTACAAAGTTTTTATTTTTTTCTTTAAATCTTTTAATCAAAGATTTTAATAGCGTTGTTACATCGCTCACTATAGCTAAATCAACCTTTATATTTTTTCCAATTGAAGAGGGATCAATATCAACATGGATTTTTTTTGATCCCGGTGAAAATTCATCTACTTTACCTGTAATTCTATCATCGAATCTTGCGCCAATATTAATCATCAAATCACAATCATGCATTGCATTATTAGCCTCGTAAGTTCCGTGCATACCTAACATACCTAAAAATTGTGGATCATCTCCAGGATATGCTCCAAGACCTTGTAATGTTGAAGTTATGGGAAAGCCAGTTAATGAAACTAACTCTCTTAAATATTTACTAGCATCAGGCCCAGAATTAATAACTCCTCCGCCTGTATAAAAAATTGGTTTTGATGATTTTTTAATAAGATCAATAAATTTATCTAATTCTGAATTAGATATTTTATGAATTACCTTTCCGTTGAATTTCTTTTTAAGAGTATGTTTTAAAAATTTATATTTACCTTTTTTAAATTGTATATCTTTTGGAATATCAACTAAAACTGGTCCAGGTCTTCCTGTGGTTGCAACTTCAAAAGCTAAATGTAAAATTCTTGAGAGATCATTTACATCCTTTACTAACCAATTATGTTTGGTACATGGTCTTGTAATTCCAGTAGTGTCACATTCTTGAAAAGCGTCTGTTCCAATTAAATGAGTTGGCACTTGTCCAGATATACAAACAAGAGGAATTGAGTCCATGTAGGCATCTGTAAGAGCTGTTACTGCATTAGTTGCGCCGGGTCCAGATGTTACCAATAAAACTCCTGGCTTACCGCTTGATCGTGCGTATCCCTCTGCAGAGTGACCTGCTCCTTGCTCATGTCTAGCTAATATATGTTTAATTGATTTATGATGTTTTAATTCATCATAAATCGGCAATACTGCTCCTCCAGGATAACCAAAAATATATTCTACATTTTGATCCTCAAGTGCTTTAAATACAATTTCTGCTCCGCTTAATAATTTTGGCATATATACAATCTAGCCTAGAAATGGATTGCGTCAAGTTTTAGCTTACAACTTTTAATGATTTTTTTAAAAGATTTGAGAAATTTTTTGAATAAAGCTTGTTCCAATTCTTCATATGGCCTCTAGCCCATGTATTTTGTCTTTTTGCGTACTGTCTTGTTTTTATATTGATAAGATCTTTGCACTGTTCAATTGATGTTGAATTTCTTAAAAAATCATTAATTTCTTGAACTCCAATTAATTTATTTGCTGATAAACTTTTATTTACTTTAAGATTGTTGAATTTTTTTACCTCATTTACACATCTATTCTTGAACATTTGATCAGTTCTTATAGAAATTTTTTTAAGTAATACCTCTCTTGGGATATCAATAAAAATTTTGCTTATTTCAAAATCTGTAAATTCAGATTTTGTATTTTTAAACCAATCAAATAAAGATTTATTAGTTTTTAACTTAACTTCATACGCTCTTTGTAGTCTTTGAGTGTCAGTTGGGTGTATTCTTCCTTTTATTTTTGGATCAAGTTTAAGTAGGTGATTATAAAATTTTTTAAAACCTTTTTTTTTGTAAAGGTTTCGAACAACATTTCTAGTTTTATAATCAATTTTAGGGATTTTAGTAATACCTTTGATGATTGTATTAAAATAAAGACCAGTTCCTCCAACAACTATTGGAATTTTTTTTCTTTTAATACAACTATCAATTTTTTTTTTTGCTTGTTTAATCCAATCACCTGCTGAAAAGTGTTCTTTTACGGAGATAATGCCATAAAGATGATGTTTTACTTTTCTAGTTTGACTTGAGGTCGGTCTAGAAGACAAAATTTTAAATTCTTTAAAAACTTGCATACTATCTGCATTAATAATCTCACCATTTAATTTTTTTGCTAATTTAATAGCTAGATTTGATTTTCCTGAAGCTGTAGGACCTGCTAGGAGTAATAACTTTTTAGACAAAATTAATTTATTTTAACGCCAAGATAACGTCTTTGATTATTTTTATTAATTACAGTTAAAAGTAATGTTTTCTCTCCTTTTTGAAAAAAATTATCAACCAATCTTTTTAAATCAGCTGATGACTTTACAGTAGACTTTTGAACTTCAATAATAATATCATTTACACTTAAGAGATTAGTTAGCGGACTTCTATTGAAGATTTCTGTTATAACAACTCCTGAAGTTTTTTTATTTAAATTTCTAGAAGATATATCTTCATCGGTTATGTCTCTAACAGCTATTTTTAATTTTTCAATATCTTCAACTTTTTTAACTACTTTAGTTTTTTTTTCTTTAAATTCTTCAGATGACTCTAATCTACCAAGGATTAATCGTTTTGAAATTAATTTTTTGTTTCTCCAGATTTTTAGTTCTACACTTTTACCGACCTCGGTTGAGGCGACAACTTTTGGCAGAGTTCTCATTGTATCAATTTTTTTTCCGTCAAAATTTAAAATTATATCCCCGGCTTTTATTCCAGCTTTATCTGCAGGACTATTTTCTCCGACACTTGCTACCAGAGCACCATGTGGTTTCTTTAATTTTTCTACTTCAGCTATTTCTTTTGTTACTTCTTGTATTCTTACACCTAACCAACCTCTTTTTGTTTCTCCAAATTTTATTAATTGATTAATAACATTTGCAGCTGCGTTAGCTGGAATTGCAAATCCAATTCCTATAGAGCCTGACTGACCCGGTGCTATAATTGCAGTGTTAATTCCAATTACCTCTCCCTTAAGATTAAACAAAGGGCCGCCAGAGTTACCTTGATTAATTGAAGCATCCGTTTGGATAAAGTCATCATATCTTGTGAGATTAATATCTCTGTTTCTAGCTGAAATAATTCCAGCAGTTACTGTTCCACCTAAACCAAAAGGGTTTCCAATTGCAACTGCCCAATCTCCAACTCTTGCTTTATCAGAGTCACCAAAGTTCACTGGTTTAAATTGATCTTTAGTCTCTATTTTTAAAACCGCAATGTCCATATATGGATCGGCGCCTATCACTTTAGCTTTATATTCTTTATCGCCTATTCTTACTAAAATATCATCTGCTCCAGAAATTACGTGATTGTTTGTAACAACTGTTCCCTTTGTATCAATTATAAATCCTGATCCTAAAGATGAAGCCTTTCTTTCGGTAGGTCTTTCAAAGTCTTTAAACATTTCACCGAATGGTGAACCTGGAGGGAATTGAAAAGGAAATTGATTTGTGGTCGTTCTAACTGTTTGAGTTGTTGAAATATTAACAACCGAAGGCATTAATTTATCTGCTAAGTCTGCAAAAGACTCGGGTACAGGCTTAGAGTTAACGGGAGAAAAATTAAAAATAAATAAAAAAATTAGTATTTTATTGAATAATTTCATTTAGCTTTTTATATACCAAATTATCAAAAAACCGATAATTAAAAATGTTACACCAAAAAACCTAAGTTTATTTTCAGGGGTATTCTTTATTAAATCTAACATGCTTTTGATTCTTGTCGGGAAAATGGCTAAAAACAGACCTTCTATAAAAAAAATTAAGCCAATTGCAATAATAAACTCTTCCACGATAATAAATTTTGTTTATCTTTTAATATTTGGTTTAATTGACTTACCAAAGAACTTAAAGAAATCACTATCGGGCGACAAAACTAGTGATGTTTCTCCACCTATCAATGCTTTTTCATATGCTTGCATAGCTCTGTAAAAAGCAAAAAATTGTGGGTCTCTTCCGAAGGCATTAGCAAAAATCTTATTTCTTTCACCATCTCCCTCACCTTTCATAATCTCTGACTTTTTGTTTGCTTGAGCTAAAATTACAGTAACATCTTTATCTGCTGTTGATCTTATTTTTTGTGCTATCTCAGCACCTTGTGCTCTAAACTCTTTTGCTTCTCTCTCTCTTTCTGTTTGCATTCTTTTATAGATAGCTTCACTGTTTGCTGGAGGCAGATCGGCTCTTTTAATTCTAACATCTACAATATTTATTCCAAAGTTTTTAGCTTCTTCATTAACTTGAGATTGAATTATCTGCATTTGTCTTGCTCTATCGGTTGACAATAAAGTAGCCAATTCTTGAGTACCCAGCACACCTCTAATTCTTGAATTTATGATTGTAGATAGTCTTGATCTAGCAACTCTTTCATTCCCAACTGAAATATAAAATTTCAAAGGATCTACAATTTTAAATCTCGCGAAAGCGTCTACGATTAATCTTTTTTGATCAGCTGCAATTACTTCTTCTGGGTCGTTATCTAAGTTTAAAATTCTTTTATCTAAATATACTACGTTTTGAATGAAGGGTAATTTAAAGTTTAAACCTGCTTTAGTTATAATTTTCTTAGGATCACCAAATTGAAGTACTATTGCTTGGCTAATTTCTTGTACAATAAATAAAGATTGAAAAATAACCACTCCAACTAAAATTATTGCTGGGACTATAAATTTAGCTACTTTCATTAATTGTTGGTCCCTTTTTTTAATTCCGGTAGTGGTAAATAAGGAACTACGCCAGATCCTGACTCTTTATCTATAATTACTTTATCAATGTCTGCCAAAACTTTTTCCATTGTCTCTAAATACATTCTTTCTTGTGTCACCTGTTTTGCATTTTTATACTCATTGTAAATTGCTAAAAATCTACTAGCTTCACCTTCAGCTTTTGCAACTACTTCTTTTTTATAAGCTTCTGCTTGCTGTAAAACCTGTTCAGCTTCCCCTCGTGCTCTAGGTATTACATCATTAGCATATGCTTCAGCCTCATTCTTAGATCTCTCTCTATCTGCTCTTGCAGCTTGCACATCTCTGAAAGCATCTATTACTTGTTCAGGTGGGTCTGCTTGTTGGGTTTGAACCTGAGTTAATTGTATTCCTGATCCATACTCATCTAAAATCAACTGAGCGATTTCTTGAACTTCGACCTCAATTTTTGATCTACCCTCGGTCAAAATATTCTGAATTTTATTTTTTGCAATTACCTCTCGCATTGCTGTTTCTGAAGCAGCTTTGACTGTTTCTACAGGACTTTGGATATTAAATAAAAATTTTTGTGCGTCTTTAATTACCCAAAATACAGAATAATTTATGTCAACTATATTTTCATCTCCAGTTAACATTAAACTTTCCTCTGGGACATTGCCCACTCCAGATGACCTACCGGTATCACTAGCTGGTCTGAACCCCACATCAACTCTATTAACTTTTGTAACCTTCGGAGTTAAAACTCTCTCAAACGGAGTTGGAAAGTGATAGTGCAAACCAGGTTGAGTTGTGTTTACATATTTGCCAAATCTTAAAACTACTCCTTGTTCATCGGGCAGAACTCTATAAAGACCACTTGCTAGGTAAAGTAAAACTAAAATAATTAAACCTATGACTATCGGTTTAGATCCGCCTGAACCTCCGCCAGTAAGCTTATTGATAGTTTTTTGAAAATTTCTGATTATTTCATCTAAACTTGGGGGTTGTTGTCTTGTCCCAGATCCATTACCGCCTCGAGTTGGTCCATCCCCACCTCCTGGAGGTGATCCCCATGGTGATTGGTTGTTTAAAATTTTGTCTTTAAAACTCATGACACTTTATATAGTGACTTTTCTCCTAAAAACAAGTTAAGAAGGAGCGCTAAAATGTCTAAAACATTTAATAAAATAGTAACATGAGCCAAAAACCGCCACCTAAGCAATTCATCAAAACTCCAATTAAAGGAACAAACGCTACTATTTTAGTTTCAAGTGCTAAAGGTGGAGTTGGAAAATCTACTTTAGCAATAAACCTTGCTTTTGCACTTCAGAACCTTGGAATGAGAGTCGGAATTCTAGATGCTGATGTTTATGGACCATCCTTACCTAAAATTTTAAACTTAAAAGAAAAACCACAAAGCCAGGATAATAAAAACATTATTCCTTTAGAAAAATATGGTGTGCAATGTATGTCTATGGGGTTTTTAATTGATGAACAAACTCCAATGATGTGGAGGGGTCCAATGGTAATAAGTGCAATAAAAACAATGACACAAAAAGTTTTATGGAAAGAAAGAGATTTAATTATAGTGGATATGCCTCCGGGCACTGGAGATACTCAACTTACTTTTGTTCAAGAAGTTAAAATTAATGGAGCAATTATAGTATCAACACCTCAAGATTTAGCTTTGTTAGATGTTAAAAGAGGAATTCAAATGTATGAAAAAACTGGAGTAAAAATTTTGGGTCTAATAGACAATATGAGTTTTTTTAAAGCAGATGATGGAAAAGAATATAAAATTTTTGGGGAAGGTGGCGTAAAAAAAACTGCCAGAGAATTTAATAAAGAATTTTTAGGTCATTTGCCATTAAATCAAGACTTAAGAATTTCAGCTGATAAAGGGATACCTTTAACATATTCCCAGCCAAACCATGAGGTTTCTTTATTATTTAAAAATATTGCTGAAAAAGTTAAAAGATCTTTAAATATTAGTTAATTATTTTTTTCGTAAATATAGAAAAAAATATTACTATCAAAATCAATTCTATTTCTCTCATAAATTAGATGGCCAAGATCTGGATACCTAATTAGTTCCTTAAACTTACCATCTAAATTATATTCTTTGTTTACTAAAGATTTGTTACCATCATCAAAATGATTTCTAAAGTATTCATGATTCATTGAAAAAAAATATTTGGATGTCCTATGAATATGTTTTAAATAATTATGAGCCGTTTCAGGGCCCATTTCACCTAAACTATTTTTATTTATTGCTAAATTTATTGAATTTTCTTCTAACTTCTCTATTTCCCATGGCGGTAAAAAAATTAAGTCAAACTTATTTTGAATATCTTTATTAAATTCACCCTCGCCATAAAAGAAACTTTTCTTTTTGGGGAAGCATTTTGATAAATAATAACATGCCAGTGTTAAAGTTTCAGGAATATCAAAATCTATATATTTAAAATTTTTATTATGTTTTAAAATGTAATAAGCAAACTTCCCATACCCACCTCCTAATTCTAATATAATATTTTTATCATTTAAATAATTTTGTAAATTTTTTGCGTATATGTCGTTTAAAAAACTTCCTATTACAGTAAATTTATTTTCAACATAAGCTCCTATTTGGTTGCCGTAAATTGGCATCTCTATTTCATCAATATTTCCATTTTTGTTAAAAAATTTCCAAAGTTTTAATTGTCCGCCAAAAATTTCTTGTGCAAGAAATTTTTTTAAAAATATGTTATTATTATATTTTTTTATTAAATCTTGATTTTCAATTCCTAAATATTTTTCCCAATTTCCAAAATTTTGAAGAAAATATAGAAATTTCTCAACATCATTATTTTTAAATGATTCAATTAAAAAATGAAAATCATTATCAATATGTTTTTGCCAAAGTGAAGCTGGCTTATATAATTTTGAATTATTAGCCTGATGAGATTTTATTAATTTGTAAGAATTAAAAATTCGCTTAGCTAACTCAAGATCACTTTTGTCAATTTTTTTATTTGTTGATACACGAATTTTAATGTTAAGATTTTCACTATAAAAAAATAAAATAAATCCTTTAAAATATGGATAAAATTTATTTTTTAATGTTTTTAAAAGTCTTTTTTCAGATATCGCTTTTTTTAATTTTAGAAAAAAACTCATCTAAATAGTTTTATCATTAAAATTAAATGAGATCATTAGTTCATTCCATTCTCTTTTTGATAAACCTGAATTTTCGTGAGTTATATTTTCTCCCTTAATCATTTGTTGAATAACATTTTTACCTTTAGCTGAAACATGAACTGCGCCCACTCGGTAGTCTAAAAATGCTGAATAAGTAATAGGTACCCATTTTTTTACAGTCTCAAGCATGGTTTCGGCATAAACTCTAATTTCATATTGAGCGTGTTTATCAGCTCTAAGAAATAAAAAATTTAATAAGTTAAGTAAATCAGTTTTCCAATACCATTGAGTGTAAGAATTTAAAGTTAAATTCATTCTTGCAAGCTCTCTGGCTAGTCCAATTTTATTTTCGTCTATAGTAGTGCCGTCATATCTTTCATTCAGCATTTTTTCATAATTATCATAAGATCTTGAGGCATCATCTTTTAATATTTTCAAAACCTCATCTGCCTGTTCTCCTGTAATCAATTCCCCTCTTCCTTGACGATTAGAGGTAGATTGAGCCGATAATTTTTCTTTTGACGGTATATAAAATTCTTTGTCCAAAATTGAATATCTTGCTGAGTATTCATTAACATTAGCTGTTCTGTGTCGTATCCACTGACGTGCAATAAAGATTGGAAGTTTAACGTGATATTTAATTTCACACATTTCGAATGGTGTTGAATGCCAATGCCTCATTAAATACTTTATCAAACCTTCGTCCGTTGAAACTTTTTTCGTTCCTTTTCCATAAGAAACTCTAGCTGATTGTACAATCGAGCTATCATCTCCCATATAATCAACTACTCTTACAAAACCGTGATCCAGAACTGGAAGTGCTTCATAAAGAATTTTTTCTAGTTCAAGAGATGTTACACGTTTTGTCTCATTTTTTTGTGATTGTTGGTCTGCAATTTCTTGCTTTTGCTCTTTAGTTAGTTTCATTTTGAATTATTTATTGAATCTCTCAGAAAGAGTTTTATATTAATAGCGTTGGTTTTCCAACTATGACGATAAACGAATTTCGTAATAAACATCACGGACGTGGGGGCAGTACCCACCACCTCCACCATTTACAACTTACGGGGGTGAATTAGGATCGACGGGTGTCTAAAAGCTATTTTTTCGTTCGAGATGGTTCCGACGTAACGGGCTAATTTATAAATGCAAATCAAAAATTTGCACTTGCAGCTTAATTAACTTAGTTAATTAAGTTACGGGGTTTGGGGCACCTGGCAACAGAACGCCCCTTATGATATAAACGACTACTGAAAATTAAAAAGGAAATTAAAATGGATGCAATTTTTATAGTTTTAATCCTGTTAGTTATAGCAAACTCATAATAAAAGATAAGTTTGGGTTACTGGCAACTCTAAGTTACTTGTTATATAATTAGATATAACGAAAGGAATCGTAATGAGCGGAGTTGAAATTATAATTGTGGCAACAGTGCTATATATGTTATTGGGTTGAACTACAATTCTGGGGTTTGGGGCACCTAACAACAGAACGCCCCAATTTATTTTTTTCTAACATACACATAAGCTAAAGTTTTGCTCCCGTCTTCAAAAAAAATATTTGAAACAACACGCAAATAATCTTTTCCCTCAAAATCATCTATTTTATTAATATTTTTTTCAATATCTTTAGACTCAAGTAGCATGCCATATATTTTTGATCCTTTATTATCAAGTTCTAAAACTGGGTGTCCATAATCGTCCCCGATTTCTAAATTTAATAGTTTTCCTAAAACATAACCTTTTTTCCAATTTCCTTTAAAATCTTTTAAAATTTTATCATTTTGCATACCGGGTTGAAGAGTCCCATATACAAATATAGAATTGATATTTTTCATTCAGCGATGATTGACTTTAAAAAACGTATTTATCCGCAATATAAATAAGAATACCTACTGCAACACCTAAAAGAACCCAATGATAATTATTTTTCATTAAGCAACAAATTTGTTTAAGTTAGGTTTGAAATAATTTGGGCCTTTCATCACTTTACCTTTATCATTATAAATAGGTTTGCCGTCATTACCTAATTTACTCATATTTGAACTTTGAACTTCCTGAAAACATTTGTCTAAATTTATACCAAATGCATGGCCCGCTCCATAAGTTACATATAAAATATCAGTTAAGGCATCAGCAACCTCTTTTATATCTTTTTTATCGATAGCATCTTTAAGCTCATTCAACTCTTCTTTAATAAGGTCGTATCTTAAAGATGTAATTTTATTTTCTGGAAATCCAGCTTTTTCTTTAACTTCCTGGCCAAATGTAAGCATGAATTTTTTTACTCTATCAAAGTTGCTCATTATTATCCTTTATAATTTATAATTAATAAATAAAAGTGTATTATATAATAGAATCAGTAATGAAATACAGAACAGAATTTGATAGTATTGGAAAAATCAAAGTGCCTGGTGATAAGTATTGGGGTGCATCTACAGAAAGATCAAACAAATATTTTAATATTGGTGATTTTTTAGTAAGACCTTTAGTTATTCAATCGATCGCTATTGTCAAGAAAGCTGCAGCAATAGTTAATGCTAAAAACAAAGATTTAAATCCTAAGTTAAGTAAATATATTATTAAAGCTGCTGATGAGATAATAAAAGGTAAATTAGACGATCATTTTCCATTGAAAGTTTGGCAAACGGGCTCGGGTACACAAACTAATATGAACGTAAACGAAGTTATATCTAATAGAGCAATAGAAATGATGGGAGGCAAAATGGGTACGAAAAAACCCATTCATCCAAATGACCATGTTAATAAATCTCAATCCACTAATGATGTTTTTCCGACTGCTATGCACATTGCCATAGCCATGAAAACTCGTGAAAAACTTTTACCATCTCTTAAACTTTTAGAAAAAGAACTTAAAAAAAAAACACAAGAATTTAAAAAAATTGTAAAAGTTGGAAGAACTCACTTGCAAGATGCTACCCCAATAACTCTAGGTCAAGAATTTTCAGGTTATCATGAACAATTAAAAAAGTGTATTTCAAGAATAGAATCAGCTTTAAAAGAAATTTATAATTTAGCACAAGGAGGAACAGCTGTTGGCACAGGTTTGAATACCAAAAAAAACTTCGATAAAAAAATTGTTAAAGAAATTAGTAAAATTACAAAAATACCTTTTAAGACAACATCAAATAAATTTGCATCACTTGCAGCGCATGATGAAATTGTAAATTTTTCTGGTACGCTTAATACAACAGCGGTTTGCCTTATGAAAATTGCAAATGACATTAGATTTTTAGGCTCAGGACCTAGGGCTGGATACGGTGAACTAATTTTACCATCAAATGAACCTGGGTCATCCATCATGCCAGGAAAAGTTAATCCTACACAATCTGAAGCCGTTACAATGGTGTGTGTAAAAGTAATTGGAAATCATAATGGGATTACGATGGCAGGTTCTCATGGTCACTTTGAATTAAATGTTTTTAAACCTCTTATAATACATAACATTCTTCAATCGATTGAAATTATGAGCGATTCATCAAAAACCTTTGCTCTATATTGTGTTAAAGGCATCAAGGCAAATAAAAAAAGAATTAAGGAATTATTAGACAACTCATTAATGTTGGTAACGGCATTAGCTCCAAAAATTGGTTACGATAAAGCAGCAAAAATTGCTAAAGCTGCTTATAAAAATGGAACAACATTAAAACATGAAATTTTAAAATCCGGATTAGTAGAGGAGAAAGAATATGATAAAATGATGAATCCCTTAAAAATGACGATGCCTAAATAGCTTAAATTATTTCCAAAACAAATTTTTTTATTTTAGATAAATTAAAAATATTAAAAACATTTTCATTAAAAAAAATTTTTTCAAAAGTTTCTTTAAAAAATTTTAGATCCTCTTGAGTAGCATCATAATTACGATTTACTTTTATTAAGTCAAAATTAATTTTATTATTCAAAATATTTAAGTTTCCCTTTATCTGTAAATCAATAGGTTCATCTTTATTTTTATATTGTACCTCAAACTTTTTTAGTAATCTTTTTTTATCATAAGAGTTCATGGAACAATCAAAATAATATATTGGATTTTCATCTAACAAATTGACGTCTCCTTGACAATTAAATATACTTTGAGAAATAGAAAAAATTTTTAAAATATTTAATCTTCCGTAAGCTAAATTAAAATCAATTTTTAAATCATCCAAGAGTTCTCTTTTGAATTTATTTGAATTATATATTATTTTATTTTTGCTATTTAGCCTTGAAATAAGATTTTTAGAATTTAAAAGAGAGTTTAGGTCTAAATTTTTTAATAATTTTGTCGGAATACTATCAAGTTCAGTAATTAAGTTAATTTTAAAAAATGGTTTTAACTCGATTGACCCAAAACTATCAAAAGATAAATCTTTATTCCTATATATTAAGTTATTTACCTTCAAAGAGGATGTATCATAAATAAAATCAAGTTTAAGCTTTGACTTTAAAATTTTACCTTTAAAATTTCCTGTAAAATTCAAATCTTGATCTTTTTGTAAATTCATTATGAAAGAGACACCTGTATCTATTAATTTAAAATCAATGTAACTGAAGTCATTTTTTAAACTTATCTTAAATTTTTTATTAAAAATATTTCCAACTATAAAATTTTTTTTATATCCATAGTTTGAGTAATCTATTTTTTCTATTACTAATGAATTATTATTACCATCTTCTAATTTTAAATTTAAATCTTTTACAGAAATTTTTTTTTTAAAACCTAAAAAGAATTTATTGAGAAATAAAAAATTTGAAAAATTTGAATTTAAATCACTTTTTTCAATTATAATTTTTTTTACTCGAAAATTTTTATAATTATAAATACTTAATAAATTGGGGTAAACTGACAATTTTTCTGAATTTAGGATAATATTTTTAGAATTTAAATTGGAACTTAAATTTTTTAACTCTAGATGTGGTAATGGAAATGCGTGAAACTGAATTTTTTCTAATTTATCTACTTTTAAACCATAATTATTAAGTAAATAGTTTTTAATAATTCCCTCTTTTTTTTTATAATCAAAAAAGTAAGGAGCAGTTAAAAAGAACACTCCAGCAAGAAAAAAAATAATAAAAAGATATCTTAAAAAAAAAATAAATTTTAAAAATCTAGAGTATTTATTGTTAATATTTTTAAAAAATCTATTTATCATTTTTTTATTTTTTCAAGTAGTATATAAATAATATTTCTTACTTATGAATAGCATAGATAAATTAATTGATAATCTTAACAAGGAGCAAAAAGAGGCAGTTCTTAGCACTGAAGGACCCAACCTAATAGTAGCTGGAGCAGGATCTGGTAAAACAAGAGTTTTAACAACTAGATTAATTCATATCATTAATCAAAAAAGAGCGTTTCCTAACCAAATACTTTGTGTGACTTTTACAAATAAGGCCGCCAAGGAGATGCAAAATAGAGTTTTGCAACATGTTAAAGGAAGCTCAAATGCAATACCTTGGCTTGGTACATTCCACTCAATAAGTGTTAAGTTTTTAAGAAGACATGCTGAAGCTTTAGATTATAAAAGCAATTTTACGATTTTAGACACTGAAGATCAAAAAAAACTTATAAGGAATATTGTAAAAGCAGAAAATTTGGATGCTAAGAAATTTTCACCACAACTGATAATGTATCATATTGATCAGTGGAAAAACAAAGGTCTTTTACCAAAAGATATTAAAATACAAAAACAAAGCTCAATAATAAAATCTGTGCTTAAAGTTTATGAAATTTATCAAAGCAAAACTAAGGATCTAAATGCTTTCGACTTTGGAGATTTAATTTTATTTTGCGTAAAACTTTTTGAAGACCATAAAGATATTAGAGAAATATATAACAATAATTTTAAATATATTTTAGTAGATGAGTTTCAAGACACTAATTATATTCAAAACAAATGGCTTAATTTATTGGTTAACGATAGACAAAATATATGTTGTGTTGGAGACGATGATCAATCAATTTATAGCTGGAGAGGTGCTGAGATAAAAAACTTTCTTACTTTTGATCAAATTTATAAAAACTGTAAAGTTTTCAAATTAGAACAAAACTATAGATCTACAAAAAATATTTTAGAAACTGCTTCAGGCTTAATTTCAAATAATTCTAACAGAGTAGGTAAAAAATTATGGTCTTCTGCTAATGAAGGAGAACTAGTAAAATTAAATTGTTATAGAACTGGTAAAGATGAAGCGCAAGGTGTTAGTGATATTATAGAAAAAAAAATCAAAAAAAAGTACTCTTTAAACGATGTCTCGATTTTGGTACGAGCGATATATCAAACTAGAGAATTTGAAGAAAGATTTCTACAAGTGGGAATAGGGTATCGAGTTTTAGGAGGTATTAAATTTTATGAAAGAGCCGAAATTAAAGATGCAGTTTCATATTTAAGGATCATAAACCAAAAATTTGATGATTTAGCCTTGGAAAGAGTAATTGGTGTTCCAAAAAGAGGAATTGGCGAAAGCACACTTAATCAAATTTACAGCTTTGGTAAAACAAATAAATTGTGCTTAGAGGACTCCATTATAAAAATTATCGAAAAAGGTGATTTTAAGCCAAAAGTAAAAACATCTCTAAATCAACTTATTGGAATGATTAATAAATGGCGTAAGGACTCCTTAAAAATGAGGCATTATGATTTATTAAAAATAGTATTAGATGAGTCAGGTTACTCTTCAATGTTAAAAGATAAAAAAGATTTGGAAAACGAGAATAGATTAGAAAATTTAAAAGAATTACTGAGAGCAATGCACGATTATGACAATTTACAAAGTTTTTTAGAGCATGTTGCTTTAGCAACTTCAATAGACCAAGAGTGGGAAGGTGCAAAAATAAATTTAATGACTATGCATGCTGCAAAAGGACTTGAATTTGATGTTGTTTTTCTTCCTGGGTGGGAGGAAGGCTTATTTCCTCATCAAAAATCATTGGAGGAAAAAGGGGATTTTGCTTTAGAAGAAGAAAGGAGATTAGCCTATGTCGGAATAACAAGAGCAAAAAAAGAGGCGTATTTATCTTTTGCTATGAAAAGAGCTTTTCATGGAGACTGGATGGATACTTTGCCATCAAGATTTATAAACGAAATACCTGAAAATAGTGTTGAAAAAAATGAAAATGGAATTTCCGAACCAGATGATTTTGAATTTAATCAAGATAATTCTTTAGAATTTGATGAGGAATATAGAAGTCCTGGATGGGATAGATACAAAAAAAATAAAATGCTTAAATGGAAAAAATAGAAAATTTAAAAAAAATATTTAAAAATTATCAAATTAATGGATATTTAATTCCTAAAAATGATGAATTTTTTACTGAATATGTATCTAATCATAATGATAGATTAAATTTTATATCAAATTTTTCAGGTTCAAGTGGCCTCTCTTTAATACTTTCAAATAAAAATTACTTATTCGTAGATGGGAGATACACTTTACAAGCAAAAAAAGAAAGTGGTAGAATTTTTAATATTCTTACAGTCCCAAAAAAAACACCAAATGATATTTTAAAAAATAAAAAAGTTACAATTGGTTTTGATCCTAAATTATTTACAAAAAGGACAATGAGTTTCCTCTTTAAAAAAAATAAATGTAAATTTAAACCAATATATAAAAACTTAATAGATGAGATTTGGAAAAGAAAAATCAAAAGAAATAAAAATCAATTTTACATTTTACCTAAAAATTCATCATGCAGGAATTATCGATTAAAGATAAATAATATTTCATTACATCTTAAAAAAATGGGAGCTGATTTTTTATTTATAACCGCTAGTGAAAATAATGCATGGTTACTTAACATTAGAGGACACGATTCAAAATATTCACCAATTCCCCACTCTTACATAATCTTAGATAGATTTAAAAATATAAAATTCTTCTGTGATTTAAATAAAATACCAGCCATTTTTAAGAAATATTTTAAAAATATTCAATTTTATAAAACAGAATTAGTTGAAAAGTTTCTTGCTGAAATAAAAAATAAAAATTTCATTTTAGATAAAAATACATGTTCGGTTCATTTTGAAAATATAATTTCTCAACATAATCAAATTACAAGCTACGATGATCCAATTTATAACTTTAAAGCAATAAAAAACATAAAAGAGATTAATAAAATAAAAGCTGCTCATATTTATGATGGAGCTGCTTTAACAAAATACTTGTTTTGGCTTAAAAAAAATTTCAACAAAATAAGGATAACAGAAATAAGTGCTTCAGAAAAATTATTAAAATTTAGAAAAAAAAATAAGAACTTTAAATTTTTAAGTTTTCCTACAATTTCTGGAACTGGACCTAATGGAGCAATTATTCATTACAATGCATCTCCTAAAACAAATAGAGTATTGAAAAAAGGTGATATATATTTAGTTGACTCAGGTGGACAATATGAATTCGGAACTACTGATGTAACTAGAACAATTTCATTAGACAATTCTGAAAAAAAAATAAGAGATATCTTTACAAGAGTTCTCAAGGGACATATTGCAGTAACTAATTTCAAATTGGATAGAAATGTTTCAGGAGATAAAATTGATATTGCAGCCAGAAAATACTTAAAACAAATAGGCTTAAATTATTCCCATGGAACCGGGCACGGAGTGGGTTACTATTTAAACGTACATGAGGGCCCCCATGCAATATCAAAAAATAACAAAGTCTGCTTTCAAGAAGGTATGATAGTTTCGAATGAACCTGGTTATTATAAAAAAAATGAGTTTGGAATAAGAATTGAAAATCTAATTTATGTAAAAAAAAATAAAAATAAAAAATTTTTTGATAATTTAACTATGGCACCTATAGAGAAAGAATTAATTAATAGAAATTTACTAAATAAAGATGAAAAAAAATGGCTAAATCAATATCATAAAAATGTGTTTAAAAATTTAAAAAATTTAATGAATAAATCAGAAATTGAAGAATTACGAGAAGCTTGTTCAGCTATTTAAAATTTTATTCCATTCCTTTTCAGAAATTATTTTTATGTTTAACTCTCTGGCTTTATCAATTTTTTTTTTTGTAGGTTTTGAATCCCCAACGACTAAAATATCTAATTTTTTTGAAATGGAACCAAGTACTTTTCCTCCATTGTTTTCAGCTACAGATTTTGCCTCTGATCTACTCATATTTTGAAATCCTCCAGTGAACATGATTTTTTTATTTGAAAATTTTCCACCAATATTTTTAATCAAAAAATTTCTAATTGATAATTTATTAACTAAATTTTTTGTAATTCTTAAGTTTTTTTCATTAGAAAAAAAATTTTCTATTGCTTCAATTTGTGTTTCACCAATACCATTTAGATCCGCTAAATTTTTTAAGATTTTTCCTCGTTTTTTAGAGTCAAATAATTTTGAAAATTCCTCTATTGTTAAAAAAAATGCAGCTAAAATTTTTGCATTTTCTTGACCTATGTGTCTAATTCCAATTGAAAATATAAATTTTTCTAAGCTTATATTTTTTGAACTAGAAATTGCTTTTTTTAAATTTTTTATAGATAAATTTCCCCACCCTTCTAGATTTTCGATTTTTTTATAGTTTAATTCAAAAATGTCTGATGGTTCTTGTATTAGCTTTAATTTCCAAAACTGATCAACCACTTTTTTTCCCAGCCCCTCTATGTTAAAGGCTTCTTTGGATACTAAGTGTTTCAATTTTTCTTTTGCGATATAATTACAATTATATCCCTTAACACATCTTCTCACTGCATCTTGTTTTTTTGTGCTTTTACTAAATTCTTTTTTCGTTGTTGATCCACACAAACATTTGCTAGGAAAGAGAAATTTTTTACTATCATTTCTTCTTTTAGAAAGATCAACTGAAACCACTTGAGGAATTACATCTCCCGCTCGTTGAATTTGTATAGTATCCCCTATTCTTATATCTTTTCTTTGTATTTCCTCTTCATTATGTAAAGTAGCATTTGATACTATTACCCCACCTACGTTTACGGGATCTACTTTTGCAACTGGAGTGATAGCTCCAGTCCTACCAACTTGAATAATGATATCTTTAATTTTTGTTATAGCTTTTTCTGAAGAGAATTTATAAGCAATAGCCCAACGAGGAGAGTTAGAGGTATTTCCAAGTCTTTTCTGAAGCAAAAGATCATTGACTTTAAAAACTAACCCGTCAATATCATAATCTAATGAAGATCTTAAATTATCAATTTTTTTATGTTGATTTTCAATTTCCTCTATACCGTTAACTAATTTAAATTCAGGATTTGTTACAAAACCCCAGTCGCTAATTTTTTGTAAAAATTCAGATTGTTTTGAAAAAATTTTCGGTTCAACTTTTCCAAGACCGTAAGCAAAATATTTAAGAGGTATTTTAGCAGTTTCATTTGAATTTTTTTGTCTAAGAGATCCTCCAGCAGCATTTCTAGGATTTGCAAATTTTTCTTTTAAAGGTAAAAAATCTTTTTTGCTAATATATACTTCACATCTTATCTCCAACAAATCTGGAAAATTCTTAGACTCTATTTTCCTCGGAATCTTTTTAATTGTCTTTAAATTTTCTAATATATCTTCTCCTGTAACTCCATCTCCTCTTGATAAACCTTTTACAAGTTTGCCCTTTTCGTAGATTAATGTAGCAGAAATACCGTCAATTTTTGGCTCAGAACACAATTCAATAGTTTCGTTTTGAAAGGTTAAAAAATTTTTTAATTTTTTTATAAAATCCCTCATATCGCTCTCTTCAAATGCATTTGAAAGAGACAACATAGGTATAAGATGTCTAATTTTTTTAAATTTATTTGATGGTGTTGTTCCTACGATTTTCGATGAAGTTTTTCCAAGAAAGTCATATTTATTTTCGTAATTTAAAATTTCTTTTTTTAAATCATCGTATTGTGCATCAGAGATTTTAGGATTATCATTATCGTAATAGTATTCATTATGTTTTTTGAGTTCTTTTAATTTTTTTTTATAAACACTTTTAATTTTCTGCTTATTTTCCATTTAAAATTTATATAATTTTTTTCAATATTTTTTTTAAGAGACCGTCATTATCCTTTTTAAATTGTTCTTTTTTTTGAATTTTATAATCTTTATTTAAAATCAAATATGACTGTTCAAACCATTTGCTTGAATTATAATTATAACCTAAAATCTTAGCATAACTCTCTGCTTCTTTTTCTAAACCAATATGAAAATGAATTTCTACTAATCTATGTAATGCTTCTTCTACAAAAACTGTTTTATCATATTTATTAATTATATTTTTAAGTCTATTAATTGCAGGGACCCATTTTTGCAAACTAATATAGTATCTGGCCACAAATAGTTCTTTTGCAGCTAGCTGATTTTGAATGAGATCTTTTTTAAATCTTAGGTCAATTGCATAATCAGTATTAGGATATTTTTTTAGAAAAAAATTAATTTGCTTTTCAGCTTTCAAAAGTGGTTCTAAATCTTTTTTTTCATCAGTAATTTGCTCAAAATAAATTATAGATATAAGATAATGTGCATAAACTATATTTTTGTCTAAAGGGTATCTTTTTAAATAGCTTTCTAAATTATTTAAAGCCTGATCATAAAAATTTATTCCATATAAAGAAAAGCTCGACATTATGGAAGACTTGGCGGCTAATTCAACATCTTCAAAAATTAGTTCAGCCTGAGAAAATTTTTTTTCTGCAAAAAAATATTGCCTTTTTTCAAAAGCATCGAGTCCTTCTTTATAAAGCTCGTAAGGATTTTCTTTTTCTAATTGTTTGTAAACTTCATCATTTTTTTTTGAGCATGCAGTAATTGAAAATATAATTATAAAAGTTAAAAAAAATCTTAAAAACATTATTTTAATTAATATCAGATAAAATTAAAATTTGAATGTTAATATGAAGATGTTTTTCTAAGCGTTTACTGCAGCTTTAACCGGTTTAAAAACTATATTTTTATTTGGCACTAGAATTTCGTCTAATTGTATAACCTTAAAGCTAGATTTATTATTAAGTAGTTTTCTTAAGAATATATTTGAAAGTTGGTGTCCTCCCTGGAAGCAGTTCACTTTACCTAGTATCCTAAAACCTGATAAAAAAAAGTCTCCTGATAAATCTAATATCTTATGATTTACAAATTCTTTTTTATTTCTTAAACCATTCTCATTTAAGATTTGCTCATCTTTAATTACGACTGCGTTATCTAAGGAACCGCCTTTTGCTAAGCCTAATTTTTTAATCTTTTCTATATCTTCAAATAAACAAAATGTTCTTGATTGGTATATGCTATCCAAATTATCTTTGCTAAAATTAATCATATTTTTTTGATTCCCAATTAGTTTATTTTTATAACTCAATTGAAAACCAACTTCGAAATCATTTTTGCTCTCTTGAATGGAAATGTATTTACCATGATCTTCAAACTCTGTTTTCTCAATGATTTTTAAGTATCTTCTTTTTCTATTTAATTGTTTTAAACCTGCATCTTCTAATAATTTAATAAAATCTCTAGAGGATCCATCCATAATTGGAACCTCCTCATTATCAATCTCTACTATCGCATTATCAATTTCTGAAATATAAAAGGCTGCAAGCAAATGTTCAACTGTGGATACTTTCACTCCATAATCGTTTTCTAAAGTTGTACAAAGTTTTCCTTGGACTACAAATTTAAAATTAGCTTGGATCTCATTATTTTTCTTAAGATCAATTCTTTTGAAAACAATTCCTTTATCGCTTTGACCTGGTAAAATTTTTACTGAGGAGATTTTTCCCGAATGAAGTCCTATACCTTTAAAGGCAACAGTTTTATTCAAGGTTTGTTGATAAACTTTAAGCATTAGAGGCTTATACATAGTTTCTACATGTGATTTAAAACAACTAATGTTTCTAAAAGTTACTTAAATATTAGGTTGAAAAATCTAGAAATAAGTGATTGTTTTCTTTCAACAACTGGTATTGCCTCATTTTTCCACCCAAATTGAACTATTTTTTTTGCATCTTCACACAATTCACTTGATCTGAAAATATTCAAAAAATTCACCTTAAATTTTTTATTTTTAGAAAAGAATAATTCAAATTTAGAAAGTAAAAACCCATGAGTAATATGGTCATCAATCTGTAAAAAAATTAATTTTTTTGTTTTTAAAAACTCAGAAATATTTATATTCTTAATCATAATTATTTCTGCTAATTCTTGAATTCTAGCTGAAGAAATATCTACAATTAACTTTTTTTTAATTTTTCTGAAGTTTTGATTAACGAAAAACTCTTCCTCTATAATTTCATTTTCCTCGCTAATTTTAAAATAATCTGGAATTCGTAAAATTTTTCTTATTTGGTATTTATCTAAGGAAGTAATTTTGTAAATATCATCTAAAATTATATCTGTTCCGAAATTAAAGTTTTGAATAAATTTAAATGATGAGTTTTCAAATAGTATTAGTTGCGATTCTTTTTTTTCAATTTTAATTAACAAAAATGATGTGAAGTCTGTATTTTCATTTATTAGCTTAACTCCCTCTATGAAATTTTTTGATATTATTTTTTTTATACTTAAATTACAACTATCAAAAACATTTTTAAGATTTTTGTAATCATTGTTGCACATAAGAAAAAAAGATAATTCTTGAGAATAAAAGTCTCCAAACAATCCTATTGGAATGTTTTCTAATTCTTTATTGTCTAATGAATACTTGGTGCTAAAAATATGTAAAATCTTTTTATTATTTTCAACCTCACTTATTTTAGACTTTAAAGAATTTAAAATATAAGTGATATTATCTTTTGCAAGTTGGGAACCATTTAATTTTTTATATCCAGAAAGATTAATTGTGTGGCAATCAAAATTATTAATTATTAAAATTATTTCTTTAAAAATAAAATTCAATTTATCTTCAATTAATATTAAATTCGTTTTCATAAGATAAGAGAATTTTTCGATATCTGTAATTTTATTTTTTGATATACCAACCACCTGAACCGAGTTTTTATAAATTATTCTAAAATTTTCGTTGATTGTTTCACCAACAAAGAAAAAAATTTCATTTTTACCTATCTCTATAAAGAGAGTTTTAGAATTATTTTTCATTTCTTATTTTAAGATAACTTGATTTTTAATTCTATAATCAAAAATTTTGTATTTTTCAAAATTATGTTGATTTTTTAATTTTAAAAAATTTATTAAACTTTCACTATAATTAGTAATAGGTAATTTAATAATTTGACCCTTTTTAGTTTCTAAATCCCATCTATTTACTTCAAAAAAATAATAGGTCTTGATTTGATTAAACGGAAAATCAATCTTTTTTAAATTTTTAAAAAAAATTTCAAAATCTTTTTTTTTTCCAAAAACTAAAGGAAGATTATCGAATTTTTTTGACCCATCATAAATAATTAATTCATTATTATCTGAATATAAGTATTTATTTTTTTTGTCTTGTATTATTGCAATAGGTATTTTTTCAAAAACTTTTACTTTCAAAGTATTAGGATATATTTTTTTTATTTCAAAACTTTCTATAAAACTATTTTTTTTCAACTCATCTTGTATATTTAATGAGTTTAATGCGAAAAGATTTTTATCCAATAAAAATGATAATTCTGTTTCCACTTCGTTTTTAGTTAAAATTTTATTATTATCTACCAATATATCCTTAATATTGAGAGTGTTTTTCAAATTATCATTTTTAAAATTATATGTACTAAAAATTAATAGTAATGATAATGCTACTAATAATTTTTTATTCATTTACTAATACTTGCATTAAGTAAAATTTCTTCAACTAATTTTTGAAAATTTATTCCATAGTAATTAGCTATTTCGGGAACTAATGATAAATTTGTCATTCCCGGCTGTGTGTTTATTTCTAAAAGATAGAATTTGTTTCTAAAAAACTTAAAGTCTGATCTTGTCACTCCTTTGCAATTTAATAATTGGTGAGCTTTTTTTGCTATCTTTAAAACTTTTCTATAGTCTTTAGGTTTTAAATTTGCTGGCATAATATGTTTAGTTTTAGCTCTTTTTGTATATTTAGCTTTGTAATCGTAAAATTTTCTTTTTGGTTTAAGTTCTATTGCTCCAATTGGATTATCATTTAGCACTGCGGCCTGTATCTCTTGACCTCCAATATATTCTTCAAAAATTAATTCGTCGTATTTTTTAAAGAGTAACTTTGCTGAAAAAACTAGATTATTTATATTTTGTGTAATTTTTACCCCTAAGCTAGAACCCTCGCTAATTGGCTTTACTACTATTGGGAAATGAATTTTTTTTTTAAATATCATTGTTTTCAAGTTTGCGGATGTAAATTCTCTGAAATTTAATGAAAAATATTTTGGGGTTAATATCTTATTTTTAGCAAAAATTGCTTTAGAGATTATTTTATTCATACAATTGTAGGAACTAATTACGCCTGAATGAGTATATGGAATTCTTAGATACTCAAAATAACTTTGTGCAACACCATCCTCTCCATCTTTACCATGTAAAGCATTAAAGATTACGTCTACTTTTAATTTATTTATCAAGTTGAAATTTTTATATTTTGGATCGAAAGTAGTAATCTTGTATTTTTTTTTTTTTAAAGCCTTAATACATGCATTACCACTGTTAAGGCTTATTGAACGTTCTCCAGATGTACCGCCAAGTACAACTAAGACTTTTTTAAATTTTTTTTTTTTATTCACCTATAATCTTAATCTCAAGTTCAAGATTAATTCCCGTTTTATTATTTACCGCTTTTTTAACTTTGTTAATCAAATTTTCAATGTCGATAGATTTTGCTTTGCCATTATTCACAAAAAAATTACAATGAGTTTTAGAAATTGAAGCATCTCCAACTTTAAATTGATCACAGCCAGACTCTTTTATAAGTTTCCAAGCTTTTTTTTTGTCATTAATATTCTTAAAAGTGCTTCCACATGTTTTAATTTTACTCGGTTGAGACAATTTTTTTCTTTCAATCAGTTCCAATTGTTTTTTTTCAATTATTTCCCTTGGCATTATTTGTCCTTTCAATTTTACTGAAGAAATAATGAAATCTTGTGGAAGATCTGATCCTCTGTAAAAAAATTTAATATCGTCACGTTTTATTTCTCTCTCTTCTAGGTTGTTTAAATTAATTACAGTTATTGAGATTAAAACTTTTGAAATGTCATTGTTATAACACCCACTATTCATGATAACAGCTCCCCCAATAGTTCCAGGTATACATGCAAGGAATTCTAAATTTCCAATGTTGTTTTCTGCTGCAAAATTTGAAATTTTACGATCTAGCGCTGCAGCGCCCACTTCAATTATACAGTCTTTTACTAGATTAATCTTAGCGAATCCCATGCCTAATTTGATAACTACACCTTTAACTCCATTATCGCGAATCAAAGTATTAGATCCTGCACCAAGAATAGTTATTTTAAGTTTATTTTTTTTGTTCTCCTTAAGAAAATCAATTAATTGTTTTTTGTTATCAGGTTTAAATAGATACTCTGCAGGTCCACCTAAATTAAACCAACTATAATTTGAAAGTTTTATATTTTTTGAGATATTGTCACTAAATCTTTTTAATAATTTTTGATTTAAGCTCATAAGTTATTTTTAAGTTTTCCTAAATATTTAGATATAGACCCAGCTCCCATTCCAATCACAATTTCATCACTTTTTAAATAATTTTTTAAAAATTTTTTAATTTCGTCGAAGTTTTCGATTACTATTACTTGAGTTTTAGAATACTTTGAAATAAGTTTTGCAAATTCAAGTTTATTAAATTTAGAATTCTTTTTTTCTCCTGCAGAATACATAGGACATAGTAAAACTAAATCTGAGTTAACAAATGATTTAGCAAATTCTTTTTTTAATGACATAACTCTGGAATAACGATGAGGTTCAAAAATTGAAATAATCTCTCTATCTTTACAAACATTTTTAACACTGTCTAATATGGAGATTATTTCAGTTGGATGATGGGCATAGTCATCGTAAAAATCATTATTGTTTTTTGAAAATACTTTTGTCATTCGCCTTTGAACCCCAGAGAATTTTTTTAATGATTTTTTTATTATATTTCGATCTACTCCAAGATTTAAACAAACGGCCACTGCTGCAGCTGCATTTAATACGTTATGTCTTCCTAATAATTTTAGTTGAATATTTTTAATTTTTTTACTTATTTTATTAATATCTTTATAGCTTAAATCAAAAATTGAGTGATCGATCTTATATCTTATTTTAGAAATATGATAATTTGAAATTTTATTTGAACCATAAGTAAAAATATTCTTATTTTTTATCTTGCTCAAGATTTTTCTGATATTCTTGTTATCAATGCAAACTATTGACTTACCCGTAGGGGGAGTTTTCTCAATAAATTTTTTAAATGAATTCTCCAAATTTTTATAACTTTTATAAAAATCTATATGTTCGTAATCTATATTTGTTACAATAGAATAATTAATCGGTAATTTAAGAAAACTTCCATCAGACTCATCAGCTTCTAAAATTGCCCATTCACCCTTACCTAGTTTTGCGTTGCTATTAAGGGAATTTATCACGCCGCCGTTTATAATAGTTGGATCGAGTTTTTGATCAGATAAAATTTTTGAAACAAGAGAGGTTGTTGTAGTTTTTCCATGAGAACCTGTAATTATAATATTTTTTTTTAATGAAACGACATCAGCCAAAATTTCAGCTCTTGAGTAAATAGGAATTTTTTTTTCTCGAGCATGCTTAAGTTCAATATTATTATTTTTTATTGCTGTAGATTTTACAATTATAGAAGCATTTTTTAAATTTTTATAAGAGTGACCAATAAAAACTTTTATGCCTACTTTTATGCAAGTAGCCGTATTTTTATTTTTATTTTGATCGCTTCCTTGAATTTTAAAACCCATATTTTTCATTATTTGAGCTAACCCACTCATTCCTATGCCCCCAATACCGACGAAATGAATAATTTCTTTTTGACCTAAATTAATTTTTTTCATTAAGTAAATCTTTTAATATTTGGTTTATATTGTTATAGACATTTTTATCAGAAAATTGACTTTGACATTGTTTTATCTTGTTCAAAAATGACTTATTTTTATAAAAGTTTTTAATTAAATCAGGTAATTTGTCTTTTAATTCTTTCTCCTCAATTAAAAAACCAAAGTTTTTCTCCTTATAATAAATTGCATTTTTTAATTGATGATTTTCTGCAGAGGAAGGCAAAGGTACAGATATAAAAGGAATAGATGCGTTTGTAAGCTCAGCTAACATAGAGGATCCTGATCTAGTTATGGCTAAATCAACTTTTGAAAAATAATTGATTAAATTATTACTAAAATTAAAAATCTCAAATTCTATATTTATTGAATCATAAAATGATTTTAGTTGTGCGTTTTGAGTAGGTAAGCATTGTTGAAAAATTTTAAAAGAAACTCCTTGTAATGAACAATCTTGAAAAATTTTCGGAAGAATTTCTGCAAATATTTTTGCTGCCTGGCTACCACCAAGAATTAAAATATTTATTTTTTTGTCAGTAGAACTTTTTTTATTTTTTGAAATATTAATGATTTCTTTTTTAATGATATTTCCAATCGGGAATACTTTTTTTTGATATTTCAGCGGTATGCCCTTCACATCTCTCACTGAAACTAAAATTTTGTCGGCAAATGGCAATAAATATTTATTTGCTTTTCCTATTATTAAGTTATTTTCATAGATTATACATTTTATCTTTAAAATCCTAGCAGCAATACACAATGGAAAAGATGCATATCCACCCATTCCAAAAATAACTGATGGCCTTTTAAAAATTAAAAAAAGTATTGCTCTTAGTATTGAGTAAAAGATTATTACAAATGAATAAACAAATTTTAAAATATTATTTGTAATTATTGGTGATGAAGGCAAAATCGAAATATCCAAACCCTTCACGTTATTTAGATACTTAAAACCTCTTATATCTGTAACAAGTTCAAGACTATATTTTTGTTCAGCTAAATGTTTTGACAAATTATATCCAGGAAACACGTGACCTCCAGTGCCACCAACAGCTATTAATATCTTAGTTTTATCAATCATAAAGATAAGTCTTATTTTTTGTGTAATTAAGAATTACGCCTGCTAGGATTGAACTTCCAATCAATGAAGATCCTCCGTAACTAAGAAAAGGTAATGTCATTCCAGTTGTGGGTATTAAACTAGTATTAACACCAACATGAATGAAAGTCTGAAATATGAGCAAAGCCGCAAGACCGCATAAAGAAATTTTTGTCATTTCATCCTCTTGTTTTGAACAACTTTTTACAATTCTAAAAGATATATACAAAAAAATTGATATTATAATAATTGAAATAATTGATCCATATTCCTCTGTAATTATTGCTATAATATAATCTGTGTGTGCTTCAGGTACTTTATCTTTTAAAATTCCTTCTCCCATTCCCTGACCTTTTAATCCACCTAGTTTGATGGCATCTAGTGCTGAGGAAGACTGGAATTTGTCTCCCTTTGAGGGATCTACAAAGGAAACAAGTCGATTTATAATATAACCAAATTTTTCTGGCATTAGAAGTAAAAGAGTGCTGATAGAAATTAAAAATATAGAAAAAAAAGCAAAAATATAAAGTAAGCCCGCTCCTGAAACAAATACTGTGGCTATCCAAGTCACGGTTAATAGAATTGATTGTCCTAAATCTGGCTGATCAATTAATAAAATAATTATTGAGGATAGTAAAAAAAAACTTAATAAGTATTTTAATTGATTATTTCTCAATTTTTCAAACGTTAGAATTTTTACTGTAACTAGAATGAAAAAAGGTTTTAAAACCTCAATAGGTTGTAATTTGAAAAAATAAAGATCTAACCACCTCTTTGCTCCTTTTACCTCGGTTCCGATGAAAGGAACTAGCACCAAAAAAATGAATGAAATTATAAATAGAGGAATGATAAATCTTTTTAAAAAATCTGTTTCTAGTAAGGATAAAAAAATCATGATAATTATAGCTAAAAATGTAAATATTAAATGTTTAGAAAAAAAGAAGTAATAGTCTTTATTAAGCCGTTCGCCTGCTAATGACGAAGTTGATGAAAATGAAAAAAACAAACCTAAAGAGAACAAAATTACAAAGCAAAAAAAGATTTTTTTATCAATGTTTCGCCAATAATTGATCAATATGAGCTTAAAGGTATTTTCTGGCATAATTTCTGCTTAATCTTTTAAACTCGTTACCTCTCTTTTCAAAATTTTGGTATTGGTCAAACGAGGCTGAAGAGGGACTTAATAAAATAGTACTTTTATTATTTTTGGATTTTTTTATATCTTTAATAATTTGAATTATAGAATTTTTTAAATTTTTGGTAATTTGGTAATTTAATTTGTTATGTAATTGTTTTTTAAAAAAATTTATATTATTTCCTATTATGTAAGACTTAATAATATTTTTTTTCAAGCTCTTAAGTTTAATTTTATCATTTTTTTTAGGCAACCCTCCTAGTATCCAGTAAATGTTTTCTGTATTTTGCAGTGCAGATTTCGTAGACTCAAATGTTGTGGCTTTAGAGTCGTTTATAAAAGTAAAATTATTTTTTTTTAGAAAAATTTCAAATCTATGAGGCAAACCTTTGAAAGAATTTAAAGAGTGAATAAGAGATTTCTCGTTTATTTTAAGAAGCTTGGCAAGTTCAAAAACATAAGTCATATTTTCTTGATTAAATTTTGAGCTTAGATGTAAATTCTCAATTTTTTTACTTTTAATTAGGTGATTTTTCATTTTTGGAATAACCATTTTTCCTAAAAATCGTCTTTTTTTAAAATTTTTTCTAAATCTATTATTGATAATCGAATATTGATTTTTTGATTGGAGCTCAAAAATTTTTAATTTTGATTTTATATAATTTTTCATATTTCCATGCCAATCAAGATGATCATTGGTTATATTAAGTAAAATAGCATAATCAGGTTTAATAAATTTTGAGTGTGATAATTGATAAGATGATGCTTCGATTATGAGAAAATCTCTCTTTTTTATTTTAAGATCAAGTATTGGTTTACCTATATTTCCTCCTAAGTGAGAATTAATTTTATTTTTTTTTAAAATATGAAATAACATTTTACAGACTGTAGATTTTCCATTAGTTCCAGTCACAACTATACTTTTTGAAAAATTTTTAGTCATAAATACTAAATCTAAATCTGTGATTATTTTTTTTTTGAATTTAATTAGTTTTTTTTTATTATTTGGTAAATTTAAACTTACACCTGGACTTAAAATTATATAATCAACCTTTTTTAAAGAATTATTTAAATTCTTGACTCTTCTTTTTTTATACAAGTCTTGATTATTGTCATCCCAAACAAAATATTTTTTAAAATTATTTTTATCAAAAAAATTCACTACTGATCGACCTGATAGACCCAGCCCATAAACTAAATATGACTTTTTTTTTAAATATTTTAATGAAAACATTCGCTACCTTAATTTTAACGTAGCTAGCCCTATTAAAGCTAAAATAATAGCAATTATCCAAAAACGAATTACAATTGTGGACTCAGCCCAACCTTTTTTTTCAAAGTGGTGATGAATAGGTGCCATTTTAAATATTCTTTTACCAGTTAATTTAAAGGAAATTACTTGAATAATTACGGATACAGTTTCTAGCACAAAAAGTCCTCCGATAATTGCTAATACGATTTCATGTTTGACGATAATTGCTATGGCAGCTAACGATCCTCCTAAAGACAAAGAGCCAGTATCTCCCATAAAGATTTTTGCTGGCGGAGCGTTATACCAAAGAAAACCTAAACAAGCTCCTACTATTGATCCACAAAAAATAGATAGTTCTCCTACATTTGGAATATATTGTATCTGGAGATATTCTGAGAAAATTGTATTTCCAACAACATATGAAATCAAAGTGAATGATAAAGCAACTAGCATTACAGGAACCGTAGCTAAACCGTCTAATCCATCAGTTAAATTAACAGCATTAGATGCACCTATTATTACAAATAAAGCGAAAGGGATAAAAAATAACCCCATATGTAAGATTAAATTTTTAAAAAAAGGAAAGTAAAGATCATATAAATATTCATGATTTGAAAATTTAATCAATATGATAAGAGCAATAACACCAATAATTAATTGACCAATAAATTTATGTTTTGACTTTAGTCCTCTTGAGTTTTTGTATTTAATTTTTAATATATCATCTAATAAACCCAGCCCTCCAAGACTAAGTGATACAAATATTAATGTCCAAACATAAACATTTGTTAAATCTGCCCAAAGCAAGGTGCTTGAAATTATTCCAATAATAATTATTACACCTCCCATAGTTGGAGTTCCTGTTTTTTTTACTATATGATCTATAGGTCCATCTTGTCTTATTGGGCCAGTTATCATTTTTTCAGAAAAAACTTTTATCAAGGGTCCTCCAATTATAAAAACTACTACCAAAGAGGTCATGACAGAAAGACCTGTTCGAAAAGTCAAATATTTAAAAACATTAAAAAAGGAAAATTGGTCTACAAGAGAAGTAAAAAAATGAAATAACATTTAATATCCTTTTATAAATTTTTTGCTTATATAATTTAAACCTGTAGCGTTGGAACCTTTAATCATTAAATAATCATTATTAGCTATAATGTTATTTAAAGTAAAATCTACATCTTCGTACTGTTGCAAAATATTCCCTCTTTTTGATTTGTTTATATTTTTATAAGTAGTAAGAGCTTTATCTCCTTTGATAAAAACCTTATCTATATCTGAGCTGTTAATAACTTTTGATAAATCTTTATGCAATTTCTCAGATTTTTTCCCCAACTCAAGCATATCTCCTAAAAGTAGATATTTTTTGAAATTTTTTTTTTTAATAGACTTAAAATATCTAATTGCATTTTTTACAGAAAGAGGATTAGCATTATAACTTTCGTCAATTAATTTAAACTTTTTATTATATCTCATAACACTATGGATTTTTCCTCTACCAGAAGTTGGTTCAATTTTTTTAAAACACTTGTAAATTTGAGTAAAATCTAAATTAAACAACCTGAGTAAAATTAAAGCTGACAATACATTGTAAATATTAATATTAAGTGTATCAAAATTTAAAATTTTATTAAAAAATTTCACCTTCGTAATTTTTGTTTGTTTATTTTCCTTAATTGAGATCGGGTATACGTCTGATTTTTTTGACATTCCAAAAGAATATATTTTCAATTTTTTTGATTTTGCTTTGTTTTGAAAAAAATTAAAAAATTTATCATCACGATTTAAAATAATAGAACCATTTTCTTCTATATTATCAATTAGTTCTCCTTTAGCTCTAGCAATACCTTTGAGGTTCTTGAAATTTTCAATGTGAGCCTCGCCAATATTTGTAATAATTCCAACATGAGGTCTAATTAATTTTGTAAGTTTATCAATTTCTCCAGATTTGCTCATTCCAACTTCAAAAACACCATATTCATGTCTCAAACTTAGTTGAGATAAGCTTAAAGGTACACCGTAGTGATTGTTGTAAGACTTTGGAGAGCTAAATGTTTCTCCAAAGTTTTGAAGTAAAGTGTTTATTAAATCTTTTAAAGAAGTTTTGCCGGCACTTCCAGTAACTGCGATGATCTTAGCATTTGAACCTTCCCTTTTTTTAGATGCAAAATAATTCAAAAAATCTTTCTCACTTTTTACTTTAATGATTTGTTTTGAATTTTTTTTAATATTTTTTGATGAAACTATATAGCTTGCACCTTTTTTTATTGCATTTGGAATAAATTTAATTCCGTCATTATTTTTACCTTTAATAGTTAAAAATAAGTTGTTTTTTTTAACAATTCTTGAGTCTATTGCCAAACCATGAAAATTTTTTATTTTTTTATTCTTTTTTAAACTTTTAATGATATTTTTATTTTGAATAAAATTTAAGTTATCTTTTTTTGTTTTTGATCGATTGATTTTGATATTTTTAATAATTTCTTTATCTGAAATTGATACTACTTTGTTTCTAAAAATTTGTTGTGTTTCATGACCCTTTCCAGCGACAAGAATTGTTTCGTGAGGGTCAGCTGCTAATATTGCATATTTAATAGCCTGATCTCTTTTGCCGATATTAAAAAGTCTCTTATGTTTAATTCTTTTTATTATTTGTAGCCTTATTTTTTCTGGTTTTTCATTTCTTGGATTGTCGTCAGTTACATAAATTTTTTTACAAAATTTAGCAGCAATTTTTCCCATTAAAGGTCTTTTTTTGTAATCCCTATCTCCACCACACCCAAACACAACTGAAATATTTTTACCACGAGAATTAGTTAATGATTTTAAGCTTTTTTCTAGAGCATCTGGCGTGTGAGCAAAGTCGACATAAACATTCACTTTGTTTGAAAAAGTTTTTACTAATTCAAGTCTGCCGTTAACATCTTTTAACTGATTTAAAGAATTAAAAATTTTTTTTTCACTAAGATTACATAACTTAGCAGCAGAAATTGCCATTGATAAATTTTTTAATTGAAATTCATTATATTTATTATCTAAAAAATTATATAATTTTTTTTCTGTAATATTAGCATCAATTAAATTAAGATTTCTTTTTTTGGAAATTTTTTTTAGTGTTTTAAATTGTTTTATTGAACTATCAGCTATTATTGTTTTTTTTTCTGGTATAATATTTTTAAAGAGAACTAATTTTGAATTAAAATAAGACCTCATACTTTTATGATAGTCAAGATGATCTTGACTTAGATTTGTAAATATTCCAGCTTTTAAATTTAAATGATTGACCCTTTTTTGGTCTAATCCATGACTAGAGGCTTCAATGATAACATTGTCTATTTTATTTTTTTTAATATTCTCTAGAGATTTATGAAGCAAAATAGTATCGGGAGTGGTCAGATTTAACTTAAAAATTTGATTTTTATATTTTATCCCTAACGTTCCAATTGAAGCAACTGGTACCTGATTGATTTGTAGAATTTGATAAAATAAATCTGCTACAGACGTTTTTCCGTTTGTCCCTGTTACTGCAAGAATATTTTTTGGTTTTAATTTAAAAAACTTTGAACAAATTTCACCTAAAAGATTTCTAATGTTAGATGTTTTTATTATCAATATTTTTTTACTGACATATCTACATTTATTTGAACAGATAATCACTGACGCACCTTTTTTAACTGCTTCGTGAATAAACTTTTCTCCGTTTAATCTGTGTCCTTTAATTGCAAAAAAGATAAAACCTTTGCGAATTTTTTTACTGTCTATAGAAAGACCTCGTATCTTAATTTTATTTTGTTCTGGAGAAAGATTTTTAATTAGTTTTTTCAACAACATATTGATAATTAAAATCTTCGCTTTTTATGGCTAAAATTGGTCCAATTTTTTCTATTATTTTGCCAGCCACGTATACGGAGTTCCACCCAGCTTCATTTCGAGATGCTTTTATTTTAGAACCTCTATAATTATATACTAAATCTTTAGCAACTTTAGGATTCTCTAGCATTACTAATAGGGCGTATTTTGGTTTCTGAGAGGGGAAAATCGATATGAATGTGTTCAAGTTATCTTTTTTATTTTGATAATTTTGAGATGTACCAGTTTTGCCGCCGACGTAATAACCATCTATATTTGCTAAACTAGCTGTGCCATTTTTATCAGTTACTACTTTTCTCAAGATTTTATTTATATTTTCACTAGTGCTTTTTGAAATTAATTTTTTGTTAGTTTTATTAAATTTTCTTTTAATTAAAGTTGGTTGAATAATATTTCCTCCATTAGTCAAAGAGGCATAAGTTGAAGTAGCTTGTAATGGTGTGGTAGTTATTCCATGTCCAAAAGAGACTGTTTCTAACTTACATTTATTCCAATTAAAACTGATTGGACTGCCTACTTCTTCTAATTGAAATTCTGGTATTTCGAGTAAATTAGCATCTTCAATAAATTTTTTGAATTTCTTCTCGCCTATTTTTCTAGCAATTAATAGAGTTCCTATGTTTGAAGATCTTATTAGAATATCTTCTACAGATAAATTCCTTGGAAACTCTTTGATGTCTGAAATATTATGTTTGGAACACTTTATCGAACGAGGAATATCATGAATTATTGTTTGAGGAGATACAATCTTATTTTCTAGAGCAAGAGCTACAGTAAAAGTTTTAAAAATTGATCCTAACTCATAGACACCTTTAGTAATTTTATTCATATACTTTTTATCTTTTACATTTGCTCTTTTATTTATGTCAAAATTTGGTAAAGAAACGAGGGACAATATTTCTCCAGTCTTAACATCCATTAACAAAGCGCCCGCTCCAGTAGAATTAAATGTGGTTAATGCTTTATTTAATTCTTTATTAATTAAATATTGCAAGTTAACATCAAGAGTTATTTCTAAAGGTTCGCTAAGCAAATCCCTATTTTTGAGCTCCTTATCAAAATATTTTTCTATGCCAGAAATTCCATAATTATCAAAGTCTACCTGGCCAACTATGTGACTGAATAAATTTGCGTGAGTATATATTCTTGATTGAAATGGTTCAAAAATTATAGCTTTGTGTCCTAAATTCCATAACTTCTCTTTTTCTTGTTGGTTAATGCGTTTCTTCAAATAAAAATATTTGCCTTTTTTGATCTGATTTTCAATTTTTTCTTTTTGAATATTTGGAAAATTTAATCTTAAATTTATTAGAAAATTTTCCTTATTTTTAATTAATTTTGGATTAATTGCTGCGTGGAAAGATTGAATATTCCTTGATATCAATTCACCGTTTCTATCAACTATATCTCTCCTCAATAATGTAATTTTTTTTGATGAATTAGATTGGTTGGAAATTTCTAGTTTATTGAGTGAGATATGAACAATCCTTAAACTAAATATTAAAATTAAAGTAAAAAAAAGGAAAAATAATAAATATACCCTATCTTGTAAAAAATTTTTTTTTTGACTGAATCTTATTTTCTTGTTTGTCTCTAAATAGTCTTCAAAATAAAAACTTGTCTGATTTTTGTTTGGATTTTTATCTTTTTTGTATTTTTTTCTCATTTTGAATTTCTTGAATTACAAATTTATTTTGAAGTTCTACAAAACTTAAAAAACTTAAGAATATATTTGAGTGTTTCATTGGGGTATATATATTCATATCCAAATTCTGAATTCTTTGTTCAAGGACGTAAGGTGAGGTTAAATAAAAAAAATCTAATTGTGTCTCATTTAAATCTTTTTCTTTTAAAACAATGTGCTCATTTAAATTGTCTATTTTTTTTTCAAGATCTCTAGTTTCATTCTTAATAATTGAAGTTCCAACTAATAATAATGAAAAAAATATAATTGAAATGCAAAGTTTAAATTTATACATATATTGCCTCAATATCTAAATACCTACTAAATTTTTTTATTAAATTATTAGGAAAATTAAATTCATTTTTACTTCGAATAGCGTATCTCAACTTTGCAGATCGTGATGGGTTATTTTTTTTTATTTCTTTTTTTGAAGGTCTAATTACTTTATTTGTGTATTTTTCGAACAAAATTAAATTTTCACTGTTGTCCTCAGGAAAATATCTGGAAGGCTTAGATTTATTTTGTGAGAAATTACTAAAAAGAAATTTGATAATTTTATCTTCAATTGAATGGAAACTAACTATTAATAACTTACCGCCAGGTTTGAGTAATTTAGTTGCCTTAACTATTCCATTTATAAGCTCAGTTATTTCTTTATTAACATAAATTCTTAAGGCTTGGAAAGTTTTAGTACTTGGATGTATTTTGGAGTAGAAATTTTTTCTTTTACTTTTTTCTATAATTTTTACAAGTTCATCTACTCTTGTTATCTTTTTTTTTGATCTTGCCCGCACGATGTTTTTTGCAATGCTATAAGCTTCTTTTTCTTCACCTAATATTTTGATTATTAATTTTAATTGATTTTCACTTAAGTTGTTCACTGCATCTTGAGCGGAAAAATTAGAAAGGCCCATATTCATATCTATTTCTCCTTTAGATTTAAAAGAAAAACCTCTTTTAAAATTATTGAGTTGTATTGATGACAATCCAAGATCAAATATTGCTACATCAATATCTTTCTTTAGAAATTTGTCTATTTGGCTAAATTTTGATTGATAAAATTGAAATCTGTCCTTGTATACTTTTTCAAATTTTTTCGAAATCGCAACCACTGCTGGATCTCTATCTATTGCAATTACTTTTGTTTTGGGAAATTTAAGTAAGGCTTTAGAGTAACCTCCGCCGCCAAAAGTACAGTCAACAAAAATACCACCATTTTCTGGAGATGAAATTTGAACAACTTCACTCAACATCACTGGAAAATGAGAGTATTCCAGTGATGATATTTGAGTTTTCATTAATTTCAAATTTTATCATTTAAAACTTTTGTCTTCTTAAAAATGCGGGAATTTCAAAATCTTCTTCCTCCTCATTTTGATCAAATAATTGATGTGTTTCATTTTCATCTTCAGAGGTATTTGTTTTACCAGCATCTAGAACTAGATCATCTGAAAAAAGTTTTGGGGTAAATTCTTCGCCTGCTTTTTCTTTATCAATTATAGAGTTGTTTTCGTAAATATTTTCTCTATTTTGCTCCATATAAGAAGCGCTTTCAATTGATACGCCTGTTGGGATTTCCTCGCTATTGTTTTTATTATTTTGTAAATCAATATTTATTTGATTTTCTTCATTATTTTCAAAGCTATCAATCAATTCGCTTTGTTCTTCGCTATTTTTGATTTCATAACTTTCATCAAGTTTTAAAGCGGTAGCTCCATCAATTGAATTAACAATATTTTTTTCAATATGATTTGTATTGAACAAACTTTCTGATTGAGAAAAAGTTTTAGTAGTAGGAGTTCCATTTGAATTATTATTAACTAGGTTCAAGTAAGGTTTTGTTTCTGAGCCATACAATGCGGTAGCAACTATTGAAACTCTTATTTTACCATTCATATTTTCATCCTTTATTGCACCAAAGATTAGTTCAGCCTCTGGGTCGACCTCTGCCCTAATTTTATTCACAGCTGCATCAACTTCAAAAAGTTTAAGGTCACTACTCCCTGTTATATTAACTAAGAGCCCTTTTGCACCTTGTAAAGTGTATTCGTCAATCAGTGGGTTATTCAAGGCAAGTTCCGTGGCCACAATTGCTCTATTTTCTCCTTCAGCTTCTCCCGTACCCATCATAGCTTTTCCGCTTGAACTCATAACTGTTTCGACGTCAGCGAAGTCTAAATTAATCATACCAGGTCTCACCATTAAATCTGTAATACTTTGAACACCATGTTTCAAAACTTCATTAGATAAGTTAAAGGACTCCTCAAATCCAGTAGACTCATTTGCTATTTTAAAAAGATTTTGATTAGGTACTACAATCGTAGTATCTAAATGTTTTTTCAATTCCTCGAGGCCAGCAACAGCTCTTCGCATTCTTTTAGGGCCCTCATATGCGAAAGGAAGCGTTGTAACACCAACAGTCAAAATATTCATTTCTCTCGCAGCTCTTGCTATTACATGTGAAGCTCCAGTTCCTGTGCCTCCGCCCATGCCCGAAGCTATAAAAACCATGTTACTTCCTTGAATATAATTCACAATTTCATTTATCGACTCATCAGCAGCTGCTTGTCCAATGTCATGTTTTGCTCCAGCTCCAAGTCCTTTAGTCAAATTCATTCCTATTTGTATCTTTGCATCTGCTTTGCTCATCTTCAAATCTTGAGCGTCAGTATTTACTGCAACAAACTCTACTCCTTGCATGCCTGCGTCTATCATGGCATTTATAGCGTTTCCACCAGCGCCACCTACTCCTATTACTAATATTCTTGGTTTCAATTCTCTTAGCTCACCCCCTCCAACATTTATACTCATGATATCTCTCCTTTCTGTTTGTTTTCCCATTTTAAGTTTGATCTATTTTGAAAGGCTTTTTTTCTTGCAAATATTTTAAATTTTTCAAAATTTTTTGGTTCCCAAATTTGAAAAGTTTTGCCTAAGCCAACAAATAAAATATTATTTTTTATTTTTGCATGATTGAGTAATTTCTCTGAAATTGATACTCTGCCTTCAGTGTCAAATTGTAAATTTTCACTTTCTGACAAGACTGATGTAGCAAAAAAGTCTCTTTTTTCCTCAAATGGATTTAATGAGTCAATTGTATTTGATAATTTTTCAATTCTATCTTGAGAACAACCTTCCAATGCAGAATGACTGAATGATGGATAGCTAATAAATCCATTATATCCCATAGAATTTAAATGCGCTCTAAAAGTAGCTGGCACTGAGACCCGACCTTTCTTGTCTATTTTGTTTTCGTAGTTTGATAAAAACATCGTTATATTCTTGTCTTTTAATTATTAAAATTTTCAAATCACCCTCCAATATGGGATTATTTGGGATAGTATGGGTTTTTAATAAATAGTCAATATCTTTATATTTGAGATTTAGTACAAAAGCAGAACAATATATGAGGAACTCGCCAGATAATCTATAAGCCGGGTTCTGTCATTGAAGATGTCATTTCTCTAGGCTTAAGTTTGCACTTAAGCTCAAGCGGTTAACCCAGAGGACTAACTAAAGACAGTTTTTTGCAAAATTGCAGTGTCCTCTCTATTTAACCTTGCTCCCAGTGGGGTTTGCCGTGCGTTTTCTGTTACCAGAAAACCGGTGAGCTCTTACCTCGCCGTTTCACCCTTGCCTTGATTAGGCGGTTTATTTTCTGTGGCACTATCCCTGAAGTCACCTTCGCCAGCCGTTAACTGGCACTGTGTCTTTATGGAGCCCGGACTTTCCTCTAAAAGTTTTAATTTTAGCGACCGTCCAATTATCTGGCAAAACATTAATAGTAAAATATTTGTCAATTTTCAAGTATATTAACGAATATTAGCTAGAAAACTGGAAATTTGCAGAGTTTTATGGTCGATTTTACCTGTTACTTTGTTTGGTAAGTATTTTTTTTGGAAAGCCTCGATTATAGTTTTATCAGTTTTAGTTCTTTTATAAATTTTAAAGTACCTATATCCGATTTTATGCAGATTGCTAAAAAAAAAATGCGAGGTCCCCTTTTTGATTAAATTTGTATTAATATTTTTTAGTTGGTACCAATTACCTAAATTATGATTACTAAGTTTTTGCCATGGGAATTTTTCTCCTGGATCAATTTTTCTTAACGGGGCAATATCAGAGTGGCCGAGAAAATTCTTACGACTTATATTGTATTTTTTTTTTAATTTTTTGCATAATTTAACCAGACTTTTAATTTGAAAATTTGTAAATTTTTGATAGCCGAAGTTATGACCTTTATTGACTAATTCTATACCTATAGAATCTTTATTTAAATCTTTAAAACCTTTCCATTTTGATTTACCTGCATGCCAAGCAATATGTAAATCTTTTACAAGTTGAGTTACTTCTCCCTTTCTATTAATTATATAATGTGAACTGACTTTGTATTTTTTGCTCTTTAATCTAATTATTGATTCAATTTCAGATTGCATTCCAGTATAATGGATTATTACAAATTTAATTTCTGCGGCTTTTCTCTTTTTTTTTGAAAAATTAGGAGATAAATCAATTGATATTTTCATAAAATTAATAAAATTACGCTAAAAATCATATAAAAAAATTTTTTGAGTAAATTTTATATAGCATATAAAGTAAAATTATATATATAGCATTATATAATGTATTTAAAAAAAGTCATACCAATAACTTTTTCTGCGCTCCTTTTCCTAGGATCTATCTCTAGTGTAAACGCTACAGATGAATGTTTTGAAGGTTTAAGTAGATCAGTTTTTAAATTTAATATGGCTTTTGATGATGTAATTTTAGAACCTATTGCAAAAGGATATAACAAACTTCCCAATCCTATAAAAAACGGTACAAGTAATTTTACGTCTAACATTTCAACTTTACTATCAATTCCAAACAATCTTTTGCAAGGAAACTTTAAAGAACTTGGAAATTCATTCGGCAGTTTTGCTATAAACTCAACAGTTGGAATTTTTGGATTTTTAAATCCAGCGGAGAAGTTGGGATTGAAACCTCTTAAAGAAGATGTAGGTCAAACCCTTGGTTCATATGGAATTGGTCAAGGATGTTATTATGTTTTACCTATACTTGGACCAACAACTATCCGGGACTCCATAGGGATAATCGCAGATACATTCGTTGATCCTTTTGCTCACGTAACTATAAGAGAAAAAGAATTACTAAGCATTTCTGGTAACAATATAGACTATTATTCTTTGAAAGGTACAGCTGCAGTGGATTTTAGATCGGATAACTTAACTAATTTTGAAAGCTTGGAAAAAAATTCTATAGATTTATATTCTTCAATGAAAAGTGTATACTTACAAAGCAGAGAAAATAAAGTTGGAAACTCTGATGGTGACCAAGAAGATTGGGATCTAGATAAATAGAATTTTAAATGAAAAGAATTAGCACTTTCATAATTTTGATCTTAGTTATATTTAATGGAGCTGCATTTTCTTATAGCTCGGATCCAAAAGAGTTTGTCCTTGAATTAGTAAATGATGCAATAAACAAATTATCTGACAAATCCATTACAAATGAGGAAAAATCAAGATATGTTGAGGAAATTGCTAAAGAAAATGTCGATATTAATGCTCTTGGATTATATACTTTAGGTGAGCTAAGAAAATCATCTAATAAAGAGGACATTAACAAATACCAGAAAACTTTCGAAAAATATTTCCTTAAAAGTCTTACTTCAAGATTAACAGATTACTCTTACAGTAAATTTGAGGTTACTATGTCGGAGCAAAAAAGTTCAAATTACACTATAGTCAACTCTAAAATAAAACCTGAAGATGGCAATCCAGAAATCAAAATTGATTGGAGAATTTATACTAAAAATCCTGATAAACCTCTCATAAGAGACTTAATTGTTGAAGGACTTAGTTTAGCAAGGACCCAGAAAGAGGAATTTGCCTCAATATTAAGCTCGAATAATAACGATATTAATTCATTAATTTCAAAATTAGAGGAATTTTTAAATAATTAATGGTGGGCCCGCCAGGACTCGAACCTGGGACCAATACATTATGAGTGTACTGCTCTAACCAACTGAGCTACAGGCCCAAAAACATTCACTTATATCACAATAATTATTTTTCTAAAAAACTTTTTAGTTGTTTTGATCTACTTGGATGTTTGAGTTTTCTTAACGCTTTTGCCTCTATTTGTCTTATTCGTTCTCTAGTAACTGAAAACTGAAGTCCGACCTCTTCTAATGTGTGATCTGTATTCATGCCTATTCCAAATCTCATTCTTAAAACTCTTTCTTCTCTAGGAGTTAATGAGGCTAATATTTTTGTAGTTGACTCACTCAAGTTAGATTGGATGGCAGTATCAAGCGGTTGTAAAGCATTCTTATCCTCAATAAAGTCACCTAAACTACTATCTTCTTCATCACCGACTGGTGTTTCAAGTGAAACTGGTTCTTTAGCTATCTTAAGAACTTTTCTAACTTTCTCTAAAGGCATTGCTAACTTTTTTGAGAGCTCCTCAGGCGTCGGTTCTCTTCCAAACTCACTCATAATCTGTCTCTGAGTTCTTACTATTTTATTTATTGTTTCAATCATATGAACTGGAATTCTAATTGTTCTTGCCTGGTCTGCTATCGAACGCGTTATTGCTTGTCGGATCCACCATGTTGCATAAGTCGAAAACTTATAACCCCTTCTGTATTCAAATTTATCAACTGCTTTCATTAGCCCAATATTGCCCTCTTGAATCAAATCCAAAAATTGGAGTCCTCTGTTTGTATATTTTTTTGCTATTGATATTACTAATCTCAGGTTCGCCTCAACCATTTCTTTCTTAGCAATTCGTGACTCTCTTTCACCTTTCTGTATCCTTGATACTAGCTTCTTAAATTCGCCAACGGATAAACCAATTTTTTTACTAAATTCTACTAATCTGTCTTTGATTTCTGAAAAATCTTTTTTGTGTTTTTTAAAGAAAGCTTTCCAAGAATTATTTTCCTTTAAAAAATTCTCAAATTTTGGATTAATCTCATTTCCAACATAATATTTTAAAAATTCTTCACGAGAAATTTTATTGTCCATCGCTAATCTTAATAAAACACCCTCTAAAGAGACTATCTTTTTATTCTCTTTATAATGTGATTGGACCAGTTCTTCTACAACATGAGGGGCGAGCTGTAAGTTTTTGAAATTGTCTACTAAAATTTCCTGAATTTTCTTAAAATTTTTATTTTTTGAAACTGAGAGCTCTCTCGAATTTAGCATACACTCAAGTTTTTCTAGCTGATATTTTTTTAGTTTGGAATAATTTTTACTTAGAGATATTAAAATATTAATTATTTTTGGTTTTATTTCCTCTTCCATTTTTGCCAAAGAAACATTAAATTCATCTTCTTCGACAGGAGAATTTTCCTCTTCTTTTTTTTCATCATTTGGTTTTTCTTTTTCCGGTTTGGATTTTTTAATCTTTAACTCATCTTCATCTTCCAACCCCTCAAAATCTTCATACGTTGAGTCAATATCTATAATATCTCTTACTAAAAGTTGTTGTGTTTCGATTTGTTCTTTCCATTCATTTATTTTTTTTCCTACAATCGGACTTTGAGTCAAAGCATTAATCATAACGTCTTTACCTGCCTCAATTCTTTTAGCAATAGCTATTTCACCCTCTCTTGAAAGTAATTCCACACCCCCCATTTCTCTGAGATACATTCTAATTGGATCGTCACTTTTATCAGATGTTTTCTCCTCGCTAGAAGATGTAACTTCCTTCTTTTTATTAGACTGAAATTGTGATTTTTTTTCTACGAGTGTAATTTTTTCATCAACGATTATTAAGAATGCTCTCTCTAAATTTTCATTTGTGCTGTTTCTTTTTCCAAGAGACTTACCTAATTCTTCGTAGGTAATGAAACCACGATGCTTCCCTTTGTCCAAAAGTCTTTCGAAAGATTTTGTAATTAGTTTTTCTGCCATAAATGAATTGAAAGATATATATAATCTTTGAAATAAAAAAATCTATACTTTATTTATTCCCTATTTAATTGACTTTTCAGCCTAATGAGCTCTGAATAAGAGTTTTCGTCTAAGTTGTTGATTAATTTTCGTTCAAGGGATTCTATTTTTTTAAGATTTCTTTGTTCCTTGTGGTCTTGAAACAATTCTTCAAGCAAATCGGAGATTTCTGACTCGCTTTTATTTTTTATAATTATTTGAATATTGGAGTTTTCGATAATTTCCCTTAGAATTTCTTGATCTAGCGAATTAATTTTAGATTGTATAGATTCATTGTCATGACCTTGTTCAAGCAAATTTACTATATTCATTTTAAAATTATGATTTTTTTCAGCTAGAAATTTAATATTTGACAATTCTTCCAATCTTTTAGTGATTATTCTGGTATAATTCAAAGCTATAAACAAAATAGAAAACTCTATAATTTGTATTTTTGATAGATCTTTTCTTTTTTGATATAAAATTTTTGTCTCTTTAAGCAAAGAATAGTTTTTTTTATTTTTAGTTTGAAAATATGTGCCTTTTTGTCTTGAGGTTTGGATTGGTGTTAATTTTTTTATTTTTTCTAAAAAGTCCTCAAGAACGTATTTTCTAATAGTCTCATCGTTAATGGAATAAGTTAATTTTTTTATATCTTTTTCAAATTTAGAAATTTCGAAAGGATTATTTAAATTTATCTTGTTTAAATAATTATTCCAAATAAAAGTTTGAATGATACTTTTTTGCTTAAGCAAATTTAAGAGTGCCTCCTTGCCATTTTTTTTGACATAGTCGTCCGGGTCTTTACCATAGGGCATAATAGAAAAGTAAATTTTATTATTATCATTTATTAATGGAAAGAGTTTTTCTGCAATTCGAACAGCGGCTGTTTGGCCGCTTTTGTCTCCGTCTAAACAAATTATCGGACTAGAAAAAAATTTCCAAATTAAATCAATTTGCCTTTCAGTCAGAGCGGTGCCAGAGTTAGCAATTACATTTTTTATTCCTGCAGCATAAACACTTACTACATCCATGTAGCCTTCAACTATCAAAATATCCTCTGTTTCAGCTCTTAAATTTTTCGCTTTATCTAAATTAAATATCATGCTTCCTTTTTTATAAAACTCAGTTTCAGGGGAATTAATGTATTTTGCTAATTTGCCATCTTTTATGACTCTTCCGCCAAATGCAACAGTATCACCAGAAATATTGTTAATTGGAAAAATTATTCTAGAATTGAAACGATCGATAAATTTTCCTGTCTTGTCGCTTTTATAATATAAGCCTGTTAAATTTATTTCCTCTTCAGTATAATTTTTTAATAAAGTATCGTAAAAATTATTTTTCCAGGGGACATATCCTAATTTAAATTCTTCAATTATATCTTTTTTTAAACCCCTGTTTAGGAGATAATCGTAAGCTTCTTTGCCACTGCTGCTGTATAAATTTTGATTAAAATAATTTTTATACTCTTTTAATATGTTTTTATAAGTCTTAAACCTTAAATCTTTTTTCTGGTCAAAGTTTGAAAATCTATAGGGTTGCATTCCTGCCTCAGCAGCTAAAGTTCTAACGGCCTCACCAAAACCTACTGATTTGGTTTTCATCAAAAAATCAAAAATGTTGCCATGCTCTCCAGTGCTAAAGCAATGATAAAATTCTTTTTCATCATTGACTGTAAAGGACGGTGTTTTTTCGTTTTTAAAGGGAGATAACCCTATAAACTCTTTTCCTCTTTTTTTGAGCTGAACAGTTTTTCCAACGATTTGAGATACTTTTAGTCTAAGTTTTATTTCATCCAAGTATTCTTTGGGATATTTCATTCTAATTTAAGATTCCTTTCAAAATTTTACTTACTACTGAAAAATCAAGTGAGTCTGCATGTTTTGTTTTCAGAACTCCCATGATTTTTCCCATATCTTTCATGGAAGAAGCTCCGACTGACTTAATAGTTTCTTCACAAATTTTTTTTGTATCTTCCTCACTTAATTGCTTTGGTAAAAAAGTACTTATTACGTCTATTTCTTTTTTTTCATTTTCAAGAAGCTCTTTACGACCGGCTTTTTCATAAACTTCGCAAGACTCATTTCTCTGTTTTATCATTTTTTTGAGTAGCGAAATAATGTCACTATCCTTTATTTCTTTTTGACCTTTAGACCTGCCTGCGATTTCTAAGTCTTTTATAGCTGAAACAATAAGTCTTAATGTTGGATAAATGTTTTTATCTTTGGCTTTTAAAGCTTGATTTAGCTTATCATCTATTTGCTTTTTTAGAGGCATTTTAAAAATTTATTTTAATCACAATTCTAATACAAAATAAAAAGAACTTTCTTGACGATTTTGTTTCTATTTCATATGTTGCGCAAAATCATGTTTATAAGTTTTTTACTTTAACTCATGAGTTGTATTTGAAGAAGATTGGTCAAAATATAAACTCTAAAAAAAATCTTAAAAAGATCGATCCCACAGCTATTCTAGTTCTGCAAAACGGCAAATTTTTTCAAGGTATAGGTTTAGGTTACAAAGGGACTGTAACTGGTGAAGTATGTTTTAATACTTCTATTACTGGTTACCAGGAAATCATATCCGACCCTTCTTACGCTGATCAGATTATAAATTTTACCTTTCCGCATGTTGGAAATGTTGGGACTAATAAAGAGGATCACGAGTCAGATAAGGTTTGGACTAAAGGAGTAATAATAAATACGGAGATAACTAATCCATCAAATTACAGATCGTTAAAACATTTAGATCAATGGTTAAAAAAAAATAAGATAGTTGGGATAACTGGAATTGATACTAGAAATTTAACAAATTTCATTAGAGACAAAGGTGCCCCTAAGGGGACAATATCTTTTTATAACAAAAATAAATTAAATATAAAAAAACTAATTAAAATAACTAATAAATGGAGCGGCCTTAAAAACTTAGATTTGGCTAAAATGGTTACTACTAAGAAAAATTATTTGTGGCAAGATTATAAAACATGGAAAAAGGGAAACGGATATTTAAAAAATAAAAAAAAAATATTGCATGTGGTTGCCATAGATTACGGAATTAAGAAAAATATTTTGAGATATTTTTCAGATTTTAATTGTAAAGTTACAATTGTACCATGCAAAACAGATGCCAAAGATATTCTAAAACTCAAGCCTAATGGAATATTTTTATCAAACGGACCTGGAGATCCTGCAGCTACAGGGAAATATGCAATACCTACTATTCAAGAATTAATCAAAAAAAAGTTACCATTATTTGGTATCTGTTTGGGTCATCAAATCCTAGCTTTAGCACTAGGTGCTAAAACAGAAAAAATGAAATTAGGTCATAGAGGAGCTAACCATCCTGTCAAAAATTTAATTGAAGGCAAAGTAGAAATCACAAGTCAAAATCACGGGTTTGAAGTAGTAAAAAGGGGGATGCCTAAAAATATAAGAGTTACTCACCAGTCTTTATTTGACAACAGCATTGAAGGTATTGAGTTAAAAAACAAACCTGTTTTTTCAGTTCAATATCATCCAGAGTCCAACCCTGGTCCTCAAGATAGCGTTTATTTATTTGAAAAATTTATAAAAAGTATGAAAAAAAATGCCAAAAAGAAAAGATATTAAAAAAATTTTAGTTGTTGGTGCGGGGCCAATAATTATTGGGCAAGCTTGTGAGTTTGATTATTCAGGTACTCAAGCTTGTAAAGCTTTAAGAGATGAAGGGTTTAAAGTAATTCTCATTAATTCAAACCCGGCAACAATTATGACAGATCCAAATGTTGCTGATAAAACTTATATTGAGCCTATAACAATCGAAGTCCTTGAAAAAATTCTTTTAAAAGAAAAACCTGATGCAATTTTGCCAACAATGGGTGGTCAAACTGCACTAAATTTAGCAATGGAGGCAGAAAAAAAAGGGCTTCTAAAGAAATATAAAATTGAGCTCATAGGCGCTAACTCTAAAGCTATATCCAATGCCGAAGATAGAAAAAAGTTCAGAAAAAATATGATAGAGATTGGTTTAGATCTTCCTAAATCAAAAATAGTAAATAATTTTAAACAATCTTCAAAGGTATTAAAACAAATTGGATTACCTGCAATCATAAGACCAGCTTTCACCCTAGGTGGTTTGGGAGGTGGTATCGCAAAAAATAGAAAAGATTTTTATAAGATAATAAAAAATGGGCTTCGCGAGTCACCTGTAAACCAAGTCTTAGTTGAAGAGTGTTTAGAAGGTTGGAAAGAATTCGAAATGGAAGTCGTTAGAGATAAAAATGATAATTGCATCATCATTTGCTCAATAGAAAATTTAGATCCCATGGGTATTCATACTGGGGACTCAGTAACTATCGCTCCAGCACTAACTTTAACTGACAAAGAGTATCAAGTTATGAGGAATGCATCTATAGCTTGCCTAAGAAAAATTGGTGTAGAAACTGGAGGATCAAATGTTCAATTTGCAATAGATCCAAAAAATGGAAGAATGGTAATCATTGAGATGAATCCAAGGGTTTCAAGATCATCAGCATTAGCTTCAAAGGCCACTGGGTTTCCAATAGCAAAAGTAGCTGCAAAGTTAGCTGTAGGTTACACATTAGACGAATTAAAAAATGAAATTACGAAAGTTACACCTGCATCTTTTGAGCCCACAATAGATTATGTGGTCACCAAAATTCCAAGATTTACTTTTGAAAAATTCTCTTCATCAGCTGCAGTTTTAGGAACATCAATGAAATCGGTGGGAGAGGCAATGGCTATTGGTAGAAATTTTAAAGAGTCTCTTCAGAAAGCTTTGGTGTCTTTAGAAACAGGTTTCTCAGGATTAGACCAAATATTTGATTTAAACACGAAACAAATTAGAAAAAAACTCAAGGAAAATATTCCAAATAAGATTTTACTTGTTGGCGAAGCTATAAGAAAAAAAATAAATTTAAAGGATATAAATAAACTTTCGAAAATTGATCCTTGGTTTTTAAATCAGATAAAAGAAATTATAGAAAATGAGATTAAAATAAAGAAAAAAGGTCTTCCTAAAAATTTCAATGAGTTAAATTATATAAAGTCGATAGGGTTCTCTGACAAAAAATTATCTGAACTTACAAATACTTCGGAGACTTTAATTAGAAAGAAAAGAACTGCTTTAAAAGTTTTACCAGTTTATAAAAAAGTCGATACTTGTGCCGCAGAATTTAAATCTTTTACTCCATATATGTACTCTACTTATCAAAGAAATTTCTCTTCAAACTTAGAATGTGAGGCTGATCCCTCTAACAAAGATAAAATTATAATTCTGGGTGGAGGTCCTAATAGAATTGGTCAGGGAATAGAGTTTGATTATTGTTGTTGCCAAGCTAGTTTTGCTCTAAAGGAAGCTAAATATGAAACTATCATGGTGAATTGTAACCCGGAAACCGTATCAACAGATTATGATACTAGTGATAGATTGTATTTTGAACCTTTAATAGATGAATATGTTTTCAATATAATAAAGAGAGAGAAATCAAAAGGTAATGTAAAAGGTGTTATTACCCAATTTGGAGGGCAAACTCCGATTAAACTTGCGAAATTTTTACACGAAAATAAGCTTCCAATTTTAGGAACTCAATATTCATCGATTGATCTTGCTGAGGATAGAGATAGATTTAGAGATCTTTTAAATAAACTTAATTTAAATCAAGCTGAAAGTGGCATAGCCAGAAATTTTCCTCAAGCATTAAAAATTGCAGATAAGATTGGTTTGCCTTTAATGGTAAGACCTTCTTACGTATTAGGTGGAAGAGCAATGGAAATTGTTCATGAAAAAAGACAACTTAAAAACTTTGTAAAAGAAGCATTTAAAGTTGCCGAAAAAAATCCAATTTTAATTGATAAATTTATTGATAATGCAATGGAAGTTGATGTTGATGCAATTTCAGATGGTAAAAATGTTTTTGTGGCTGGCATTATGCAACACATTGAGGAAGCTGGAATACACTCTGGTGACTCAGCTTGCAGTCTGCCTCCGGTATCAATAAAACCTTTTTTGATTAAAGAAATTGAAAACCAAACAAAAAAATTAGCTTTAGCTCTTAAAGTTAAAGGTTTCATGAATGTTCAATATGCAATTAAAAAAGATAACATTTATGTGATAGAGGTTAATCCTAGAGCAAGTAGAACTGTCCCATTTGTTTCAAAAGCAAAAAATTTACCTCTTGCTAAGATAGCCTCAAGAGTGATGACAGGAGAAAAATTAACTAAGTTTAATTTAAAAAGTAAAACAAAAGATATGTTTGCAGTAAAAGAGGCGGTCTTTCCATTTAACAAGTTTCCTAACAGCGATCTTTTGCTTGGGCCGGAAATGAAATCAACAGGTGAAGTTATGGGTTTTGATAAAAATTTTGGTATGGCTTTTGCTAAAAGTCAAATTGCGGCCTCAAACTCTCTTCCAAAAAAAGGTTTAGCTTTTATCTCTTTGAAAAATAGTCATAAACAAGAGGGGGTAAAATTAGCAAAACAATTAATTAAACTAAATTTTAAACTTTGTGGAACTGCAGGAACTGCTGATTTTATTAGTCAGCATGGAATTAAGTGTAAAAAAATAAACAAAGTTAATCAGGGTTCTCCGCATATTGTAGATGTTTTGAATGCTAAAAAAATAGCATTGGTGATAAATACCGGAGGCGGAAACAGTGAAGCTCAGTTGAGCGATGCAGTTGCATTAAGAAGAGCTACTTTAGCCAATAAAGTTCCTTACTGCACTAATATGTCCACGGCAAAAGTTTGTTTGGAAGGTATAAAATCTCTGAAATCGAAAGATATTAATGTAACTTCTTTGCAAGATATCTAAGTTTTTACTTTCCAGTCAGTCTCGAAAGTGACGTAGTTTATCTGGATGCATCTTCTCTCTTTTTTAATCTCTTTTTTTTCCATTCCATGCCAAGTGTTTGGCCCACTTGTAAAGAAATATCCATAATTATGTTTGTAAGGAACTGTTTTAACTTTATTTAATTTTGAATCATAAAAATCAGTTCCTAAATTCTCCGACTCATTATGTAAATTAACAAAAACTATTGATGACATTAATTTTTCCTCAATATCGCAGTGAGGCTTTAGCCAAAAGCCTTCTCTATCACAAATTACTTCTAATCTTACATAAGAATTACTTAAATCTTTTCCAATTAATGATCCAATTTTTTTATAAACTTCAGGTGATCTTAATTCTTCAATAAATTTTGTTAAATTTGGAAATTGATTAGAGTTTTCTTTAGTAACATAACACCTTAGTTTTTTAGCTTTTCCGCCATCTTTAATTCCAGCCCGAAAGGCGCCCTCTCCTCCATCAAGAGCTCTTGTTCCATCATAATTTAAGTTTTGTTTTCTAGGATCAGCTATCTCTGCGCTACAGATCTCATCAATAGCATTCTGAGTCAGTGGCTGGTTGATTTCAAAATGTTTAAATGGATCACTAAATAATTTAGTCCTTTTTTCTAATGATTTAAATAATTCCATTTTTTTTCATTTTTGCTTTTACAATTGGAGCGATTCTGTTTACTTCATTCAATTTATTATAACTCCAACTTTCGATCTTATCTTCTAGTTCTCTTGTTATACCTAAATCTTTCAATTGTGAATAAAATTTTTTAAACCTTCCCGTTGGCTTAAAAGACTTCATCATGGCGATATAAACAGGTTTTCCGGTCATAGCAGCCTCTGAAATCATTGACGTAGAGTCGCACGTTACAACTATATAACTTGAGATCGCTAATGCAGAAAGATATGCTTTTTTATCAATATTTTTTACAACATGATGATTAATGCTGAAAGTATTATAAGCTATTTTTAAAATATTTTCAGGAGTTCTATAAGAAGGAATTACAATAATCTTGAATTTATCAGGGGTAAATAATGTTTTTACTTTGTTAAAAAGTTCATGAATTTGTTTTTCTGAAAAGCTAAAGTATTTATTTGGTCCTCCAAGCACAAATGCAACTAATTCTTTGTTCTTATCTTTTTCTATCCCAAGATATTTTGAATTATCATTAATCTCCTTTTTAGTTAAGTAATGAACAGCTCCCGTAGTGTTAATTATATTTTCACCTATTAAACGATCATGCTCAGGACTAACTATAAGATCAAAATGTTTAAAAGAAACTTTGGGATCTTGTATGTGAATATTGAAAATTTGATTACCTAATCTTTTTTTTAGAGCTATTGATGGTATTACACTTTTTCTTCCACAAGAAATAATGACTTTACAATCACATACGAATTTATTTTTTACCAAATTTTCTGAAATTGGGCTTATTTTAGGGGGAATTAAGTTCCAAAAAGATTTTAATTCAATTTTTTGATGTTTATAACTCAGGCCCAAAGCTTTAGCCAATCCCTCTACTTGACTAATCATGCCGTGCATACCTTGCGTTAAAAGAAGTGCTTTTAATTCTAACATCAGTTACTATATACCTTTACATAATGAATAATAAGTCAACAAAACATACAAAAGTGTTAATTCTTGGATCTGGTCCCGCTGGCTATACAGCGGCTATTTATGCGGCTAGAGCTATGCTTAAACCTATACTTGTTCATGGTTCTCAACCCGGAGGACAATTAACTACCACCACAGATGTTGAGAATTACCCAGGATATTCAAAAGTGATTCAGGGACCGTGGCTAATGGACGAAATGAAAGGCCAAGCAGAAGCTGTAGGTACAGAGATGATACAAGATCATATTAGCAAAGTTGACTTAACAAAAAAACCTTTTTCAGCAACAGGTGATAGTGGTCAAGTTTACACTGCTGATAGTTTTATAATTTCCACGGGAGCACAAGCAAGATGGTTAAATCTAAAATCTGAACAGGAATTTAGAGGATTTGGAGTTTCGGCATGTGCTACTTGTGACGGATTTTTCTTTAAAGAAAAAAAAGTAGCTGTAGTAGGTGGAGGAAATGCAGCTGTTGAAGAAGCGATGTTTCTTACTAAATTTGCTTCAAAGGTTTATTTAATACATAGAAGAAACGAGCTTAGGGCGGAAAAAATGCTTCAAGCAAAATTAAAATCTAACAAGAAAATAGAAATTATTTGGGATACAGTAGTTGAAGATGTTATTGGCACTAATGAGCCAAAAACCGTAAATGCACTAAAAATTAAAAATGTAAAAGATAAAAAAGTTAAAGATCTCAAAGTTGATGGTTTATTTATTGCAATAGGTCATGATCCGGCTACATCTTTATTTAAAGATCAACTTAAAATGGACAAAGAAGGTTATTTAATTACAAAACCTGACTCTACTGAAACGAATATTCCAGGAGTTTTTGCTGCAGGAGACGTGAAGGATAAAATTTTTAGACAAGCTGTAACCGCTGCTGGAATGGGTTGTATGTCAGCACTTGAAGCTGAAAAATATCTATCTGAGACTAATTAAGGCTTTCACAAAAAGTTTTAATTCTTTGCATTGCTTTTTTCAAATTTTCCATTGAAGTAGCGTAAGATATCCTAAAGTAACCGTCTAAACCAAAGGCAGAGCCTTGAACAACAGCTACCTCAGCTTTTTCTAACAGTTTCTCTACAAAATCTTTATCGGTTTTTAGTTTTGTTTTCTTGTTTAGTAACTTTTTACAGTTTGGAAAAACATAAAAAGCTCCCTCAGGGCTTAAGCAGCTTATACCTTTTATATTATTTAAACTATCAACAACGAAATTTCTTCTCTCTTTAAAAGAATTTGATCTTTTTGAAATAAAATCTTGTGTTCCGTTTAAAGCCTCAACTGCAGCTGCTTGGCTTATGGATGTAGGATTACTAGTTGATTGGGATTGAATTTTAGCCATCGCTTTAATTATTTCCTTTGGTCCTGCAGCATAACCTATTCTCCAGCCAGTCATTGAGTAAGATTTACTTACTCCATTCATGGTTAAAGTTCTGCTTTTTAATTTTTCAATTTGCGCAATTGTAAAAAATTTAAAACCATCATAAGTAATATGTTCGTAAATATCATCGCTTAAAATATATAAATTTTTATATTTCATTAAAATCTTCGATAAAGCTATTATCTCATCTTTGGTATAACCAGAGCCTGTAGGGTTAGATGGTGAGTTTATTATTATCCACTTTGTTTTTTTTGAAACTGCTTTTTTTAATTTTTCTGGTGTTAATTTAAAATTATTTTTTTCATCACACTTTATTATTTTAGGTTTTCCCCCAGCTAACAAAACAATGTCGGGGTAAGAAACCCAGTAAGGCGCTGGAATAATGACCTCATCACCTTTGTTTATGGTTGCCATAAAAGCATTATATAAAACCTGCTTTCCACCAGTTCCAACTGAAATTTGATCAAGCTCGTAAGATAAATTATTTTCCCTAGAAAATTTTGCTTGGATGGCTTTTTTTAGAGCTGGGGTTCCATCTACTGCAGTATACTTTGTATCCCCTTTTCTAATCGCTTCTATTGCTGCTTCTTTAATATTGTCTGGAGTATCAAAATCGGGCTCTCCAGCCCCTAAACCTATAACATCCTTTCCAGCAGCTCGCATTTCCCTTGCTTTTGAGGTAACTGCTATTGTAGGCGACGGTTTTATGCGTTTTAAACTATTGGAAACTATGCTCATTGAAATTTATAATATAATTAATTTATTATTAACACAAAATGCAAAATACTTATCAAGAAAAATTAGCTGATCTAGAAGTTAATAACTCAAAAAAAATTAAGAAGTTAGAGGGAGGTATTAACTTTAAAATCAAAAGTGATTTTCAACCTAGCGGTGACCAACCAGAGGCTATAAAGCAAATATTAAAAAACTTAAAAGATAACAAACAGGAACAAGTGCTTTTAGGGGTCACGGGATCAGGTAAAACTTTTACAATGGCAAAAGTCATCGAAAAGGCTAATAGGCCAGCTCTAATTCTAGCGCCAAACAAAACTTTGGCCGCTCAATTGTACGGGGAGTTTAAAAGTTTTTTTCCAGATAATGCTGTTGAATATTTTGTATCTTATTACGATTATTATACTCCAGAAGCATACGTTCCTAGATCTGATACATACATAGAAAAAGAGGCCTCAATAAATGAACAAATTGATCGTATGAGACACTCTGCAACAAGATCTTTGTTGGAAAGAGATGATGTAATTATTGTTGCGAGTGTATCATGTATTTATGGTTTAGGTTCTGTAGAAGCGTACTCGAAAATGACTATTACTCTTAAGAAAAATTATGAGTACGAGAGAGATGATTTAATTAGAGCATTTATAAACTTGCAGTATAAAAGAAATGATCAAAATTTTTTTAGAGGTACTTTTAGAGTAAGAGGAGAAAATTTAGAGATCTTTCCATCTCACTTAGAAGACAGAGCTTGGAGAATAAGTTTTAATTTAAATAAATTGGAAAAAATTGAGGAATTTGACCCACTTACTGGAGATAAAACAAATGATTACTCAATAATAAAAATTTACGCTAATAGTCATTATATAACTCCTAAGCCTACTATCGAGCAGGCAATCAGACAAATTAAATCTGAATTAGCTGAGACTTTAAAAAAACATAGAGAAAATAATAAGCTTTTAGAGGAGCAGAGATTAAGAGAACGCACTAAGTTTGATTTAGAAATGATTGAAGCTACCGGAACTTGTGCAGGGATAGAAAATTATTCAAGATTTTTATCAGGAAGAAAAGCTGGTGAACCTCCTCCTACTCTGTTTGAGTATTTTCCAGATAATGCAATTATATTTGTAGACGAAAGTCACGTAACAGTCCCTCAATTAAATGGAATGTATAAAGGTGACCGTACAAGAAAAAGCACGTTAGCCGAATATGGGTTTAGACTCCCTTCATGTATGGATAATAGACCTTTGAAATTTGAAGAGTGGGATTTAATGAGAACACAAACTGTTTTTGTCTCTGCTACCCCAGGACCTTGGGAACTAAAACAAACGAGCAATAAATATATTGACCAAATCATTAGGCCAACAGGTTTAATAGACCCACCGGTTGAAATAAGGCCAGCCAAAACTCAAGTTGATGATCTTATGCACGAGGCAAAAGAGATTGTAAAAAAAGGATATAGAGTTCTTGCTACAACGCTGACAAAAAAAATGGCTGAAGATCTTACTGAGTACCTCCACGAAAATGGCCTTAAAGTAAGATATATGCACTCTGACATTGATACTCTTGAAAGAATTGAGATCATAAGAGATTTGAGAATGGGAGTGTTTGATATTCTTGTAGGAATTAATTTGTTGAGAGAGGGATTAGATATTCCCGAATGTGCTTTGGTTGCAATTTTAGATGCTGATAAAGAGGGATTTTTAAGATCTGAAACTTCTTTAATTCAAACAATTGGAAGAGCAGCGCGAAATGTTGATGGTAAAGTAATTTTATATGCTGATAAAGTCACGAAGAGCATTGAAAAGGCAATTAAGGAAACTGACAGAAGGAGAAATAAACAATTAGAATATAATAAGAAAAATGGAATAACTGCTGAGTCAGTAAAAAAAGAGATTAGTGATATTTTAGAGTCTGTTTATGAAAAAGATTACGTAAAAATTAGTGAAGGTTCAAACGTAGGTGGTAACTTAAAAAAACATCTTAAAGCTTTAAACAGAAAAATGAAGGAAGCTGCATCTAATTTAGAATTTGAAGAGGCTGCTAAATTAAGAGACGAAATGAGAAAACTAGAAGCTAGTGAACTTGAAATAACTTTAAATCCTAAAATATCTCAATATAATTTAAAAAGTAAAGTTTATCCAAAAGGAAGATCAACTATGGGTATGCCAGGTACAAAACCAAGAAAAGCGATAAAAAAATGGAAGCCAAAAAAATAATTATCACTGGCGGAGCTACTAGAATAGGATCTGCAATCGCTAAAAGTTTAGCTAGCTTTGAAACAAAAATAGCTATCCACTTTAACAAATCTAAAAGTAGCGCTTTAAAATTAAAAAAGGAACTAGAGGAACTTGGTGCTGAAGCATACTTATTTAAAGCTGATTTAAATAATATTAAACAAACCGAAACTTTAATTAAAAAAGCTTTTAAAACTCTGAAAGGATTAGATTGCTTAATTAATAATGCATCTATCTTTGAAAACGATAACCTTGAAAATTTTTCTGAAAAATCCTTTACAAAACATATGAATATCAACTTAAAATCACCAGCAATTTTAACGCAAAATTTTCAAAAATTAATCAAAAAAAAAGAAGGATGTGTAATTAATATTATTGATCAAAGAGTTGAAAAATTAACTCCTTTTTTTTTCTCTTACACTCTTAGTAAATCTTCATTGGCAGTTTTTACAAAAACATCAGCCATGAAATTAGCACCTAATATAAGAGTAAATGGTATTTCACCCGGACCAACATTAAAAAACAAAAGACAATCTGAAAGGCATTTCAAAAAGCAATGGAAATCCACGCTCTTAAAAAAAAAAGTAAATTTAGAAAATATATGTAATGGAGTAAAGTTTCTAATTGAAAATAAAAATATAACAGGAGAGATAATTAATATTGATAGCGGACAAAGACTTGCATGGAAAACACCAGATATTATTAATACAAAAGAATGAAAATAATTAAATTTAAGAAAAAAGAAAAATTTAAATACAAAAGAAAAGTAATTATAAAAGATTTAATCTTAAATATTTCTATAGGAATACACAACTTTGAGAAAAAAAAGAGACAAAGAGTAAAATTTAATATTGAAATTTTGACAAATCCATATGTGACTCCAAATAACAAAGATTTGAATTCTATACTTAATTATGAGGAAATTGTTAGCAAAATTGAGAAAATTGCTTATCTGAAACATCACGATTTACTTGAAGACTTAGCGGAAAATATTTTTAATATGATATTTAGAAATAAACTTGTAAAAAAGATTAATCTTAAGATAGAAAAGTTAGAAATTTTAAAGAAAACTAAGTCTGTTGGTATCGAGGTATCAAAATCAAAAGTATGATTAGTAGTTTAGAGTTAGGAAAAAAAGTAATAAAAGAAAAAATACCGCTGATACCAAAAAATCCCGGTGTTTATAAAATGATTAGTTCCACTGGTGAAATTCTATATATTGGTAAAGCTAAAAATATCCCAAATAGACTCAAAAGTTATGTAACTGAGTCTAATCTTCCTATTAGAACTGAGAGAATGCTTTCACTTACGCATAATCTTGAAACTACTACTACAAGTAATGAAAGTGAAGCTCTACTATTGGAGGCAAATTTAATAAAAAAACATAAACCCCGTTACAACATACTTTTGCGTGATGACAAATCTTTTCCTTATATTTACATTGGTAATAAAGATAAGTGGCCACAACTTACAAAGTTAAGAGGGAAAAAATCAAAAACAGGATATTATTTTGGTCCATTTGCATCAATTGGTTCTGCTAATTGGACAATAAAAATTTTACAAAAAATTTTTCTTTTGAGAGTCTGTGATGACACTGTTTTCAAAAATAGAGATAGACCGTGTATCTTATACCAAATTAAAAGATGCTCTGCTCCATGTGTTGGACACATAAACGAAAAAGATTACGGATCTACAGTTGCAGACGCTATTGACTTTATTTCAGGCAAATCCAGAAGAATTCAGAAAAACTTATCCAAAGAGATGGAAAAAGCTAGTAAAGAATTGGACTATGAGAAAGCTGCTATTGCAAGAGATAGAATAAAAGCATTAACTCAAATACAAACCTCTCAGAAAATTAATCAAACAAATTTAACAGAAGCTGATGTTATCAGTATTTATAAAGAGACAGGAAAAACATGTGTGCAAGTATTTTTTTTTAGATCGAAACAAAACTGGGGTAATCAGGCTTTTTATCCTAAACATGATCCTGAGGACAGATTAGAGGATATTTTAAGTTCTTTTATATCGCAATTTTATGAAAATAAAGCGATTCCGAGACTTATTTTGACTAACAGTGAAGTTAAAGACAAGAAATTAATAGAGAAAACATTTTCTCAAAAAGATAATAAGCAAATAATTATAAAAGTTGCTAAGAGTAAAAATGAAATTAGCATCTCAAATCTTGCTGAAAAAAACGCAAAACAAGCGTTAAAACAAAAGCTTATTCAATCAGATACTAATAATAATTTAATCGAAGAATTAGCTTCTAAATTTAATCTGAGTAATAATATTGAATTAATAGAGGTTTATGACAATAGTCATATTCAAGGATCAGACTCTGTAGGATCTTTAATTTGTTTTGGCAACGAGGGTTTTATCAAAAAAAGATATAGGAAATTCAATATAAAAGATGAAAAAGTTAAAAATGATGATTTTGGAATGATGAAAGAGGTTCTTTTCAGAAGGTTTTCAAAAGCTGTAAAAGAAAAAACAGGTTCGTTGTCCTTGCCTGATTTAATTATCATTGATGGCGGTAAAGGTCAGTATTCTGTTAGTAGAGAGGTGCTTAACGAACTAGGTTTACATGATTTGCCAATTTTAGCAGTCGCTAAAGGAAAAAAGAGAAATGCGGGTGAAGAAAAAATTTATCATAAAGGAAAAGAACATATTCTTGAAAAAAACAATCCATTATTATTTTTCATTCAAAGATTAAGAGACGAAGCCCACAGATTCGCAATAAGCACTCATAGAGCTAAAAGGAGTAAAAATTTAAGTAAATCTTTACTAGATCAAATTCAAGGTATTGGAAAACAAAGAAAAAGGTCTTTGCTTAATCATTTTGGGTCAGCTAGAGCAGTAGAGTCAGCAAGTTTCGATGATTTAAAATCAGTGGAAGGAATTGAAGACAATATAGCTAAGAAAATATATGATTATTTTCACGAATAAATGAAATTAAAAATACCTAACATATTAACTATTGGAAGAATAATTATTGTTCCAATATTCGTATTAACATTTTTTATTCCTGGTTTTTTCGGAGATTTAATACCATTCTTTCTATTTGTTCTTGCAAGTTTCACAGACTATTTAGATGGACTATTAGCCAGGTTATTCAAAGAAGAGTCTAAACTTGGTGAATTGTTGGATCCTATTGCTGATAAAATCTTGGTATCAGCCGCGCTCATACTATTAGTGATGAATGGAACAATTAAAAATTATGAAGTAATTGCTGCAATTATAATTCTTACGAGAGAAATTTTAGTTTCTGGTTTGAGAGAGTTTTTAGCAAAAGGAAGTATTACAATGCAAGTAACAAGTTTATCAAAACTGAAAACTGTTATTCAAATGACAGCAATCGCTATTTTACTTACAGGGGACATAGGAAATAAAATTTTTAATTTTCAAGATTATAATGCTCAAACTATAGGTATTATTTTATTATGGTTGTCAGCTTTTCTTACTTTATACACTGGGTATGACTACTTTAGAAAAGGAATTGATCATGCCATCAATGAGGACAATAAAGACTAAGCTGCAGAGTCTTTTCTTACCAAATTTTGATAGGCTTCGTTAAGTTCAGTTATTGTACTACAGACTTTAAATTTATAGTCTGCAATTTGAGAAACTGGTGTGACCTCAGCTGCGGTTCCAGTCAAAAAGCAGCCATCAAAGCTAGCCATTTCCTCAGGTTTAATTTTTCTCTCTTTAACTATTATCCCTTTTGACTTTGCAATTTTAATTACTTCTCTTCTTGTTATTCCATCTAAAAATGAATCTGGAACAGGTGTATGAAGCTCCCCAGAATTGGTTTTAAAAAAAATATTAGCTCCAGTCGCCTCAGCTATATTGCCTTCGTAATCAAGCATAAGAGAGTCTGTAAAACCTTTGGCTTCAGCATCATGTTTAGATAAAGTACAGATCATATATAATCCAGCAGCTTTTGTATCCCATGGAATAGTGTTTGGCGCAGGTCTTCTCCATTTTGAAATATCCAATTTAATACCATTTAATTTTAGCTTTGGATCAAAGTAAGAACCCCATTCCCAAGTAGCAATAGCAACATGTATTTTATTTTTTTGGGCTGAAATTGCCATCATCTCACTTCCTCTCCAAATTAAAGGTCTAACGTATCCATTTTGTACTTTTTGTATATTAACAATACTTTTGCAAGCTCGATTTATTTCCTCCTCGCTATATGGAACTTTAATTCCCATCCTTTTAGCTGAGTAAAATAATCTTGAGGTATGTTCCTCTAATTTAAAAATTTCACCCTCATAAACTCTTTCACCTTCAAAAACACAACTTGCATAATGTAATCCGTGATTGAGTATGTGTATATTTGCATCTTTCCAATCTACAGCTTTACCATTAAACCAAATTTTGCCCGATCTTTTATCGTAAGGTATGCTTTCCATTTGTGTAAATATATAGATTTTTAATTTATAAAAAAGTATATTCCTTGAAAGGATAAGTCAATATAACTTACCATTATGAAAGATTTATTATATCTTAAAGATGATCAAATAAAGGAATTTATTCAATTATTATATTATGCTTATAGAGAAACCTTTTCAGACCCAAGAGATATACTTTCAAAAAAATTTTTTGGACCGGCACATCTTAGAGCTTTACACTTAATTGAGGGAAATCCAGGTATTAATTTAGGTGAGTTAATTTTCAAATTAAAAGTTACAAAACAAAGTCTCAATAGAGTATTAAGAGATTTAATAAAATCTAAAATGATTAAACAGATAAAAGATGAAAATGATACCAGAAAAAAAAATTTATTTTTAGATAAAGAAGGAAGAATTTTCTTTGACATGGTTTACAGTTCTCAAAAAACTAGAATATTTAATGCCTTAAAAAACTCAAGCTCGGACTCCGTAATAAAATTTAAAAACGTTTTAAAGAAAATAATTGATGGAAAATAATAATTATCATATTTTGATTGTTGACGATGATGATAGAATAAGAATACTTTTAAAGGATTACTTATCTGAAAAAAAATTTACAGTTTCAACAGCTGAAAATGCTGAACAAGCAAAAAATAGATTGGAATATTTTAAGTTTGATTTACTTATTTTAGATGTAATGATGCCTGGACAAGACGGGTACGCTCTAACTAGAGATATAAAAAAAAAAATTGATGTGCCTATAATTTTACTTACAGCTAAAGGTGAAGTCGAAAATAGAATAAAAGGTTTAGAATTAGGAGCAGATGATTATATTGGAAAACCATTTGAGCCAAAAGAGTTACTATTAAGAATAAAAAATATAATTAAAAAAACTAGCAAAATAGACTTAGAAACTAAGCAGAAAATAGGACAAGCAGAAATAGATTTAAATAAAATGATTATCAATTTTGAAAATAAGTCTATCAAAATTAATAATTCAGAAAAAAAAGTTTTGATTGAAATGCTTTCAAGTCCAGGAAAAACTTTTTCAAGAGAAAAAATCGGAAAAATTTCAGGAATTACTCAAGAGAGATCAATTGATGTTATGATAACGAGACTACGACAGAAAATTGAAGTCAATCCAAAAAATCCAAAATTTTTACAAACTATAAGAGGTTCGGGATATGTTCTCTGGATTGAATAAATTAATTAAACTTGTTTTGCCAAAAAGACTTTTTTACAGAGCTCTAATAATTGTTGCTGCGCCTACAATTATCTTACAAGTAATTATTACAATAGTTTTTTACGATAGTATTTGGATTAAAGCTAATAAGAATATAACTAGATCGTTAGTTGCCCAATTGAAAGCAATTGAGGAAGTCTATCAAAACGATAAAAAAAATCTTGATTTTTTTACGGATAGTTACAAGAATAATTTTAATTTTGAAATAGGTATAAGTAAAGAAGTCTTGCCAAATTACTCTGGTGAAAGAAGATTTAGTCCTATGGATCGTTCATTAAGAAGAGAATTGAAATCGACTTTTGGAAATAATAATTATTCGTTTAATACTTCAAAATTTAAAAAGGCAGTTGAAATTAAAATTAAATCAGAAGGTGAAGTTTTAGAATTTCTTGTTCCTAAAGAAATGGTATCTACATCCTCTGTAAGATTATTTGTTTTATGGACCACTTTGCCGTCAATAGTTTTAATCGTTGTTGCTTTAATCTTTTTAAAAAATCAAACCAGACCATTAGTGAAATTGGCAAAAGCAGCTGAAAAATTTGGCAAAGGAGACTATGTGAATGATTTTAGACCTTCAGGCGCTTTGGAAATCAGAAAAGCTGCATATGAATTTGATAGAATGGCTAAAAGGATCAATCGACATTTAAATCAAAGATCAGAAATGTTGTCTGGTATAAGTCATGATTTAAGAACACCTTTAACTAGATTGAAGTTGCAATTAGAAATGTTGAGTCAAAAAGATATTTCCCGACAAATGTCTAAGGACATTGATGAAATGGAAAAAATGCTTCATGACTATTTGCAATTCGCAAAAAATCAGACTCAAGAAAAAGTGATTAAAATAAATTTAGCAAATCTATTAGAGGAGATTAAACAAAATTTTTTAGGAAAAAACCTCGAAATAAATAGCCAAGATGAAATCATATTTAGAGGCAGATACTTAGCCTTAAAGAGGTCTTTTGAAAATATAATACAAAACGGGCTTGTTTATGGTTCAAATGTGATAGTAAATGTACAAAAAAGTTCAAATCTCATATTCATAATTTTTGAAGACGATGGGCCAGGCATTCCTGAAGAAGATTACAAAAATGTTTTTAAACCTTTTTTTAGGTTGGATAAAAGTAGAAGTTTAAACAATTCAGGAGTTGGTTTAGGTTTGACCATTGTTGAAGATATTATTAATTCTCATGGCGGAAGTGTATCCTTAGCAAAAAGCAAATTAAAAGGATTGTCGGTTAAGATTTCTTTACCTTTCTAGTTTTTTTATTTTTTTTCAATTGTTTAATTATTAAATCTTGCTTTTGAACAATTTTTTTGAGTACTTCAAATTCCTTTCTAGAAACAAGTTCAAGTTTATTGATTATTTTATCTTTTTTAAATTTTAAATCATCAGATAGCTCTTTTTGAAAGTCTTTTGATGTAAGGATACTCTTTTCTAATAAATTGGATATGCTTTTTAAAATTTTTTCAGAATTGTTCATTCCGCATCTTATTTGATAGATATGTTAATTTCAAATATGATATAAAGAATCATGTATACCCACAATTTAGACCCAATAATGATTGATTTTGGGTTAATTACAATCAGGTGGTACTCAGCAGCTTATATTTTTGGAATATTATTAGGGTGGTGGTACGGTAAAAGAATTATTCTAAAAATTTCTAATATTGATCATAAAATATATTTAAAATTTTTTGATGATCTGATTACATATATCATTATCTCAATTATTATAGGAGGTAGATTGGGGTATATAATTTTTTATAATATTGAGTTTTATATAAATAATCCTATGGATGTATTCAAGATATGGAAAGGTGGGATGTCATTTCACGGCGCTTTAATTGGAATTATTTTTGGGACTTATTTGTTTTCTAAAAAAAAGGGTTTAAATACTTTTTTATTTTTGGATATTATAGCTTGTGTTGCTCCAATAGGTTTATTTTTTGGTAGGATAGCAAATTTTATTAATGGCGAATTAGTTGGTAAAGTTACTAATGTGTATTGGGGTGTAATATTTAAAAATTTAGATGACAATCTAAGGCACCCTTCTCAGCTGTATGAAGCCTTTCTTGAAGGAGTAGTTTTATTTTTTGTAATGAATTTTATTTTGCTCAATAAAAATTATAAAGTCGGACATTGTTCATCTTTATTTTTAATTTTTTACGGAATTTTTCGCATATTTTCTGAATTCTTTCGAGAACCTGATGTACAACTAGGATATATTTATGAGATTCTAAGTATGGGAATGATTTTGAGTTTATTTATGATAATTGCTGGTTTAATTATTTATCTTAAAAAAAATGAAAAAAAATCTTGAAGATTTTAATTTTAAACACAATACAACTATTCCAGTTGACGAATTTGTTGATAAATCACTTTATAAGCCCGATATGGGTTACTATATGAGAAAAGTTGCATTTGGGAAAAGGGGAGATTTTATTACTGCTCCGACTATCTCTAACTTATTCTCTGAAATTATTGCAATCTGGGTTGTTTCTTCTTGGGAAAAATTAGGCAGGCCTAGTAAATTTAACTTTGTAGAACTTGGACCTGGAGATGGAAGTTTAGCAAAAGTTTTAATAAAAACTTTTAAAAAATTTCCAGAGCTAGATAAGGCAATAGAATTTTTTTTATACGAGAAAAGTAAATATTTAATCAAAATTCAAAAAAAAAAATTAAAGGGATCTAAAGTACGATGGCTTCAAAATTTTAGTAAAATTAAAAAAGGTCCTATCATATTTTTTGGTAATGAGTTTTTCGATGCTATACCAATAAAACAATTTTTATATCATGATAAAATACTATTAGAGAAATGCTACAAAATAAATTTAAGATTTCATTTAAGAGAAATTTATCGAGAAGCAAAAAAAGAAGACATAGAAAAAATTAAACTATTTAAAATATTTAAAGGCCATAAATTTATTGAATTTCCTAAATTGGGAATTTCTGAATTAAGCAAAATAATAAAAAAGATCAAAAAACTATCGGGGGGTATTTTGCTTATAGATTATGGATATTTAAATGTTAAAAATAAAAGTACGATACAAGCAGTAATGAAAAACAAAAAAATCGAAATAGAACAACTTCCCAAAAATCTCGGCAAGGCTGATATTACTTCTCTAGTAAATTTCAAACTTTTAAAAGAGTATTTTCTTAAAAGCGATCTTAAAGTTAAAAAAATAGTTTCCCAAAAATTTTTTTTGGAAAAAATGGGTATTATCGAAAGAGCTAAAATATTAGAGAAGAATATGTCAAATAAGGAAAAAGAATACATGTCTTTTACATTACAGAGGCTTTTAAATAAAGATTTAATGGGTGGCTTATTTAAAGTTATATTTGCTTTCAAATCAAATAATAATAACTTTCTGGGATTTAAATAATGTATTTTTCTAAAAAATTAGACCAATTCAAAGGAGTAAGACACTGCTTTTTTTCTAGAAATAATGGATTCTCAAAGGGAAAATACAAAGGATTAAATTGTGGTAGAGGTTCAAAAGATAATCAAAAAACCATTCAAAAAAATCTTAGATACGTTGCAAAAAAAATGAATGTAAAAAAAAACAATTTGATTCTCATGCATCAAACACATAGCAACAGAGCTATAGAGATCAAAAAAACTAATCTTAAAACCAAAAAATATTCGGATGCAATTTTTACTAAATTAAGGGGCTATGCCTTAGGTGTAGTTACGGCAGATTGTGTGCCTATTTTAATTTACGATAAAAAAAATAAAGTTATTGGTTGTATACACGCTGGCTGGAGAGGTGCTTTCTCCGGAGTTATCAAAAATACAGTTTCAAAAATTAAAAAATTAAGTTCTAATAATGATATTCACGCAAGTATTGGTCCGTGTATCGGTAAGACTAACTATGAAGTAGATTTATCTTTTTTTAAAAAATTCATTAAAAAATCAAAAAGATATAAGCAATATTTTAGTTATAAAAGTCCAAAAAAAAAATTATTTAATTTAAGAAAATTTGTTGCAGATCAGCTTTTAGAGTTAAAAGTGAGAATTGATCATGTAAATCATGATACTTTTAAAGAAAAGGATAACTTTTTTAGTTTCAGAAGGTCTGTAATTCTTAAAGAGAATGATTATGGGAGGTGTATATCAGCTATTTCATTAATTTAGATTAAATTTGAAAACTCTAAAAAATAATTGTATATATAGTTACATTTCATGAAAATTTTATCTGGAACTAGCAATCTTAAGCTTAGCAAAGATATTTCGAAGAACCTTAAACTTAAATTAATAAATACAAATATAAGAAGATTTGCTGATGGTGAAATTTATATAGAGATAAACGAAAATATTAGAGGTAACAGTGTCTTTGTTATCCAATCTACATCAAATCCAGCAAACGATAATATTATGGAACTTCTCTTAGTTATAGACGCATTGAAAAGGTCTTCTGCAAAAACTATTACAGCAGTAATACCTTATTTTGGTTATGCGAGACAGGATAGAAAAGTTGCTCCTAGAACTTCTATATCAGCAAAAGTAGTCGCAAATTTAATTTCTAATGCAGGGGCAACTAGAGTTGTTACGGTAGATTTGCATGCAGGACAAATTCAAGGTTTTTTTGATATGCCAGTTGATAATTTATACACCGCACCTCTTTTCGCAAAGTATATAAAGAGGAAATTAAACTCAAAAAAATTAATATGTGTTTCACCAGATGTTGGAGGTGTTGCAAGAACTAGAGCTTTAGCAACAAGGATAAAAGCAGATCTAGCCATAATTGATAAGAGAAGACCAGCGCCAGGAAAATCTGAAGTAATGAACATAATCGGAGACGTAAAAAATAAAACTTGTATTATTGTTGATGACATCATTGATAGCGGTGGAACTATTGTTAATGCCGTAGATGCTTTAAAAAAAAAGGGTGCAAATGAGGTATATGTATTTATTACTCATGCAGTTTTGAGTGGAGATGCAGTAAAAAAAATTAAAAATTCAAAAATAAAAAAATTGATAATCACTGACACAATTGAAAATGCCCAAAAAATTAAGAATAATAATAAAATTGAGGTGTTATCTATTGCCTCATTAATGTCAGAAGCAATAAAAAGAATAGCTAATTCAAATTCAGTATCAGATTTATTTAATTAATACTTGTTTTAGCGAAGATCTTGAGTTATATACCCCTCTTTATACATTTATGAGCAATCTAAAAGCAATTAAAAGAGAGAGCCTAACCTCAGGCTCAAATAATAAACTAAGAGCGGATGGTTATATACCTGCAATTTTGTATGGTGGCAAAGTCCCAAATCAAAATATTTCCGTAAGCAAAAAAGAGATAAGCAATATTATTAATTCGGATACGTTTTTATCAAAAGTATTGGAATTAGATGTTGATGGAAAAAAAGAAAAGGTTATTCCAAGAGAAGTAGCTTACCATGTTGTTTCGGAGGAACCTATTCATATTGACTTTATGAGAATTGTTTCAGGTAAAAAAATCATTTTAGAAATTCCAGTAAAATTTATTAATCACCCAGACTCACCAGGACTAAAGCGAGGCGGTGTATTAAACATAGTTAGACGAAAAATTGAATTAAAATGTCCTGCTGAAAATATACCGGATGAGATTATTTTTGATTTAACAGGTAGTGATATAGGAACAAGTATTAAAATTTCATCCGTTAAACTACCGGAAAATGTATTTCCAACAATTACTGACCGTGATTTCGTAGTTGCTACAGTAGCAGCGCCTACAGTTATAAAAGAACCTGAGAAACCATCAGAAGAGGCTGCGGCTGAGGGAGCTGAGGGCGAAGCTTCAGCGGAGGGTGCAGAAGCAACAGCTAAAGAGGGAGAGGCACCTAAAAAAGATGACAAAGCTAAAGAAGGTGCAGCAGACAAAAAAGCAGAAGACAAAAAACCCGCTGAAAAAAAATCACCTGAGAAAAAATAATTAATATGCTATTACTAGTTGGATTAGGAAATCCAGGATCGAATTATACTAACACTAGACATAATATTGGTTTTAGAATCATAGATGCGATAAACTCTCATTTTAAACTTTCAAAACAAAAACCAAAGTTCAAAGGTCTTCTTACTACAGGGAATATCGAAGAGAAAAAAATTTACGCAATCAAACCTTTAACATTTATGAATAATTCAGGGACTGCAATAAAAGAACTGATAGATTACTTTAAAATTGATGCTAAAGATGTAATAGTTTTTCATGACGATATGGATATTGATTTTGGAAAAATAAAAGCAAAATTTGGCGGGGGTAGCGCAGGACACAATGGGATTGAATCAATCGATAAATTTATTGGAAAGGATTATTCTAGAGTGAGAGTTGGTATTGGGCATCCAAAGCAAAAGAAGAAAGTAAACAATCATGTACTTGAGGATTTTAAAGAGGATGAAGAAGAAAAAATTAACGAGATTACTGAGAATATAGTCAAACAAATTCCTACTTTAATAGATAAAAAAATAGATTTATTTTCAAGTAAAGTTAATCAAAATCTTAATGGGATTTAAATGTGGGATTGTTGGACTACCAAACGTAGGTAAGTCAACTTTATTCAATGCTCTTACAGCTTCAAAAAATGCTGAGGCAGCTAATTTTCCTTTTTGCACAATTGATCCAAATATTGGTATTGTTGACGTAATTGACGAAAGATTAGATCAATTGTCAAAGCTTTCAAATTCAAAGAAAAAAATTTACACCAATATTACTTTTGTTGATATTGCCGGTTTAGTCAAAGGTGCATCAAAAGGTGAGGGTCTTGGTAACAAATTTCTGTCACACATTAGAGAAGTAGATGCTATAATTCATTTAGTTAGGTGCTTCGACTCAGAAAAGATTACCCACGTTAATTCAAAAATAAGTCCATCAAGTGATTTAGAGACTATCAAAACAGAAATAGTTCTATCTGACCTTGATGTTGTTCAAAAAAAACTTGAAAAAGGTAAAAAAAAACTACTTACAGATAAAGAAATAAAAATTTTAGAAGATGCATTAAATCAACTTGACAAAAATCAAAAGGTGGATGTTAACAATGAAGAAGAAAAATTTTTATCTAGTATAGGTTTATTAAGTATTAAACCTAAAATAATTGTATGTAATATAGATGAGGAGAATTTGTCCATAGGAAACCAATATACTGAAGAAGTGAAAAACAAATACCCTGATGAAAAAATAATCAATATATGTGCCGACATAGAAGATCAACTTTCGGGTTTAGATAAGAATGAAAAAGAAGCTTTTATGCAAGATATTGGTTTGAATAAAACTGGACTAAAACAATTGATCAAAGAGGGATATGATCTATTAAAATTAGATACTTTTTTTACTTCAGGTCCAGAGGAAAGTAGAGCTTGGACAATAAGAAAAAATACTCTTGCGCCAAAAGCGGCTAGTGTCATTCATACAGACTTTGAAAAAAATTTTATTAGAGCAGAAGCTGTATCTTGCGAAGATTTCATAAAATATGGCAGTGCAGAAAAATGTAAAGAAAATGGAAAATTAAGAATTGAAGGAAAAGACTATATTGTTAAAGATGGTGATGTTTTATACTTCAGAGTCAATCCTTGACCATATTTTTTTCATGCTCAAGTAAACTAATATTGTCAATAGAATTAAATAAATGATTACCTTAACGCCAGTTTTATGTCTTTCTTCAAGTTCAGGCTCAGCTGCCCAAGCCAAAAAAGTTGTCACATCTTTAGCCATTTGATCTACAGTAGATTCTGTTCCATCAGCGTACTCAACTAAACCGTCCATTAAATTATTTGGCATTTTAATCTTATTTCCAACCATATATTTATTGTAATAAACTCCGTCATCAAGGGTTACTCCTGGGGGTGGGTCCTCATACCCAACTAATACCGAATAAATGTAATTTGCCCCACCTTTTCTTGCTTTAACTAAAACTGACATGTCTGGAGGATAAGCTCCTCCATTAGCAGCGGTCGCTGCTTGAACATTAGGGTAAGGGCTTTTAAATTTATCGGATGGCCTTCCTGGTCTGGTAAACATTTCTCCTTGCGCATCAGGACCATCTTCAATTTCAAAACTTGCAGCTATAGCTTTTACTTCTTGCTCTGAAAACTCAGGTCCACCAGGCTCACCTAAATTTCTGTAACTAAGATACTGCATTGAATGACAAGAGGCGCATACTTCTTTATAAACTTGAAAACCTCTTTGTAATGATGCTCTATCGAAAGTTCCTGTTAAACCTTTAAAACTCCAGTCAACTTTTATAGGATCTACCATTTCGGCGCTTTGTAGTGGTTTTAATGAGATTATTAATAAAAAAGATAAAACGAATAATCTTAATCTAGGCTTTGTCATTAACCTTCCTGGCTATAGATGGTTCAGCACCACCAGACAAAACTGGTTCTGAAATACTCATTGGTATTGGATCAGTTTTTTCCAAATAACCAACAATTGGCATAACAACAATAAAGTGTAAGAAATAATAAATAGTTCCTACTCTAGCTAATACTAAATAAATTCCTTCAGCTGGCATTGCGCCTACATATCCAAGCATTAAAACATCTATAACCAGTATCCAGAAAAACTGTCTGTATATCGGTCTGAAAACTGCAGATCTTACTTTTGAGGTATCCAACCAAGGTAGAACGAACAAAATAAAGATTGCACTAAACATTAAAATTACACCCCCTAATTTGTCAGGAACTGATCTTAAAATTGCATAGAATGGAAGCAAATACCATTCAGGCACTATATGTGCAGGAGTGACCAATGGGTTAGCTGGAATATAGTTGTCTGAATGTCCTAAAACATTTGGTGTAAAGAAAACAAATCCAGCAAATATAATCATAAAGACTAGAAGAGCAAAAGCGTCTTTGATTGTGATGTATGGGTGAAAAGGAACAGTATCCTTAGACGGTTTCTTTATATCGATACCAACAGGATTATTATTACCAGGAACATGTAATGCCCAAATGTGTAAAACAACTAATCCTAAAATTAAAAATGGTATTAAGTAATGTAAACTAAAGAATCTGTTTAATGTCGGATTATCAACAGAATAAGCTCCCCAAAGCCAAGTTGTGATACTATCTCCAACTAACGGAATAGCACTAAATAAATTTGTTATAACTGTTGCACCCCAAAAACTCATTTGACCCCAAGGTAAAACATAGCCCATAAAAGCTGCTGCCATCATCAATAAGTAGATCATTAGCCCAATGATCCAAATAACTTCTCTTGGTGATTTGTATGAACCGTAAAATAGTGATCTAAAAATATGGATATAGACTGCTAAGAAAAACATAGACGCACCATTGCTATGTATATATCTAATTAGCCATCCATAATTTACGTCTCTCATTATATGTTCAACACTTGCAAAGGCTAAATCAGCATGAGCAACATAGTGCATAGCTAAAACTATACCGGTAACTATCTGAGTTATTAGGCAAAAAGTTAATATGCCTCCAAATGTCCACCAATAGTTTAAGTTTTTTGGTGTTGGATAATCTGTAAGGTGTTTACCAAGTGTTAACAAGGGTAAACGATCGTTAAACCATTTACCTGCTTTTGATGTTGGTGTGTACTCTTGTTCACTCATTTATTTTATCCAATTTTAATAGTGTTATTGTTAACAAATTCAAATTTAGGTATTTCCATGTTAGTTGGTGCCGGGCCTTTTCTAATTCTGCCTGATACATCATAATGAGACCCATGACAAGGACAGAACCAACCATTATAATCTCCTTTATCTTTTAGTGGTACACATCCAAGGTGAGTACATACTCCTAACATGACTAACCATTCATCTTTACCTGATTTTACTCTATCTTCATCTTTTTGTGGATCAGGCAAATCGTCCAAGTTGACAGCTCTGGCCTCTGCTATTTCCTCAGAAGTTCGCCTTTTTAAAAATACTGGCTTGCCTCTCCATAAAACTGTAATAGACTTTCCTGGCTCTATACTGCTTATATCTACCTCCGTTGTTGCTAGTGCTTGCTGTGCTTTATCTGGATTCATTTGATCAATCATTGGCCAAATAACAGCTCCAACACCAACAGCTCCAACTGTGTAGCTTGCGGTAAATAAAAAATCTCTTCTATTAACTTTTTTTTCTTCTTTGCTCATTTATGTAAGTGCTTATAATGTAATTATTAAATAAAACCAGATTTTAAAAATTTCTAGGGTCAGAATGACACATAAATTAAGGTTAAATAATGCACATTGTACTATATAAGCCCGATATTCCTCAAAATACTGCAGCAATAATAAGGTTAGCAGCTTGTTTTGATTTAAAAATTCACCTAATTGAGCCATGTGGGTTTAATTTAAGTGATGAAAGATTTAAAAGAGTCGTTATGGATTATATCGGTTTATCTAAAATTATTAGACACGAAGATTTTGAAACATTTTTAAAAAGATATAAAAAATCAAGAATAATTTTAATGACAACAAAAGCAAAAAAATTTTATCATAATTTTAAATTTAAGAAAAATGATATGCTTTTATTCGGAAGGGAAAGTGCTGGCGTACCTGAAAATTTACACAAAATTATTAAATACAAAATAAAAATTCCTATGAATAAAAAAACTAGATCACTTAATGTTGCTATTAGTGTTGCTATAGTTGCGTCTGAGGCACTTAGGCAAAATAAATTATTCAAATGATGTCAATTGAGTTTAGAAAAAAGATTGTAGACAGTTGGTTTTCTTATTTACAAGCTCAAATTTGTAAAGAGTTTGAATTTTTAGAAAGAAATAAATTAAAGTTTAGCCAAAGAGATTGGAGTAAAAGTAAAAAAAAAGAAGGTGGAGGCACCTCATTTCTCTTAACTGGAGGAAAGGTATTTGATAAGGTTGGTGTAAACAAATCGACTGTATCGGGAATTTTTCCGAAACAGTTTAGATCTAAAATTTTAGGTGCAGAAAAAAATGGTAAATATTGGGCCTCAGGAGTCTCTGTTGTGGCTCACATGAAAAATCCGAAAATTGCTGCTATTCATTTTAATACAAGATTTATTGTTACTTCTAAAGAATGGTTTGGGGGCGGTGTTGATGCGACTCCAAGTTTTAAAGATAATAAAGAAAAAAAAATTATTCATGATTCTTTAAAAATGGTTTGTAAACAAAATAAAAAAAATTATATCAAATACAAAAAATGGTGTGATGAATATTTTTATTTACCTCATAGAAAAGAGTCAAGAGGAATTGGGGGAATTTTTTTTGATTACGAAACAAAAGATTGGACAAAAAATTTTAAATTTGTGAGAGAACTTGGCTTGACATTTATTGATGTATCGAAAAAAATTATTAAGAGAAAAAAAAAAATAAAATGGTCTAAAAGAGATAAAGAAATACAATTATATAAAAGAGGAAGGTATGTTGAATTTAATCTTTTATATGATAGAGGTACAAAATTTGGATTAAACTCTGGAGGAAATATTGACTCAATTTTAATGTCATTACCTCCTGAAGCTAAATGGAAATAACTATGGAGAAAGAACCTATTACTTTAAGTGGGCTAAATGATTTAAAGTCAGAATTAGAAAATTTAAAAAGCATTCAAAGACCGAAAATAATTGAAGCAATAGCGGAAGCGAGGTCTCATGGTGATCTTAAAGAAAACGCCGAATATCATGCTGCAAAAGAGCAACAAGCATTAATTGAAAGTCGAGTTATTGCAATTAATGACTTAATTGCAAGGGCTAATGTGATTGACGTAACAAAAATAGAGAACAATGGAAAAGTAATTTTTGGTGCGACCGTAAAAGTTCAGGACTTAGACACTAACAAAAAAATTTCGTACAGATTAGTTGGTCAAGATGAAGCTGATATTAAAAAAAACTTGGTCTTTTTTAAAAGTCCAATAGGTAAATCTTTGATAGGAAAAAACAAGGGTGATATGGTAAGTGTATTAACACCTTCAGGTGAAAAGAATTTTGAAATACTTGCGGTCGATTATATTTAATTAAAATTTTTTTCTATTAGCTCTTTGACTCTTTTGTTCGAAATTTCGAAATTATTATTAATCCACTCTTTTTCTATTAGTTTCAAAGCTCTCCCCAAAGACTCTCCTTCTCTCATTCCATTTTTTTTTAAGTAATCCCCATCTATTTTGAATTTAGGCACATTTGATCCTAAAATTTTTTTAGTAATTTTAAAAAATTCTTGAGTTTTGATTTTCGAATTAATAGAAAAATTGATTAAATTTAAATTTATTAGATGGTTTTTTCCGAAGATATAAACATTTCTTTTAAGATCCTTTTCAAAAAAATCTTTGTTTTTTTTAATATGGGTAAGTTGTAAGGCTATTTTTTTCAAATTTTCTTTAATTCTATTTGAAACATTGTATTTATGAGAAAAATATTCGTGATTATCATTGTCATCTATTAATAAAACTGCGAGTAAAATTTCTTTATTAGTATTGTTAATATTATATATTTTTTTTAATCTTTCTAATCTATCTAAATATAGAAATTCGGGAAATATCATGGAAAATATTTCCTTTAAGTTTTGGTTTTTATTAATATTTAAAACGCTCTTTAATTCTAAAATTTTTAATAACTCAATTAGCACTCTTTCTTTTGAAATTTTTTTAATTCCATCTAAATTTTGTTTAATTGCGTCGCTTGTGGTTTTTTCAACATTAATATCATACATAATTTTAAATCTAATAAATCTTATAATTCTTAAATAATCTTCCTCTATTCTTTTTTGAGGATCTCCAATAAATTTAACATTTTTATTTTTAAGATCTATAGTACCCATTTGAGGATCAAAAATTTTACCATTGATGTTCAAATAAATCGCATTAATTGTAAAATCTCTTCTTTCAGAGTCTAATTGCCAATTATCTGTATATTGTATTACAGCGTGCCTACCATCTGTTTTTATATCTTTTCTTAAAGTCGTTATTTCTATTTTTTGATTTTTTGAAACAATTGTCAAAGTTCCGTGTTTAATACCTGTATCAATAATCTTTAAATTTGTACCGCTTAGCTTTTCTTTAATTTGATCAACTGTTAAAATTGTTGCAACATCAATATCCTCAATTTTTTCACCTAAAATATGTTTTCTAACACAGCCTCCAACAAACTTAGTAACTTCTTTGTCTTTAGGGAAACCTTCTTGTAATTTTTTAAAAATAAATCTCAGCTCTTTATTTTTATAAAACGGAAAAATAAAATTTTTGATGTTTTGTAAATAATTAAAACTTAGATTAAACATAAATCTATGGCTGGGGCACTAGGATTCGAACCTAGGATGGCGGTATCAAAAACCGCTGCCTTACCGCTTGGCTATGCCCCAATAGTAAGTGACTGATATATCATAATTAAATAAATTTAAATAGTTTTTGCGATTGAAAACCAAAATTTTGGGTATTTTTTTCTCAAATTTTTAAGTGCGACTTTTGAACAATTTTTATTAACAAATAATCCATAACAGGTTGATCCCGAGCCAGTCATTCGTGAAAAATAGCAACCTTCTTCTTCAGCTATGTTTTTTAATATTTTTTGAATTATTGAGTGTTTCTTTTCAACAATTGATTGTAAATCATTATTTGAATTAATAAGAAAATCAATAAATTTTTTTTTTGATTTTAAATCTGTTTGTGAAATATTTTTTGACCGAGAGAAACTTTTTACTCTTGAAAAAACCTCTTTAGTCGAACACTTAATATTCGGATAAACCAATAAAAAGTAAAGTTTATATTTTTTATCAAACTTTTCTGCTGTCTCAATATTTTTAAGATATCCTTGATTATGAAAAAATAGCGTCAAATCAGAACCAATAAATTTCGTTATTTTATTTAATTTGCTCTTGATTAATTTTTTTTTCACTAGATTTTTTAAAATAGTCGCAGCATTGCTGGTTCCTCCACCTAGACCTGCGAAAACAGGTATATTTTTATAAACTTTGACTGAATAAAAAGCAGAAATTAATTTTTGTTTTCTCAAAATATGTAGAACTTTTTTTACAGAATTGTTATTTCGGTTAACAAACTTAGAATATGGACCTTTAAAAAAAATCTGATCCTTATTTTTGTTTTTAAGTTTTTTAATGATTATTTTATCATTCAAATTTATTAAGCAATAAACTGACTTTAAATCATGTAAACCGTTTTTTAATTTTTTTTTTAAATTAAGTGATAAATTTATTTTTGCGTAAGATTTTAAGACCATGTTTTAAAGGCCTTTAATTAATTTTTTTTCAACTTCATCTTTTAAATCTTTTTCCGCTTTTTCTAAGTTCAAAACATAATTCCAATAATATCTTGCCTGAATTACATTTCCATTTTTCCATAAAACATCTCCGTAATGATCGTTTACTATAGGATCGGCAGGCAATAATCTTACAGCAAGTTGGAGATATTCTTTGGACTCTTCATATCTTTTTAATTTGAATAGTGCCCATCCTAAAGAGTCTATTATATATGGGTCATTGGATTTAATCTTATTTGCTTTTTCTAACATTTCTAATGACTTGTTTATCTTGACGCCTTGCTCTATCCAAGAATAAGCAAGATAATTTATTACGTAGGCTTGATCGGGGCTTGCTTCTAAGGAAGCAAGAAGATCTTTTTCAGCTTTATTCCACTCTCCTATTCTCTCGTAAGCTACTCCCCTGCTATCAGTTACCTCGGGGAATAGAGGGTGACTTTGATTTATGCTATCGAGTATCTCAGAATAAAATTTTATAGATTCTTTAAATTTTTCATTATTTTTTAAAAACTCAGCGTAATCAAAAATTTCATATAAACCTTTTGAATGTAATTCGTTATAAGCTTTTGATAATAATTTTATTGAGAGCTCTTCTTTTTTTTCTTGAATTAAAATTTTTGAAATTTGTTTGTAAGAGTACCACTTAAAAGCTTCTCCATAATTGGTTAATTTTTTGTAAGAGTTTTTGGCTTTTGCAAAATCTTCTACATTATAAAAATTTTCCGCTTCTAATGAAATATAAGCTTGAAATTCTTTATTTAGATATTTAGCTAAATTTAAATAAAAATTAGATGAATAATAAAGTGATTGAGATGACAAAGCGCTTGCGGATATAAATAAGATTTCTGCTGCAATATGACTTTCATTGTTACAATCAAAATAAAAACCAGCTTTTGTTTTTTCTAGGTCAAATTTATATTGATTGAGTAAAAGATTTCTCGGGTTATTTTTAAGTGATTCTTGAATGATTTTTTTAGCCTGGGAACTTTTTCCTGCATCGTGTAAATATTTTGCGTAAAAATAACTGTATCTTGAAAAATCTATTTTTTGGTTTTCTAGAAGGCTTTGAAATTTAGCATCGGTTTTTTCACTATTAAAATAGCAGTACAGAAATACATCTTGTATCTTGTTTAAATTTTCAAATCTATCGTCAAATGAAAGCAAATTTGACTCGGCTTTTTCTAATTTTATATTTTTCAAGCTAGATAAAAGATAAAGCGAATTAGTAATGTAATTATCCAATAAAGATCGATCTGTAAGCCTCTTTGCTTTATCAAAATATTTTTTTGCGTAGTCCAATTGAGAATTTTTGAGATAATGTGTGCCTAGGACCAAGTTGCTCTCAATTGTATCTATTTTTCTTTTCTCAAGTTTTTTGGAAAAATTATAGGCTTGACTAAAATTTCCTGAGTTTACTAAAGAATATAAATATTTAGATGCATAAAAAGGGTGACTCTCCTCTAGTCCATCAAGTTTTTTCAAATATTTATAAGACCTAGAATATTTGCTATTATTTAAAAGTAAAATTCCTGAGAAATAGTTAGCAATATTTTCACCTTTACTATACTTCTCTAAAGTTTTTCCCTCAATTGTGGAAAAAGTAATTAAAAGAATGACAAATAAAAAAAGTGTTGTAATCTTTTGTAGTTTTATACTTTTAAACATACTATGTTAAAAAAAAACTCATCTCTCAAGTTAATTAAATATTTTAATTTAATAAATTATAATTTAATTTACAATAATAAGGCAATTAACAGGTATAAAAAAGAAAAATTTGAGTTGCCAGAGGATCAAGCTGAAAGTTTAAGTCTATTAAAAAAATCAATTTTAAATCTAAAAAACTGTGATTTAAAAAATCAGGCAAAAAATATTGTTTTCAACGATGGAAATCCTAAATCAAAGATCATGCTAATAGGTGAGGCCCCGGGTGCAAATGAAGATCTAGAGGGATTACCATTCGTGGGAAGAGCCGGTCAACTTTTAGATAAAATGCTTTCAGCGATAAATTTAGATAGACAAAAAGTATATATTTCAAACATAATCAATTATCGACCTCCTGATAATAGAAGACCTACTGAAGATGAAATTAAAAGATATTTACCTTTTATAACAAAACACATTGAGATTATAAAACCAAGAATATTAGTACTTCTAGGTAGTACTGCAATGAATGCTCTTATAGGTAATGATAATGTTATTTCAAAAATGAGAGGTAAATGGATTGAGAAAAAATTTGGAACTTGTAAAACTTCAGTAATTATAACTTTTCATCCAGCTTTTTTAATGAGACAACCGGCCCAAAAAAAAATGGCTTGGATTGATTTAAAAATGATAAGAGATAAAAAAACTAACCTCAAAATTTAATTGAGAGAACTGATTACAGCTGGAGTAGATGAAGTAGGGAGAGGATGTTTGGCAGGTCCTGTTGTTTCAGCCGCTGTAATATTAAAAAAAGGTATTAATTTAAAACTTTTAAAAGACTCAAAGAAAATATCATTTTTTAAAAGACAAGAAATTTCAAAACACATTAAAAATAATTCTTATTTTGCAATTGGCATCGCATCTGTGGAGGAGATCCTAAGTCTAAATATTTTACAAGCATCATTACTCTCAATGAAAAGGGCAATTGAAAAGCTTGAAGTGAAACCAAGTTTGACTTTAATAGACGGAAATTTTGCACCAGCCGGCTTAAAAAATTATAAAACAATTATAAACGGTGACGAAAAAATTAAAGTCATAAGTGCTGCTTCAATTATTGCAAAAGTTCACAGAGATAGATTTATGATAAAATTGTCTGAAAAATATTCTAATTATGCTTGGGAGAGAAATTTTGGTTATGGGACTAAAGCTCATCTTGAAGGTCTAAAAAAATTTGGCGTAACTTCACATCACAGAAAAGGTTTTAAACCTATACACAAGATATTGTCCAGCTAAGAATCCTAAACACAAAAAGACTCTTTTTTTTTATAAAATCGTTTGACCCTTGATTCAATTTAAAGTTGAATCAAGAAAATGTTAAAATTTTCTAACAAAGTTATTAATGGTGACTGTTTAAAGGAATTAAAAAAAATTCCTGACAAAACTTTTGATTTAGTTTTTGCTGATCCACCTTATAACATGCAGATTGGTGAAAAATTAACACGTCCAGATTCTAGTAAAGTCGATGGTGTTAATGATAAATGGGATCAATTTAATAATTTCAAACATTACGATGAATTTTGTAAGTCTTGGTTAGCTGAATGCAAAAGAATTTTAAAAGATAATGGATCTATTTGGGTAATAGGTTCTTATCATAATATTTTTCGCGTAGGATATCATTTACAAAATTTAGGTTATTGGTTGCTTAACGATGTTATTTGGAGGAAAAATAATCCAATGCCGAATTTCAGGGGAACAAGATTCACTAATGCTCACGAGACACTTATTTGGGCATCAAAGACTAAAAAATCAAAATATACTTTTAATTATCAATCTCTCAAATGTTTAAACGATGATTTGCAAATGAGGTCGGATTGGACATTCCCAATTTGTAATGGAAAAGAAAGGCTAAAGAAAAATGGAAAAAAAATACATTCCACGCAAAAGCCAGAAGCCCTACTTCATAGAATTATATTAGCAACTACTAACAAAGGTGACGCTGTATTTGATCCTTTTTTAGGTACAGGAACCACTGCTGTCGTATCTAAAAAATTAGGTAGAAATTATTATGGGATTGAAAAAGATAAAAAATATTTCGTTGCAGCTAAAGAAAGGATTAAAAAGACCAAAACAATAGCTGATGACTACCTAGATACTATTGAAAATAATAAATCAAAACCTAGAATACCTTTTGGCTCACTAGTGGAGTTGGGAATAATTAAACCTGGAACATCATTATTTGATCAAAATAAAAAGATTAATGCAAAAATAATGGTTGATGGAAGTATAAAATATAAGGATACAGAAGGATCAATACATAAAATTGCAGCAAAAATAATGGGTGCAGAAAGTTATAATGGTTGGACTTATTGGCATTATAATTTAAACGGATCGACCGTACTGATTGATAATTTAAGGCAAAAATTTATTGCAGGGAAACAAATTTAATTTTTGTAGACTGTTCCTAAATAAGAACTAATAAATCTTTTTCTTTTTACAAGAAACTTCAAGAAAAAGTTTCTTAATGTTTGCATTATTGAGCTAGAAAAATGGAAAGCAAAAAAGTTAATATTTGATCTTCTCTTTACTATCTTTGCTCTTCTTGATCTTTCTTGAAAGTAAGTATTTTGAATTTCCGCTTTATCATCTTGAATTAAGTTAAATAATTCGTAGGCACTCTCTATCGATTGCCCTGCTCCTTGAGCTAAAGTTGGTAAAAATCCATTAAAAGCATCTCCAATATAAAAAACTTTGTTATTTGTGGACGGAAGTATTTGAGGAGTAAAATATAAAGGCCAGCATTTCAAATCTCCTTTAAAAACTTTTTCTAAGTCAGAATTTTGTGCAATAACTTTACCAACTAATAACTTAATATTATCAGGATCAAATTTTTTTTCTCTAATAACACAAACAACATTAAGTTCTTTGTTTTTATTTATAGGATAAATAACAACGTGGCAATTTTTTCCCATCATGAGACTAATATTTTCTTCGTCTATCGTTAGATCAGATTTTGATTTAAGTATTGTTCTTACAGCTACTGCTTTTTTAAATTTAGGCTCATTTTTTTTCTTTTCAAAAAAGGATCTTGTATTTGAAAAAATACCATCAGCGCCAACAACTATGTCAACAAGGTCGTTCGTGTTATCTTCAAATTTAATAAGCACCTTGCCTTTTAGTTCAGAAACTTCTTTTATTTTTTTTCCAAATCTTAAGTGTTGAGTATAAACTTCATCTTTTAAAAACTCTATTAAAGTTGATCTTTGTAATGTTGTATATTTACTATGACCCTTATTAAATTGTGTTAAATCTAAATCACAAATTTTTTTATTTTGAATATTATAAAAATCAACTGCTTTTGGGTGAAATATTTTATTATCATTAATCTTGTTAAATTCAATTTGATTTAAAATTTTTATACTATTTGTTGAAAGTTGAATTCCATACCCTTCATCAAGAGATAAACTTTCATTTTTTTCATACAGCATAAATTCATGATCAGAATTTCTTTTTATAAAGTTTGCAAGAGTTAAACCTGCTATACCAGCACCAATGATCGCTATTTTTTTTTTCATTAAAATAAAGTTAATACTTGTCTAAATATTTTTTTTGTAAAACTTGGAACAAATTCCCTATTATTTTTTAAGGAATACCAACTGTACGCTCTCGGAATTTTATCTGAAAATTTATAATATAAATTTATATTTAATTTTAAATTTGAAATTGAATTTTTATATTTTTTAAGAAATATCCAGTTTTGATTTTTAAAAGATCTTTTGTTTTCTTTGATTTCTGGTAAATTAAAATTCTTTAAAAAACTTATTTGATTGCTTTTAGTTAATGCTATTTGTTTTTTTTTGTTTATATAACAAAAAATATCATAGTTTTTATTTTTGATCATTTTATTTCTAATATTTTTAATTTTTTTACTAGACTTAAAATACTTACAAGTTTTTTTCAAACAACACGTAAGACAATTTGGGTCTTTTGGTTTACATATTAATGCTCCAAATTCCATCAAAGCTTCAACAAAATCATCGTTCCGTCTAGTGACAAAAAGTTGTTTTTTATTTTTTTTAATAAATTTATCAAAATTTATTTTATTTTCTTCAATGTTTAAATTTCTCGAGAATACTCTTTTTACATTTCCGTCTAATGCTATTCTTGGTTCATTATAAACTAATCCTAATAATGCGTTCGCAGTATAGTCACCTACTCCTGGAAGTTTTTTTATTTCAATTATTGATCTTGGTAATATGGAATTGTAATTTTGAATTAAAAGTTTAGAACAGGCTAAAAGATTTCTTGCTCTTCTATAATAACCCAGGCCTTCCCACATTTTTAAAATTTCTTTTTCACTGCTTTTAGATAAATCATTTAGTGTTCTAAATTTTTTAGTGAATTTGTTAAAAAATGGAACTACTGTTTTTACTTGAGTTTGTTGCAACATAAATTCACTTAAAAGCCTATAATACAGATTTTTAGGTGACTTTTTGCCAACACGCCAAGGTAAAGTTCTTTTGTTATTATCATACCAAGCTAAAATTTTTTTTGATAGTGTCGAATTTATATGCATAACAAAAATAATAATAAAACGCAGACATACATACAAGGTCTTCGACCCTTTTCAACTGCAATTCCAAAAACTTTAAGGAAATATTTGAGAAAAGGTGGCTATAATTATTCTAATATAGTTGATAACTGGACAAAAATAGTTGCTAAAAATATTTCAGACTACTGCTATCCTATTAAGATAAAAATGGGAAAAGATATGAAAGACGGAACTTTAATATTAAATGTTGTTCATGGAAAAGAAATAGAAATTGAGTACGAGAAGAATAAAATAATGGATAAAATCAATAGTTTTTTTGGATATAATTGCATTACTAGCGTGAAGCTTAAAATCGTACAAGCTAAAATAAATAAGCAAAAAAAGATATTAAGAGTATTTAAAGATTTAGATAAGATTGAAAAAAAAATGCAAAAAATTAATGATAACCAATTAAAAATTTCACTTAATAATTTTTTAAAAGCGTACAATGAAAAAGTTAAGTAATTTTATTTACAAAATATTTCCTATTTTTTTGGTTTTATTTTCTATCGAGGTCAAAAGTCAAATTATAGGTTTGGGAAATCAAGACTCTAAGGTAACAGTAAAAGTTTTTTCATCTTTAACTTGCCCAGCTTGTGCTAATTTCCACTCAAAAATTTTTTATAAATTAAAACAAGAATACATTGATAAAGGTTTAGTAAGGTTTGAACACCATCCTTTTCCATTAGACTTAGCTGCCTTAAATGCAGAAATAATTTTAAGATGTAGTATTGACAACAATAAAAACTTTAAACTTTTAGGCAAAATCTATGAAAATCAGAGAAACTGGGCTGTTGGTTCTGATATCATTAAAATTAATGAGTCGATCAAAAAAATTACGGCTGAACTTAATTATGATAATAAAAAAATAGATACTTGTTTAAAAAATGAAGAAATACAAGACCAAATATTAGGTTTGAGAATTGAAGCACAGAAAAAATATAAAATTGAAGCTACGCCAACAATATTCATTAATGAAAAAAAATATTCTGGAAAATCAGATTACAAAGAATTTAAAAGGGAATTGGAGAAAAAACTTTAATGAAATTTAAAAATTTAGAGATGACAGGTTTTAAATCTTTTTCTGAAAAAACAACTGTGCTTATAGAAAAGGGTCTAACAGGAATTGTTGGACCAAATGGTTGTGGAAAGTCCAATATTGTTGAAGCACTAAGATGGTGTATGGGAGAAAATTCTGCAAAAAGCATGAGAGGCTCAGGCATGGAAGATGTAATTTTTTCAGGAACATCTAATAGACCTTCTAAAAATATTTCTGAGGTTTCCTTATTACTTGATAATGGTGAAAAAACTGGACCAGTTCAATATAAAGAATTTGAGGAAATATCCATAAGAAGGAAAATTGAAAAAGATAAAGGTTCAAAATATTTCATTAATGATAAAGAGGTGAGAGCTAAAGACGTTCAAACTTTTTTTGCTGATCTTTCTACGGGAGCTCATTCTCCATCTTTAATTAGCCAAGGAAGAATTGGGCAATTAGTCACCTCTAAACCAATTGAAAGAAAATCTATTCTTGAAGAAGCAGCGGGTATTTCTGGTATCCACTCGAGAAGACATGAAGCTGAAACAAGATTAAACGCAGCTGAAAATAATTTGAAAAGAGCTGATGAATTGAGAAAACAACAACAAAAACAGCTTGATAACTTAAAAAAACAAGCTGAGGAAGCTACTAGATACAAAGAAATTTCTGGTCAAATAAAAAAAATTGAGGCTGGTTTATACTTTTTGAAGATTAAAGATATCGAAAAAGATAAAAAAAAGATTCAAGAAAAGTTAAGTGAACTTGAGGATGAGATTAGCGCGATAAATATTGATTATAACCATAATAATACTCTTTTAGAGGAAGAAAATAAAAAGTTGGCACCTCTGCGAGATAAAAAGATGGAAAGTGCCGCTACATTACAAAAATTAAATTTGGATATGACAAGCCTTGTTGAAGAGGAGGCAAGAATTAAATCTTTACAAGAAAAGCTCGAAAAATCTGTCAAAATTGTTGAGTCAGATCTTGAACGTGAAAAAAGTATTTCACTAGACGCTGAATTAAATGAAAAAAGAGTCTTAAAAGAAAAGGAAGATCTTCTTAATACAGAAACAAGATTATTAGATGTAGAATCAAATTCTTCTAGGGAACTGCAAATTTCAAAAAATGAATTGAATAATCTTCAAACCCAGTTAGATACTATGCTTGATCAAATTGAAGATGATATTGATAATAATAAAAAACTTTCTAAAGAAACTTTTAAAGAATTAAAAAAATTAGTAAAAAAAATTACTCTTTCTCAAGAGGAATATGCTGAAAAATACGGAAAAAATAAATCTATTGAGAGCGAGTCAATTAAAAGAAAAGAAAGAATTAAAAATATTGATGTTGAATTAGAAAACTGGAGAAATCTAAAAACTAATTCAGAAAAGATGGTGTTTGAATTAAACGATAGAATAAGCCGAATAAAATTAGAAATTGCAGAAAATCAAAAAAATCCCGAAAGGATAGCGACTTCTAAAGGTCAGAATTTACAAAACTTGGAAAATATAAAAAAAAGAAATGAGGAAATAGAAAGCGAACTACTTGAGGCAGAAAAAAAATTTGGTTCTATCAATGAAAATCTTAGAGAAATTCAACTAAAACTTACTAGTCTGAAAGAAAATAAAGCTCGTAACGAAGCTACTATTGAAGGTATAGAAAATAGGAAAAAAGATTTGCTTTATTCAGTCAAGAGCGAACTTAATATAGAAAATGAAAGCTCAATTTTACCACAATCGGATTTAAGTGATATAGAATTTGAAAATTTTCCCTCAATGGAAGAACAGTCTGAAAAAATTGAACAAACAAAGAAGATTAGAGACTCTCTTGGTTCGGTTAATTTAAGAGCTGATGAAGAAACCAAAAAATATGAGACTGAAATCAAAAAAATGGAGGATGATAGAGCTGACTTGTATACAGCGATTGTAAAATTAAAGACAAGTATTGATGAATTAAATCAAAAAGGTAGAGAAAGATTGCTTGATGCTTACACAAAAGTTAATAGAAAGTTTAATGAGGTTTATACAAAATTATTTAATGGTGGAACAGCAAAAATAGAGTTGGTTGACTCAGATGATCCTTTAGAGGCAGGTTTAGAAATGTTTGTTTCTCCTCCAGGAAAAAGACTTCAATCAATTACTCTTCTTTCTGGGGGTGAACAAGCCTTGACGGCTTTATCTCTCATTTTTGCCGTTTTTTTAGTGAACCCTTCCCCTATTTGTGTGTTAGACGAAGTAGATGCTCCTTTGGATGATGCAAATGTTACAAGATTTTGTGGATTACTAGATGATTTAACAAAAATTACCAACACAAAGTTTATTATCATTACTCACCATGCTTTAACTATGTCCAGAATGGATAGACTTTATGGTGTCACAATGGCTGAGCAAGGTGTAAGCCAACTAGTATCTGTTGACTTGCAAAGAGCCGAGGAATTAGTTGCATAGATAAAATGACAGATCCAGATGATTTTAAAACTCGCCTAAAAATTGCAAAATCTAAAATAAAAAACCAGCTCATAAATGATAATGAAAAAAGGGGCTCGTTTATGGGAAACGCCTTTAAGTTAGGAACAGAGCTTGTAGCTGCAGTCGCGGTTGGGACAATAATTGGGTTTATTTTAGATAATTGGTTTGATACTAAACCTTGGTTAATAATAATTTTCTTTTTTTTGGGCGCTGCTGCTGGCATGTTAAACGTAATAAGAGCAGCTAAAAAAATGCAGAAAGAAGACTAGAAAGTTTATATGGCAAGTAATCCAATGCAACAGTTTACAGTCCACAAAATTGGACCTGAAATAAAAATCGCTGGTATTGATTTATCTTTTACTAATGCAAGTTTGTTTATGGTGATTAGCGCCTCAATAATTATTTTATTTTTATATTTAGGTTCAAAGAATAAAAGAATTATTCCTAGCAAATTGCAACTTATCGCTGAAATGTTTTATGCTTTTGTTGCAAAGATGATTAGTGACACCGCTGGCTCGAAGGCAAAACCTTATTTTCCTTTTATATTTAGCTTATTTATGTTTGTTCTTTTTTGCAACATGGTGGGAATGTTGCCTTACTCTTTTACAGTCACAAGTCATATAATAGTAACTTTAATTATGGCTTTATTTATTTTTGTGGCAGTTACTGTAATTGGTTTTATAAAACATGGTATTAAATATTTAAGTATTTTTGTCCCAAGTGGAGTACCAGCCGTGCTTTTACCTTTAATAACAATTATTGAAATAATTTCTTACTTAAGTAGACCAGTAAGTTTATCAGTGCGTTTATTTGCAAATATGATGGCAGGTCACACTATGCTAAAAGTTTTTGGAGGATTTGTCGTAAGTTTAGGAGTATTAGGTGGTTGGTTACCACTTAGTTTTTCAGTAGCATTAACAGGTTTAGAAATTTTAGTAGCATTTCTTCAAGCATATGTTTTTGCAATATTAACCTGCATCTATTTAAATGATGCATTAAATTTACACCATTAATAAAGGAGGAAAAATGGAGTTAGAAGCGGCAAAAATGATTGGAGCGGGTCTCGCTGCAATCGCATTAGCTGGAGCTGGTGTAGGTATCGGAATAATTTTCGGTAACTACTTATCAGGTGCAATGAGAAATCCATCAGCAGCTCAAAAACAATTCCCTAATTTGCTGTTAGGGTTTGCTCTTGCAGAGGCTACAGGATTGTTTGGGCTAGTAGTGGCTTTAATTATTTTATTTGCATTTTAGTAGATTAAATATGAAAAGTTTTTTATTTCTTTTTATAGCTCTAAAGGCTATAGACTTTGATTTGTATGCGGCTGAGGCTGGTATGCCTCAGCTGGATCCAACATATTGGGCGTCTCAAGCATTTTGGTTAATTTTAGTTTTTACAATACTTTATATTTCGATATCAAAATTTTGCCTGCCTAAAATCAAAAATAATTTGGACAATAGAGAAAGCAAAATCAAAGAAGACTTAGATAACGCAAATAAATTTAAGGAACAAACAGAGGAAAAAATAAAAGAATATGAAGCAATACTTGAAAGTGCTAAAAAAGAAGTAACAAAAATACACTTCGAGTCAAAAAAAATTTTAGATAAAAATATTCAATCAAAAAAAAATTCAATGGATAAAGAAATCGAAAAAGAAATATCAAAAGCTCAAAAAGAAATTTTAGAAATAAAGAAAAATTCTATTTTATCAATTCAAAAGATATCGGAAAGTATTTCTTCAACTCTAATTGAAAGTATTTCTGGAGATAAATTAAACGAAAGCAGTATTAGAGCTACAGTTGAAGAAGTTTCGAAAAAAAATATCGGAAAATACCTATGACATTAGATGCAACATTCTGGGTAACTATCTCTTTCTTTATTTTTTTGGCAATTCTAGTTTATTTTAAAATACCTCAAAAAGTAAAAGATACTCTTGAAGGAAATATTTTAAATATTAAAAACCAAATAAGCGAGGCAGAAAAACTTAAAGATGATGCTAAAAATATGTTAATCGAACAAGAAAAAAAAATTAGTAATTCAAAAGATGAGGTTAAATTAATGATTAATAAGGCAAGTGAAGAGGCAGAAAAAAACGTCATTAGGGTAAATGAAGAGTTTCACAATTTAATGGAAACTAGGAAAAAAAATGCTGATGAAAGAATTAGACAGCTTAAAAGTCAAGCTCAAAAGGATATTAAAAATGCATCAGTTAAAATAGCCATAGAGTCGGTTGAAAAATTGATTAAAAACTCACTGGATAAAAGCAAATTAGATAAAATTTACAGCTCTAGTATCGAAGAAACAAAATTAGCACTTAAGAAGAAATCTAGTTAGAATAGGCCATTAACATATGGCAAAAAAAACAACTGTTATTGGTTCAGGTTTTGGAGGGATGGCTGCTGCACTTAGGTTAAAAGCAAAAGGTCATAAAGTTACTTTATTAGAAAAACATCCAGATTTAGGTGGTCGAGCAAGAGTTTTTAAAAAAGATCAGTTTATTTACGACGGTGGTCCAACAGTAATAACTGCTCCATACCTATTTGAAGAATTATTTTCACTATTTAATAAAAATATTTCTGACTATGCAAAAATAGTCCCTTTAGACTTATGGTACAGATTTGTATTCAGTAACGGGGATACATTTGACTATAATGGTGATGATAAATCTATGGAGGAACAAGTAAAAAAGTTTAACCCTAATGATTATGAGGGATATAAAAATTTAGTAAATTTTACTGAAAAAATCTTTGACAAAGGGTTTACGGATTTATCTGACAAACCCTTTAATAATTTAGTTTTTATGATGAAACAAATTCCATCTTTATTAAAATTAAAAAGTTATAAGTCAGTTTATAGTTTGGTTTCTAACTATATTTCTAATGAAAAATTAAGAAGAGTATTTAGTATGCACCCACTTTTAGTAGGCGGTAATCCTTTTAGCACTACTTCAATATATACATTGATTTTATTTTTAGAGAAGAAATGGGGAATTCATTACTCAATGGGAGGAACAGGAAGTGTTGTACAAGCTTTAGAAAAACTTATGATTGAGGAAAATGTCAAAATTATCAAAAATGCAGAGGTCACAGAAATACTTACAGAAAATAAAAAGGTTAAAGGTGTTAAAATTAATAATTCAAAAATAATTAATAGCGACTATGTAATATGTAACTCCGATCCCCCAAATGTTTACAACAACCTGATTAAATCAAAGAAGGATTATGATTTTTTCTTTAAACAGAAAATGAGAAGAATGGATTATTCAATGGGATTATTTGTTTACTATTTTGGCTCTAAAAAAAAATATACCAATGTTGCACATCATACAATTTATTTTGGAAAAGATTATGAGAAACATCTTGATAAAATCTTTGAAAAGAAAATACTTTCAGAAGATATAAGCTATTATTTACATCGACCCTCTGCAACAGATCCTAATATGGCACCAGATGGCCAAGATGCTTTTTATGTGCTGGTTCCAGTCCCTAATAATTTGTCTAAAGTTGATTGGATCGCAGAGGGTAATAAGTTTAAAGATTTAGTTTTAGATAAAATGGATAAAACTGTTCTACCTGGTATTAAAGAAAATGTGGTAAGTGATTTTTATTTAACACCAGACTACTTCGAAATAGATCTAGCAACTCTTTATGGATCTGGATTTTCAATTCAACCAAAATTTTCTCAATCAGCTTATTTTAGATTTCACAACCAATCTGAAATCTATAAAAACTTGTACTTTGTTGGTGCTGGAACGCATCCAGGTGCTGGAATGCCCGGGGTTCTCTCTTCAGCAAAAGTTTTAGACAATTTATTTTAATGAAAGAAAATTTATTAAAAAAACATGCTAAATCTTTTTATTGGGCAAGTTTTTTTTTACCTAATAATACTTTAAGTAAATGCTCATCTTTATATAATTTCTGTAGAACATTGGACGATATAGTTGATGATGATAATACTCTAAGTGTAAAGAAAGAAATTTTCTCAAAATTTAAAAAAGATTTTGAGAATAAAAATCTAGAAAATCAAATTATAAAGGATATGTGGTCAATTATTGATAGTGAAAATATTTCTAAACAAGTAATAATTGATTTATTTGATGGGGTTGAAACAGACTTAGAAGAGCAAGTCGTAATTAATTCAAAAAAAGATTTATTTGTTTACTCCTATAGAGTAGCAGGGACAGTCGGATTAATGATGTCAAAAATTTTAAAAGTAAAAAATAAAGAAGCTCTAAAAGGCGCGATTGATCTAGGGATAGCTATGCAACTTACTAATATTGCTAGAGATGTTTGTGAGGATAAAGCTCGAAATAGAGAGTACGTAAAACACGATTTTTCATCAATTAGAACTATTATAGATGACTCTCAGGTATTTTACGAAAAATCATTCAAATCTATAAGCTACATACCATTGAAATCTAGATTTTCAGTTATTGTTGCAAGACGAGTTTATAGAAAAATAGGTGATTACATTCTAAAGCAAAAAGACATAGATAATTATAACAAAGCCGGCAGAATATATGTCCCAGTATTTGAAAAAGTAATTCAGACCTTTTTATCTATTATTGACTTTATTAAGTTATTATTCATCAAAAAATTAAAGTACGACAATCAATTAAATCATAATATTTTAGAACAAGAGATTAATTTGAATGAAAGAATTTGATTATATTATTGTTGGAGGTGGATGCGCTGGCTTATCCTTGGCCTATGAGCTTGAAATAAATGATAAGTTAAAGGAGAAAACTTTAGCAATAATTGAAACTCGTGAAGAGTATAAGAGAGATAAAACTTGGTCATTCTGGAAAGTATTTGATCATAATTTTGAAGATTGTGTAATTAAAAGTTGGAATAATTTTACAATTAATACTGCTGAAAACTCTAATGAATTAACAAATAAAAAATTTCCTTACCAAAGTATCGATAGTGGAAAATTTTACAAAAAGATAAACTCTAAGCTCTCTTCTAATTCAAATATTAGTTTTTTCAAAAATCTAAACGAAGTCAATTCAGAAAATTCAATAATTTTTAATAGTGTTTTTGAAATGCAACTTGATAAATCTGAGTTATGGCAACATTTTCAAGGTATCGAGATAGAGACACCCAAGAACATTTTTGATGAGGAAATAATAAATTTAATGGATTTTAATTGTGATCAGAGAAAAGATGTACATTTTTTCTACACATTGCCATTCAGCAAAAATAAAGCATTGATTGAAACTACTTGGTTATCAGATTTAGAGGATCAAAGCCTCAGAGATTATGACCTTCAGTTAGAAAATTATATTGAGAATAATCTAGGAATAAAAAACTATAAAATAAATTTTACTGAAAAAGGAGCTATACCACTCTTTTCTCCATCATTAAGTAATAATGATAAAATAATTAATATCGGATCAGCTGGGGGGATGACTCGATTAAGTACAGGTTACACATTTTTGAACATTCAAGAACATAGTCGTTATATTGTAAAAAACATTGACAATATTAATAAAGCAAAAATATTCTCTATAGGAAAAAAATATCAATTTTTAGATAAAGTATTTTTAAAAGTATTAGAAAAACACCCCGAAAAAATGCCTAAAATTTTTTTTAATATGTTTAAAACTTCTTCAAATACTATTATAAAATTTTTATCTAATAAAAGTAATATTGTTGAAGATATAAATATAATTAGCAAAATGCCAAAATTAATTTTTTTAAAAGCATTGTTTAATTAATGGAAAATATCAACTTTAAGCACTCAATTATATTTTTTAATTTTTGTATTTTGATAAGTCCTCTTTATATAATGCTCAATTTTGAACCAGTTATATTTTGCTTGTTTTTAATTTTAATTTTAGGGATTTCTCACGGTGCATTAGATAATATTAAAGGAAAAAAGCTTTTAAGGTTGTTCGGATATAAACAAACCGTATCATTTTATCTAGTGTATGTATTAATTTCATCATTGATAATAATATTCTGGTTGATATTTCCTAATACAATTTTATTACTTTTTTTAATTGTGGCCGCCTATCATTTTGGAAAAGAAGATACAGTATTTTTTTTTAGAAAAAAGTTTTTCTTATCTGAGTTTTTATTCTTCTTAAAAGGATCAGCAGTAATTACGGCTCCCTTATTATTAAAGAGAGAAGAAACTAATGAAATATTTAGTATTCTAAATTTTAAAGTTTTTGAAGCTGGATTTTTTAGTAATGAATTTTTAATTTCAATGTTATGTCTTGGTTTTTTATCATCTATGTACATTTCAAAAAAAGAAAACGCAAATCTAAAAGGTATTATGATCATGGACTTCTTTTCTTTAATTATACTAAATTTTTTTTTGTCTCCTATTTTAGCTTTCACTCTTTATTTTTGTTTTCTTCACTCAATTAGGCATTCGATTACTCTTGTTTTTGAGTTGGATAGGTCATTCAAGCCAGGACTTAAAAAATTTATAATTAAAGCTATCCCTTTAACTTTTGTAACTGGAGTAATATTTTTAATAGCAATATATTTTTTAAATAATCTTTATAAGCTTGATGAGGCCATTTATAAGGTAATATTTATTGGTTTGGCGTCACTAACTTTTCCGCATATATTGTTAGAATATCTTTTAGAAAAAAATGAAAAAAGAACTTAAAATTTATTTAGCCTCACCAAGAGGATTTTGTGCTGGAGTTAAAAGAGCAATTGAAATAGTTGAAAAATCTATTAGTAAGTTTGGAGCCCCGGTATATGTTCGTCATGAAATAGTACACAATAAACAGGTTGTGGAAGAATTAAAAGAAAAAGGTGCAATTTTCGTTGATGAATTATCTGATGTAGACGACGCAAGTAGACCGGTAATTTTCTCTGCCCATGGAGTTCCAAAGTCAGTTCCGGAAGAAGCTAAATTAAAAAAATTGTCCTTTATTGATGCTACATGTCCACTAGTTTCAAAAGTGCACAGAGAGTCGGAACAATTGAATAAAAATGGGTTCGATATATTATTAATCGGGCATAAAAATCACCCTGAGGTTATAGGAACGATGGGTCAGCTTCCAAAAGGTTCGATCAAACTAATTGAGACTAAAAGTGATGTTGATCAAATAAAAGAAAATGATTTTAAAAAACCTCTAGCATATATTACTCAAACAACTCTATCCGTGGATGATACAGCTGAAATAATTGAAGCCCTTAAAAAGAAGTTTCCGAAAATCAAAGGCCCTATAAAAGAAGATATATGTTACGCAACTACTAACAGACAGACTGCAGTCAAAGAGATAGCTTCCAGATGTGATATGTTTTTTGTAGTGGGTAGCCGTAACTCATCTAATTCTGTTAGACTTGTTGAGGTCGCAAAAAAAGCAGGTTGTAATAATTCTCATTTGATGCATTCTGAAAAAGAAATTCCTTTTAATGAAATAGAAAATTCTAAGACTATTGGAATATCCTCTGGGGCATCAGCACCAGAAAAACTCGTTCAAACATTGTTAGATAATATAAGAAAAGAAAGAAAGGTCTCTATTGAGGAAGTGATAGTTGCAGAGGAAAGAGTTGTATTTAAATTGCCGAAAGAACTCAATTAATGGCTGTCTATACAAAGTTAAATCAAAAAAAGATAGAGGAAATTTTATCTAATTATAGTTTAGGAAAATTAGACTCATTCAAAGAAATTGAAGAAGGTATCGAAAATACAAACTATTTTTTATTAATTAATAAAAAAAAATTTATATTAACTATTTACGAAAGAAGAGTGAAATCTGCTGATCTTCCTTTTTTTTCTGATCTAATGTTATCTTTAAATAAAGCTAGTTTTAAATGCCCTGCTCCTATTTTAAATAATAATAATGAAACTATTACAAATTTTAATGGAAAAAAATTAATGATCGTCTCATTTCTTGAGGGCAAGGCCAAACAAAATTTGTCCCCAGCCAATTGTGAGTCAATCGGATCTGAGATAGCTAGAATGCATCAGCTCACAAAGAATTTAAAATTAAAACGGCAAAATGACCTTTCCATAAATTCATGGAGAAAATTGTTTAATTCAGTCAAAGATAAGTGTGAAAATATACATAAAGATCTGCCAAAATTAATTGAGGAAAATCTTAATGATGTTGAAAAAAATTGGCCAAAGAATCTCCCAAGAGGAATAATCCATGCAGATTTATTTCACGACAATATTTTTTTTATTCAAGATAAATTTAGTGGTGTGATTGACTTTTATTTTTCGTGTGAAGATTTTTTTGCGTTTGAAATCGCTATTTGCTTTAACGCTTTGTGTTTTGACGGTCTAAAAAATAATTTAAGTTTTAATGTTACTAAAGCAAAGAATTTTATAGATGGATATACATCTGTAAGAAAATTATCTCACGAAGAATTGAGTAATATTAAGGTTTTATCTCAAGGCGCTGCTTTGAGATTCTTATTAACTCGAGTATTCGATGCATTAAATAAAGTAGAAGGAGCAATAGTTAAAATTAAAGATCCAATGGAATATTTAAAAAGATTAGAATTTCACAAGAATGCAAAAAATCATGAGGATTATTTCTTTTAATGAAATTAAAAATTTATACTGATGGTGCTTGCTCTGGAAATCCTGGGAAAGGAGGTTGGGCGGCAGTCATATTAGATGATTCTAATCTATCAAGTATTTCTGGAAGTGAAAGTAATACAACTAATAATAGGATGGAATTAATGGCTCCAATTATGGCATTAAAAAGAATAAAAAAGAAATCAGAGATTACAATTTTTACTGACTCGAAGTATGTAAAAGATGGAATAACTGATTGGATTAAAAAGTGGAAAGTTAATAAATGGAAAAGCTCAAACAAGAAACCAGTTAAAAATAAAGATCTTTGGATTAAATTGGATAATGCTTGTCTAAAACATAAAGTTACTTGGAAATGGGTTAAGGCACACGCTGGTAATAAATATAATAATCTTGTTGATGAATTGGCAGTTTCGAAAACTAAATAGATTTTAAAAAGCTTTCAGCTGAAGATAATTCGCAAGTAGCTGTTTCTTTTTCTTCCACGACTTTTTTAACTTCACCATTTTCTACCAACATGGTGTAGCGATTAGATCTCATTCCTAAGCCTTTTTCGGATTTATCTACTTCTGCTCCGATAGCTTTTGTAAATTCGAGAAAGGGGTCACCAGCCATGAAAATTTTACTTCCAGCATTTTGATTTTCACCCCAAGCCTTCATTACATTAGGATCATTCACAGCAACACAAACAATTTTAGAAATTCCTTTTTTATTAGCTAGATCGTAATTATTTATATATCCTGGCAAATGAAAAGCTGAACAAGTTTTTGTAAAAGCACCAGGCATACCTAAAATAATAGTTTTACCTTTACAAAGATCTAAAATATCTATTTTTTTTACATCATTATTTTGATCAAGATAAAATAATTTCGAGTTAGGTAATTTGTCTCCTATTGTTATTCTCATTGTATTTTAGCTAAAATATAATTTTTAACTTCCGAATTTGAATTTCCAATTATATCAAATGTTTCCTTTTTATCTATATTCAACTTTAAATGCTTAGGTGAATCTAAATTTTTTCCAATTACTTTTTTAATAGTATCGTTAAATTTGTAAGGATGAGCTGTACCAAGAACAACTATATCTCTTAAATTTTTAAATTTTTTTGCTGCTCCTACCCCAGTAGCAGTGTGAGGGTCAATTATAAATTTGTGTTCTTTGTATATTTCATCAATAATACTTACTGTCTCTTCATCTGTAATTTTTACTGCTTCAAAATCTTTTTTTATTTTATCGATTTCTTTTTTTTCTAAATTAAATAAACTTTTTGATGATAGATCATTCATTAATGACCCTACCTTACTATCACTTTCATCTAATATATAATACAGTAGTCTCTCAAAATTACTGGCAACCTGAATATCCATACTTGGTGTAATGGTTGATTTCACTGTATCTGGTTTATATTCACCTGTATTAATAACTCTTTGTAAAATATCATTTTTATTTGTAGCAACTATAAGTTTATTAATTGGTAAGCCCATTTTTTTTGCCACATATCCAGCATACATATCTCCAAAATTACCAGTTGGTACAGAAAAACTAATTTTGTTTTTTTTTAATCTGAAGAAAGAGTAAAAATAATAAACAATTTGACAAACAATTCTTGCCCAATTGATAGAATTTACACCAGACATGTTTATTTTTAATCTAAAACTATCTTCATTAAAAAGCTCTTTTACAATTTTTTGGCAATCATCAAATGAACCCTCAATAGCAATATTATAAATGTTAGCTCCACCAATTGTTGTCATTATTTTTCTTTGAATATTAGAAATTTTATTATGCGGATGCAGAATAAAAAGGTTTATATTTTTTCTATTACTTAATGCTGCAATAGCTGCTGAACCAGTATCTCCTGATGTAGCTACAACGACATTTACAGTTTTATCTTTAGCGACTTCTAAGTAGTCATACATATTGCCAATTACCTGCATTGCAATATCTTTAAAAGCTAAAGTGGGCCCATGATAAAGCTCAAGTAGATCGATCTCTCCAATTTTTTTTAAATTAACTACTTCTTTATCTTTAAAACTACTATAAGATTTTTGTATCAGAGAACTAAGTTCTTTCTTTTTAATTTCATCTGAACAAAAATTAAAGATAATTTCTGTAGCGAGTTCATTATAATTGAGTTGACTTAAATTATTTAGTTCTTTTTGATTGTACTTCTTTATTTCAGTAGGTAAAAATAAACCTCCACCTGGTGCAAGTCCTCTTAAGAAAATGTCTTTAAAACTAAACTTTAAAGATTTATCCCTAGTACTAAAATAATTCATTTTTTTCTTCTAAAATATAAATAATAAAAAATTATCGAGATTGATATTGCATACCATGTTATAGCATATTTAAGGTGATTATTTGGCACATCTATACTTATCTTTTTAGGTGAGGGTGATTCAGCCTGACTATCTTCTAGAAAAATTACAAATTTGTAAAATTGCTCACCTGTAGCCTCTTTTAAATCTTCTAAATTTAATGAAAACCAAATATTATTTTTAATATCATTATCTGGTTTAAAGATACTTGGTTTATATATTTCTCTTAAAAGCCCAATTACCTCTTTGTCAGCTTCTGCATTAAAATTTATGCTTGGATTATCTTTTAATTCTTTTTTTATCCAACCTCTATTAATCAAAACATTCTGATTCTTATCGGTTCTAAATGGAGTAACAACATCGTATCCGGGTTTTCCATTATCATTCAAGCTATAAAGGTAAATTTGCTTATCGAAATTAAATTTTCCTTTAGCGATTACTCTCTGATAATTTTTATTAATTGAATTAGAGTATTCTATTGGTTTAGAGTCTAATCCAAATGTTATTTCACTTATAAGCTCTAGCTTCCATTGCAATCTATAAAGTTGCCAAGTTCCTAAAGCGCAAAATATGGTTACAAATAGAATTACGAATAGTTGAAATAAGAATGCTCTTTTCAATTTGAGATTAACTTCCCCAAATATAGATCGCAGCAAATAAAAATAGCCAAACTACGTCGACAAAATGCCAGTACCAGGCTGCTGCTTCAAATCCAAAGTGGTGTTGAGGTGTCGAGTGGCCTCTCATAGATCTAAACAAACAAACTGCAAGAAAAACAGTTCCTACTATTACATGAAAACCATGAAAACCAGTCGACATATAAAACGTGGAACCATAAATTCCACCATCTAAAGTAAATGTTGCGTGATGATACTCATAAGCTTGAAAGCAAGAAAATATAAATCCTAAAAATACAGTTGCAATTAAACCATTTACTAGTCCTTTTCTGTCATTTTCTAACATTGCATGATGCGCCCAAGTGACCGTAGTTCCTGATAACAATAAAATTAGAGTGTTAATTAATGGGATATCCCAAGGATCAAAAGTTTTTATATCTGCTGGAGGCCATATACCACCTATAGAGTCAGGTGGAAATAAACTTGCGTTAAAAAAAGCCCAGAACCAAGCAACAAAAAACATTACCTCAGAGGCGATAAATAGTGTCATACCGTACCTGTGTCCAATTTGAACTACTGGAGTATGATGGCCTTGATGCTCTGCTTCTTCTATAACATCTCTCCACCACATAAATGCACCGTAAACTACTAACGCAAAACCAATCAAAAGTAACCAAAGCGCTTTAGAGTGAAAATAATAAACTGCTCCAAAAGCTAAGACTAAAGTAGCGAATGAAACGTAGATCGGCCAAGGACTTGGATCAACTAAATGATAATCGTGTTTTGGTTTTTCCGCTGACATTATGTATTGCTCTTTTCGTAATAGTCTGATGAAAAAAAGGTAAAAGATAACGTTACATCAGACATATTTTTTGTTTTATTATCATCAACAACTTTAGGATCCAAGAAAAATGTTAGTACAAACTCTTTTTTTTCACCTGGTTGCAAGGTTTGTTTTTCAAAACAAAAACAGCCTATTTTGTTTAGATAGATACCAAATGATGATGGAGACACATTAAATGTTGCCGACCCAGAGGAAATTTCATTGCTAGGATTTTCAACGTTAAATTTAACTGTATGAACTTCGCCTGGTTTTAATTTTAAAGTATTCATTTCAGGATAAAATTTCCAATCCAAAGTAGTATTGATATTTGTATCAAATCTCATTTTATAGTCTTGATTTACTATAATTTTTGGAATTGCTTTTTCAGTTGCATTTTGAGTAGTTCCGCCAAATCCCGTTACTCTGCAAAATAAATCATATAATGGAACGGCTGCGAAAGATAAACCTAGCATAAATAAAAATATTGATACCAAAGCGATGGGAGTTAAGTTTTTTTTACTTATATTCATTATATTTCTCTATTGTAAATACCAATATTGTAAAAAGTTAGCGCAAACAAAAAAATCATAAATAAGATTAATATTACAGCAGTAATTAAATTTTTTTTCTTTTTATTCATCATATTATTTTAGAATATTATCAATTAATAAAATTAAAAAAATAAAAAATAAGTAAAAAATTGAGTAAATAAATATCTTTCTTGCAATTTGGTTAGAAGCCTTAGCTATTTTAGAGCTATATAATTTAAAACATAAGTAAATATAATACGTTGTCATTATTGAAGATATGATTAAATAAATTGTGCTAGCAAAATTGAAAAAATACGGAGCTAAAACTGCTGGTGACATAATCAAAGAGTAAACAAGAATATTTATCTTTGTTGTTTTAGTTCCAGAAATTATAGGAAGCATTGGAATTTTTGCTTTTTTATAGTCACCTGACTTATACAAACTTAACGCCCAAAAATGTGATGGTGTCCATAAAAAGATAATTAAAAATAATATGAGCGATTCTATAGAAATATTTCCAGTTGCTATTGTCCATCCAATAACTGGTGGTAATGCTCCAGCAGCACCACCGATAACAATATTTTGTGGCGTTTTCCTTTTTAACCAGATTGTATAAACAAAAAAGTAAAAAGCAATCGTTGATGCTAACAAAATTGCTGAAATTAAGTTAGCTGAAAAATAAATTATGCTCACAGACAATGCGGATAAAATTATTCCAAAATATAAAGCTTGATCTTTCTTAACTTTTCCAGTTGGAATTGGTCTTAAACAAGTTCTACTCATTAAAGCATCTAAATCAGATTCGTACCACATGTTGAGTGTTCCAGCCGCACCTGAACCTATAGCTACCGCTAATAGAGAAATGCAAGCAGAAGTAAAATCTACATTAATTGGAGCAATTAATAAACCAACCATACAAGTAAATAAAACTAACGACATGACTCTTGGTTTCATTAAATTGAAAAAAGAATTTAGGTCTAAGGATAAACCAAGTTTAGAGTTTCTATTTTTTATACTTATCTGGCTCAATTTACTTTACTTTAGGTAGCTCTTCAAAAGTATGGAATGGTGGCGGTGACGACACTGTCCATTCTAAAGTCGTTGCTCCTTCTCCCCATGGATTTGGTTCTGCTTTTTTCTTTTTCATAAAAGCGTACAAGAGATTTAATAAAAACACTGCTAAACCGATGATAGATATATATGAACCAATCGAGGATATATAATTCCAGCCAGCAAATGCGTCGGGATAATCAGCATATCTTCTTGGCATTCCTGCTAAACCTAAGAAATGTTGTGGAAAGAAAATTAAGTTAACTCCTATGAACGTCAGCCAAAAGTGTAATTTTCCTAAAAATTCTGAGTATTCATAACCTGTCATTTTACTAAACCAATAATAAAATCCTGCAAAAATCGCATACACTGCACCCATTGATAATACATAATGGAAATGTGCAACAACGTAATAAGTATCGTGAAGCGCGGTATCAACACCTGCATTTGCAAGGACTACTCCAGTTACCCCTCCTAAAGTGAATAAAAAAATAAAACCAATAGCCCATAACATAGGGGTCTGGAAACTTATAGAGCCACCCCACATTGTTGCAATCCAAGAAAAAATCTTAATTCCGGTTGGTACAGCGATAATCATTGTTGCCGCTAAGAAATAGGCTTTTGTATCAGTGTCTAATCCCACAGTGTACATATGATGAGCCCAAACAACAAAACCAACTACACCTATAGCAACCATGGCATATGCCATACCTAGATAACCGAACACAGGCTTTCTTGAAAAAGTTGAAACTATATGGCTAATCATTCCAAAACCTGGCAAAATTAAAATATATACCTCTGGGTGACCAAAAAACCAAAACAAATGTTGAAATAGAACTGGATCTCCACCTGTTTGTGCCTCAAAGAATGCTGTTCCAAAATTTCTATCTGTTAGAAGCATTGTTATAGCTCCAGCTAAAACTGGTAATGATAATAAAAGTAAAAATGCTGTGACTAGAATTGACCAAGAAAATAAAGGCATTTTATGCAAAGTCATACCAGGAGTTCTCATGTTTAAAATTGTCGTAATAAAATTAATTGCTCCTAAGATTGATGAAGCTCCTGCAACATGCAAACTTAGAATTGCTAGATCCATTGCAGGACCTGGCTGACCAGTTTTTGATGATAAAGGTGGATAGATCGTCCAACCTCCTCCAACTCCTTTTGCTCCTGGAGGTCCGTCTACAAAAATTGATACTAACAACAAAATAAGTGCAACAGGTAATAACCAAAAAGAAATGTTATTCATCCTTGGAAAAGCCATATCTGGTGCACCAATCATGATTGGAACAAACCAATTACCAAAACCGCCAATCATAGCTGGCATTACCATAAAGAAAATCATGATTAGACCGTGACCAGTTACCAGTACGTTGTATAAATGATAGTCACCTCCAAGAATTCCATCTCCTGGATGCATTAATTCCATTCTCATTAAAACTGAAAACGCAGATCCAATTAAACCAGCGATAATCGCAAAGATAAGATACATTGTTCCAATATCTTTATGATTAGTTGAATAGGCCCATCTCTTCCAGCCTGTTGGGTTTTGATGATGTTCGTGATCTGCAGTTGTTGCTGACATTATTTTGTCTCCTTAATTTTTTTTACAATTTTGATGTTATTTTTAATTTCTTCTTTTGCAAATTTTACTTTAGCCTCTTCTAACCATTTATTATACTCATCCTCAGACACAACATTAACTGTGATTGGCATGAAAGCGTGCTTAATTCCGCATAGTTCAGAACACTGGCCGTAGAAAGTTCCAGTTCGATCAGCTTTAAACCAAGTCTCATTTATTCTTCCAGGAATTGCATCTCTTTTAACTCCAAAAGATGGGAGTGCCCATGCGTGTAAAACGTCGTTTGCAGTTATCATAACTTTTACAACTTTGTTTACTGGAACATAAACTGCATTATCAACTGCCAATAATCTTGGTTGGTTTTCTTTTAAATCTTTTTCATCAATCATGTATGAATCAAAAATAATATTTTCATCTGGGTATTCATACCCCCAATACCACTGGTATCCGACAGCTTTAATTGTTACATCTGCTTTTGGTATTTCGTCTTGAGAGTATAAAACTTTAAACGAAGGAACTGCCATAACAATCAAAATTAAACATGGTACTAGCGTCCAAATAACTTCAATTAATGTATTGTGACTTCTAGTAGATGGCACTTGATTCTTAGATGCTCTGTATCTTACGCATACATATAAAAGTAAAAATAAAACGAAAGCTGTGATAGCTGTGATTATAGGTACCAGCATAAAATCATGAAACCAAACAATATCGTCCATACTTTTTGAAGCTGATTTTTGAAAACCTAATTGCCAGTCTTTAGGCTCGTTAGCTATTATTGAGGTTGGCCATACCAATAAAAGTGTGTGAGCGATTTTTTTAATCATGAGTTTTTATACATTTTTTAGATGATTTCACAATTTCAATTAATGCGACAATTAATTAAAGTTATTGATAAAATTTATCATAGAAATAGCGCTTATTACGGCAGTATCGGACCTTAGAATGTTTCTAGATATTTTAAAAGGTTTTACCATTGTGTTTCCGAGGATAATCTCCCGTTCTTGAGGCGAAAAATCACCCTCAGGTCCAATTAAAACACTTAAAGATTTGCTATTTTTTAAATCTTCATTTTTTAAACTGTCATTTGAGTTAACGTCAGCAAATAAAAGTTTAGAATTAGCATCTAAGTTTTGTAAAAAATCTTTTAATTTCGTAACTTCCAAAATTTCTGGAGGCATTAATTGATTAGATTGCTCCGTAGCCTCTATTACTATTTTTTTTGCTCTATTAAAGTTTAATTCTTTGACTTCAGTTCTTTCTGAAATTAATGGAATTATTTTTCCTACCCCGAGTTCGGTTGCTTTTTGTAGTATAATATCCATGGGAATTTTTTTAACTAAACAAATTGCAAGATTGATTTTTGATGAACTGGTCGGTTGTTTTATTTTTTTCAAAAATTTTACTTCTACTCTGTTTTTTTCTAAATAAATGATTTCACTTTTCCATTCACCATTTTTGTTAAAAAAATTTATCTCAGCTCCTCGCTTCAATCTCAAAACATTTACAATATAGTGAGTATGTTCTTTTGTAATGAGACCAGTTGTATTTTCAACTATACTGTTAGGGTAATATAATCTAATATTCATAATTAATTTAGAATTTGAAATACTAAGTTAATTTTATTAAAAGAGCTTATCATGACAAAAGGTCAAAAGGCAGGAGAATCTCCAATTGGTGTAAACGTTCTTGAAGGAAAAACTTATTATTGGTGTGCTTGCGGCAAAAGTTCTAAACAGCCATTTTGTGATGGTTCGCACAAAGGCACAGAATTTAAATCAATTATTTATAAAGCAGATCAATCAAAAAAAGTTTTTTTCTGTACATGTAAACAAACTAATGATCAGCCTTTATGTGATGGATCTCATAATATTAAATAAAATATGAATACAAAAGCTTTAGTCTTTGATGCTTATGGAACGCTGTTTGATGTAAATTCAGCAGCTAACAAATGTAAAGAAAAAATTGGGGAAGATTGGGAAAAATTTGCAAATTTTTGGAGAACTACACAACTTGAATATACTTGGTTGAGAAGTTTAATGGGACGACATAGAGATTTCTGGAAAATTACTCAAGATAGTTTAGAAAAATCTATGCAAGTTTTTGGTGTTGATAAGAACATGAAAAATGAGTTGTTAAACCTTTACAAAGTTTTATCGCCATACCCTGAAGTAAAAAATGTATTAGAAACTTTGAAAGATCAAAATTTTAAATTAGCTATACTTTCTAATGGAACTCCTTCCCTTTTAAATGAATTAGTTACTAGTAATGATTTAAATAATTTATTTGATGATCTTTTTTCAGTTGAAGAAGTAAAAATTTTTAAACCTGCCTCAAAAGTTTATGAAATACCAACAAAAAAATATAATATCAAAGCTAGCCAAATTACTTTTTTGAGTGCTAACACTTGGGATGTCTCAGGTGGTGGAAACTTTGGATATAACTCTGTTTGGGTGAACAGAAATAAATCAAAATTTGATCTTCTTGATTATCAACCAAAAAATGAGGTAAGCAATTTAACGCAACTACTTGATATAGTTTAAACATTTAGTATATATTTCTGTATGTCTAAAATAGTAGAAGTAAAAAAAATTGTTAAAGCCTTAAGTGCATCTGATGGAGCAGGCGTAAAATTAAAAAGGAGTATTGGAACTCCAGAGGCAGATTATATTGATCCTTTCTTAATGCTGGATGAATTTGGTTCTGAAAATAAAGATGATTATGTTGCTGGATTTCCACCTCACCCCCATAGAGGAATCGAAACAGTTACTTATATGTTGAACGGAGAATTTGAACATCAAGATAGCACTGGAGCTAAAGGTGTTATGACATCTGGAGATGTACAATGGATGAAAACTGGAAGAGGAATTATTCATTCTGAAATGCCTGCTATGAAAGAAGGTAAACTATTAGGCTTTCAGCTTTGGATAAACATGCCGGCTAAAATGAAAAAGAATAAGCCTGAATACCTTTACATTAAAGGAAACGAACTTGGAGAACACGAAGATAGTGAGAAAATTGTAAAAGTAATTGCAGGTAAATACGAAAAAGCTGTAGGGCCAGAAAAAAATCATAACGTTGATCCAATTTATTTTCATGTAATTTTGAATGAAGGAAAAGAATTTAGTTGTGATGTACCTTCTGGACATAACTCTTTTGTATACCTTTTAAAAGGAGAATTAAAAATTGGAGAAAAAAACCACAATAAAACAGCTGACTCAAACTTAATATTATTACAGCGTGGCAACAAACTAAAAATTGAAGCAAACAAAAAATCTGAATTTTTATTCATAGCTGGCAGGCCAATTGGTGAACCTATTGCAAGAGGTGGACCATTTGTGATGAATACCAAAGCCGAAATACTTGAGGCAATTCAAGACTATAATAACGGAACATTTGCTAAATATTAAAAGTTAAAGTACCTTTCGGTAAAAATGTCTAAATCTATTGTAATGAAAAAAAATGGAGGACCTGAGGTATTAGAACTTCAGGAAGTAAAAGTTGCCTCTCCAGGTGTAGATGAAATTAAAGTTACCAATCATGCAATTGGTTTGAATTATATCGATACTTATCACAGATCTGGTTTGTACCCAATCAAGTTACCTAGTGGTATTGGTTTAGAGGCTGCTGGGAAAATTGATGAAGTAGGTTCAAACGTTTCAGAGTTTAACAAAGGTGATAATATTGCTTACGCCTCGGTTCCTTTAGGAGCATATGCTCAACAAAGAATTATCCCAGCTAAAATAGCTGTAAAAGTACCTGATGGAATTTCACATGAGTTGGCCGCAACCTTAATGACAAAAGGTTTAACTACAAATTATTTACTCACCAAAACTTATAAATTGAAAGCTGGTGAAACAGTCCTTTTTCACGCAGCTGCTGGGGGGGTCGGCCAAATTTTTGCTCAATGGGCAAATAGTATTGGAGCAAAAGTGATTGGAACAGTTGGCTCTGATAATAAAGTAAAAATAGCTGAAGAAAATGGTTACTCTCACGTTATTAATTATACAAAAAATAATTTTGCTAATGAAGTTATGAAAATTACTAATAATAAAGGTGTGCCTGCAGTTTTTGACGGTGTCGGAAAAAAAACATTTCATGGATCACTAGAATGTCTTTCAACAAAAGGCATGATGATAAGCTTTGGAAATGCATCTGGACCTTTAGATCCTGTTAACGTTCCAAAAGAACTCCAACCTAAAGGGCTATATCTAGTAAGGCCTTCTATTGGACAATATTTTAGTAATAGAAAAGAACTTCAAGCTGGGGCTGATCAAATTTTTGAAAAGGTTAAATTTGGAAAAATAAAAATTAGAATTGCAAAAAAGTATAAGCTTGCAGATGCTAAAAATGCACATGCAGATTTAGAGGCACGAAAATTAACTGGCCCAGCAATTTTAATTCCTTAATGTCAAAAAAAATAATTTCTCCTTGCATTAGTATTTGTAAAACTGACCCTGTAACTGGCTATTGCTACGGATGCGCAAGAACTAATGAAGAAAAAAAACAATGGAAAGATGAAAATATAGGTGAAGAATGGAAATTAGAAAATCTTAAGAAAATAAAATCCCGAATGCAAGGGTGGCAATTAAGTGCTTTTGAAGAGTCCTACAATCATAAAATTAATCAAGGAATTTCACTTTTTAAAAAAAAACTTTTGGGGGATTGATCTATAAATCTTTTTTCATAGAGTCCATGTCACTAAGATGATATTTCAAAGCTTCATTAGACATTCTTACTTCCTGTAAAAATAAGAAAATTGAAATTATCATACAAATACAACACGATGCAAAACTCAGCCTAGCATAAAATGTTAAGTCTAAATATAACAGTAATACTGTAAGCATATTAAAAAGGAATCCAAAAGATGAAAAACCCATCACATACTTTAGAAAATTAGTTCTTTTATTTAAAACATGAAGTTGTTTTTCTAACTCTGGTGGAACTTTTTTTTCAAAAGTAAATTTGTCATGTAGTTGCCGAATTAATGCACTTAAAGTATGAAAACGATTGCTATACATCGTCATCATTAATGGAATTGCAGGGAACATTAGAGCTGCTACTGTGTAATCGATGTCCATACCGAATCAAATTGATTATGAAGATAGTGTTTGATATTTACAAGTAATATTTAATGAAACAAATTGAAATATTCATAAATCTCACAAGATTGAATAAACCTATTGGATTTATGCTTTTATTTTGGCCTTGTTCTTGGAGTTTAGCTTATAGTTACTATTTAAATCAAAATATCGATTTATTTATCTACCATTTATTACTTTTTTTTCTCGGTTCAGTTTTAATGAGAAGCGCCGGATGTATTTTTAACGACATAGTGGATAGAGATTTTGATAAAAAAGTTCATAGAACAAAAAATAGACCTATAGCATCTGGTAAAATTTCTGTTAAAAAATCATTCATCTATGTCGTTCTTCTTTGCGCAATTGCCTTTATGGTACTTATTCAATTTAATTTATTAACTATAATTCTTGGAATGGCATCAATGAGTTTGGCTTTTTCTTACCCTTTCATGAAAAGAATTACATACTGGCCTCAACTATTTTTAGGATTAACTTTCAACTGGGGAATTATAATGGCATGGACATCAATCTTTAATGATTTTTCTCCAGAAATTATCATACTTTATTTATCGGCCATATTTTGGACATTGGGGTATGACACGATATACGGAGCTCAAGATATGTCAGACGATGAAATAATTGGACTTAAATCAACTTCTATTAAATTTAAAAAAAATATGAAATCGTTTGTATTATTTTCTTACATTATAAGTTCATTATTGATGGTATTTTTTTTTAAAAATGAAATAGGCATGAATATATTCTCAATTATTTTTTTAATATTTATTTTAAGTTTAATTTATCAAATTTATGGATTTAAATTTACAAAACCAAAGGATTGTTTAAAAGCTTTTAAGCTAAATAATCTATCTGGTTTAACTCTTTTTTTAAGCATCTTAGCAATAAATTACTAAATGAAATTTGAAGAATTAAAAATCTTACTAAAAAAGCTTTTTAAACAATATGTAAAAAAACATATTAAGAAAATTTTAATAGCTCTTTTTTTATCAGTTATAGTTGCGGGAAGTACAGCAGGTATTGCTTGGCTGCTTGACCCTGCTGTAAAAAAAATATTTATTGACCAAGACAGGCTTTTTGCTTGGACTATTCCCATACTTATTATTGTAGCTTTTTCAAGCAAAGGACTATCTTTATACTTAGCTAGAATAAATATTATAAGGGTTGGTGAGGAGGTTGCTGGAGAGCTTCAAAAAAAAGTTGCTGTAAATATTTTAACTTCAGATATTCAAACATTAGATAACAGGCATTCGGGAAAATATATTTCTAATATTATGTTTGACACTTACCATATAAGAAATTTAGTCAGCAATGGTGTTCTTAATCTAATGAAAGATACTCTTTCTGTCATTGCATTAGTTTCATTAATGTTTTATCAAAATTGGAAACTTGCTTTATTTGCAATTTTAATGATGCCGTTAGCTGGGGCTTTGGCTAAATCGTTGGGAAAAAGAATTGGCAAAGCTACATCTAAAGCAGGAGCATCATCGGGTAATTTAGCTTCTTTCTTAACCGAAATATTCAAAGGTTCAAAAATGATAAGAATTTATCAAAAAGAAAATATTGAAAATAAAAAAGCTAATAACTTTATCGATGACTTAGTCGAAAAAAACATAAAAATTGGAAGTGTACTAATCAGAGCTACTCCTATAATGGAAAGTTTGACAGGTGTAATGATAGCAGGTTTTATTATTTTTTCAGGGACTTTAATCGAGAATGGGGAGTTAGGAGTAAATAATTTTTTTTCATTTCTAGCTGCTATGATGTTAGCATACCAACCAATAAGATCTTTAGCGACAATCAATATGGCTGCTTATCAAGGAGCAGCAGCTTTTAAAAGAGTTAGTGACATAATTGACAAAAAAATTGAAATAAAAAATGAGGAAAAAAATCCTGAGTTGATTTTAAAAGACTCAAACATAATTTTTAGTAATGTGAGTTTTAAATACGAAACAACTGATAAACAAGCAATTAAAGACGTAAATTTCGAGATCAAAGGTAATACAATGTCAGCTTTTGTTGGCCATAGTGGAGCAGGTAAAAGCACAATAATAAACTTACTTCCAAGATTTTACGACCCACAAGAGGGCAAAATAATAATTGATGATCAAAATATTAAAGAGGTTTCATTAAACTCATTAAGAAAAAATTTATCATTGGTCAGTCAAGATGTGATTTTGTTTGACGATACAATTAAGAATAACATTGCATACGCCAAAGAGAATGCATCAACTGAAGAAATTAAAAGAGCTTGTAAATTTGCTGCTGCAGATGAATTTATTGAAAAGCTACCTTTGGGATACGATACTGTTGTGGGTGAGAATGGGATAAGATTATCTGGAGGCCAAAAACAAAGGATTTCTATTGCTAGAGCTATTTTAAAAGAGTCTCCAATTATTTTATTAGATGAAGCAACTTCCTCCCTTGATGCTGAGTCTGAGGAGATCGTTCAAAATGCAATTCTCAATCTTACAAAAAATAAAACTACTTTGGTGATAGCTCATAGACTTTCAACAATACATAACGCAGATAAAATTTTTGTTTTAAAAAATGGAAAAGTGATTGATTCAGGAAAGCACGAGTCATTAATAGAAAAAAGTGAGGAATATAAGTCACTTTATTCAAAACAATTAAAATGATAACGCTTTATAGATTATTGGGAGTATTATTGTATCCTATTATCGTAATAATAATTTATTTAAGAAGATTTTTTGGTAAAGAAGACCCAAAAAGATTTACAGAAAAAATCTTTCCTTATAAATTTAATATTGTCAAAAATATACCAGATTTAATTTGGTTTCATGCAGCAAGTATAGGTGAATTAAGGAGTATACATCCTATTATTGAAGAATTAAAAAATATCAACAAAGATTACCAATTTTTAATAACAACTACCACTCTGAGCTCAAGTAAATTAGTTAATAGAGAATTTAAAAATATTGAAAATATTTATCATAGATTTTTACCAATTGATGTAAGTTTTGTAATCAAAAGTTTTTTAAAAAATTGGAAACCAAAAGCAATTTTTTTGGTTGATTCTGAGATTTGGCCAAATTTAATTTTGTATTCTAGAGAATTAAAAATACCATTGGCATTGATAAATGCAAGAATCACAAAAAAGACATCTGATAAATGGATGTTATTTAACAAAACTGCAAATAAAATATTTAGTTCAATTGATTTGTGTCTTGCTTCCAATAATGAAACAAAAAAGAAATTGATTGATTTAAAAGCAAAAAACGTTTTTTTTACGGGAAATATTAAATTAATAAATAAAATTGATCAAAATAAAATTGAAAATACCAATAAAGAATTTTTAGAAAAAGAAAAATTTTGGCTTGCTGCTAGCACTCATTCAAATGAAGAAGAGTTTTGTTTGGCTACTCATAAAAAATTAAAAGAGCACTTCAAAAAAATTACTACAATAATTGCACCGAGACATATCAGTCGCAGCAAACAAATTCAAAATATGTGTAATAAACTAAATTTATCTAATCAAATTCTTAATGATAACGACATTATATTAAAAGAGAAAGAGATAATCATCATTAATTCATTTGGCGTTTTGCCCTCATATTTTAAGTATGCAAAAAGTGCTTTTATAGGAAAATCATTTATTAAAAGATTAGAAAAAGAAGGTGGTCAAAATCCCATTGAAGCAGCCAAACTTGGATGCAAAGTATATCATGGGCCTTTTGTATACAATTTCAGTGAAATATACCAACTTTTAGGAGAAAAGAATATTTCGAAAAAAATTGAGAGTTCAGATGAATTGGTGGAAAATCTTAAAAGTGACTTAAATGAAAATGAGAAAAAAAAATTTCAATTCGATGCATTTTTAAATGACCTAGGGGCCTCTGTGTTGATTAATAATATGGAAAAAATTAATAAATTTTTAAAAAATGAGATTTAATAAACCAAAATTTTGGGATAAAAAAAATAGTTTTTTATCAAAATTTTTATACCCTTTTTCTCTCCTAGTAATATTTTTTATCTTCCTAAAAAAATTAATTATAAAATCTAAAACTTTTAACATTCCAATAGTGTGTGTTGGAAACATTTATCTTGGAGGAACTGGCAAAACCCCATTATCAATTTTGTTAGCTAACGAGCTAAATAAAAAAGGAAAGAAAACCGCAATAGTAAGAAAGTATTATAGTAGTCATGAGGATGAGCATTTTCTTATTAAAAAATATTTTAAAGATTTGATTTTGGATAAAAAAAGAGAGTCTGGTATTAAGATTGCTGAGAAAAACGATTTTGATATCGTCATACTTGATGATGGATTTCAAGACCATAAAATTAAAAAAAACCTTAACATAATTTGTTTTAATCAAAGACAGCTTATTGGTAATGGCTTAGTGCTACCTGCTGGCCCTTTGAGAGAAAATTTAAATTCATTATCAAAAGCAGATTTGATAATGATAAATGGAAGAAAAGATAAAGATTTTGAAAATCAAATACTTAAAAAAAATGAAAATATCAAATTTTTTTATTCACAATATAGAGCTTTGAATGCGGATACTTTTAAAGGCAAGGACTTGATAGCTATAGCAGGAATAGGAAATCCTGAAAATTTTTTTGAAACTTTAAAAAATCATAATTTAAAAGTAGTAGAAGAAAAAATCTTTCCGGATCATCATAAATTTAAAAAGATAGAAGTTTCTAATATAATTCAATCTGCAATTAAGAAAGGTTGTGAAGTAGTAGTTACTGAAAAAGATTATAATAAGATAAAGGATTTCAAATTTCCTAACTTGAATTTTTTAAAAGTTGAATTGGTAATAGATAAAAAAGAAGAGCTTATTGAGATTATAAATTTATAAATGAAATTTTTTAAATATTTAATACAAGCAATAATTTTATATTTTTTTTTCCTGGTTGGAAAAGTTTTAGGTTTAAAAATAAGCAGAACACTTTTCTCAAATATCTTTATAATCTTAGCTCCTCTATTTAAATCAAAAAAAATAATTAACAAAAACTTATCAATATTTAATAGTGACATTTCTAAAAAAGAAAAAGATAAAATAATTTTAAGTATGTGGAAAAATTACGGGATGACATTTATAGAATATGTTTTCCTTAGCTATTTTCAAAAAAATAACTCTCATATTAAAATACTTGGGGAGAATAACTTACAAAAAATAATTGAAAAAAATAAACCCGTAATATTTGTTTCAGGACACTTTGCTAATTACGAATTAATGTCTATGGAAATAGTGAAAAAAAAAATAAAACTTGCTACAATTTACAGACCATTAAATAATTTTTTTGTTAATCCCCTAATGGAATTTCTTAGAAGAAGATTTGTATGTAAAAACCAAATTAAAAAAGGAATTAACGGTGTTAGAGATGCAATTAATTACATTAAACAAGATTATAGTATTGCCTTGATGATTGATCAAAGAGTTAGTGAAGGAGAAAAAATTAATTTTTTTGGTAAGCCTGCCTTTACGACTACTCTACCAGCGCAACTTGCATTGAAATTTGGATTATCTGTGGTCCCAGTTTTTTTAGAGAGAGATGAATTCAATAATTTTACGATCCAATTTTATGAAGAGATAAAATCAAGTGATTTTAAAAATAAACTAGAAATGACGAAAAAATTAAATAATTTTTTAGAAAGCTTGATTATAAAGAATCCGTATCAATGGATTTGGACACACAATAGGTGGAAGTAATTTACTTAATTAAGTCTCTATATCTTTTGTCTGCCTCTTCTGCTGAAAAATAAGCTTCTTGTAGCTCTACGTTCCAATAATTGAGATTGTTTAGCATAATTTTTTTTCCAGAGACTGCACATATTACGTACTCACCATCTTCTAATATGTCATAAGAGTTGTGCTTAAAAAGAAGTTTAGCTTTTTTTTTATCCATCTATAAATTATACAATAAATTATTTAAGATGAATATTGGATTAATAGGAAGTGGAGGTAGGGAGCATGCGTTATGCAAAAAAATAAATGATTCTAATTTGGTAAAAAAAATATTTTGTTTTCCTGGAAACGCCGGTACCTCTAAATATGCAAAAAACATTAACGTAGATATTCTTAATTTTAATAAGCTTTTAAACGAAATCAAAAATTATAAAATTGACCTGATAATAATAGGACCGGAGGAGCCTTTGGTTAGAGGATTGGTCGATTTTTTAGAGAAAAATAAGATAAAAGTTTTTGGTCCTAATAAATATGCAGCCAAATTAGAGGGATCAAAAGCATTTATGAAAAAAGTGTGTAAAATAAAAAATATACCTACAGCATCTTTTAAAATTTGTAAAAATATAATTGATGTTAAATTTTTTCTAAAAAAAAATAAGTTACCTTTGGTTGTTAAAGCAGACGGTTTAGCTGCAGGAAAAGGTGTTTCCATATGCAAGACGAGAGATGAGATAATAAAAATTTCAAAGGAAATTTTTAAAGGTAAATTCAAATCTTCGAAATCGCTTGTGCTGGAGGAATTTCTTGATGGGGAAGAAGCAAGTTATTTTATTTTAGCTGATAAAAAAACATTCAAATTTTTTGGAACTGCACAAGACCATAAGCGCGCATATGAATTTGATAAAGGCCCAAATACAGGTGGCATGGGTGCATACTCCCCTGCCCCAATAGTTAGTAAAAATATCGAAAAAAAAATATTAAATAAAATAGTTAAACCAACTTTAAATTTTTTAAAAACAAAAAATAAACACTATAAAGGATTTTTATATGTTGGGCTTATGATAAAAAAAAATGAACCTTATTTAATTGAGTTTAATATTCGAATGGGCGATCCAGAGTGTCAGGTAATTATGCCAAGATTAAAAACAGATTTTGTTAAGGTTGTAAATTCTTGTATTGAAAATAAACTAGAAAATTTAAATCTCTCGTGGAAAAAAGAAAAATGTATGACTATCGTTTTATGCTCAAAGGGGTATCCTGGAAGTTATAAAAAAAATAAAATATTAAACGGTTTAGATAAATTTAAAACTAAATCTAATGAAATCATTTTTCACGCTGGAACTAAAATAAAAAATAATAAAATTTTGTCCAATGGTGGAAGAGTTTTAAACATTACATCTTTAGGAAGAAATTTTTCCTCTATTAGAAAAAATATTATTAGAATAATTAGAAGAATTAATTGGAAAGCTGGTTTCTATAGAAAAGACATAGGTTGGAAAGTAATTAAAAAAAATGCGCATTATAGGAGGTAAATTTAAAGGACAAAAACTTGAGTTTTTAAAAAATCCCGCTACTAGACCTTTGAAAGACTTAGTTAAAGAAAATATTTTTAATATTTTAGAACACTCAAAAAAAATAAAAGTAAAAATAAATGAATCGAATGTCTTAGACTTTTATTCAGGAATAGGATCTTTTGGTTTGGAATGCTTATCTAGAGGTGCGAAAAGAATTACTTTTGTTGAATACGATAATAGTGCGGTAAAAATCCTTAGACTAAATCTTTCTAAAATATCATCAAATAATAAGGCTTTTGTTTTTAATCAAAAAACTCAAACCGCTCTTAATGATTTTAAAACTGAAAAGTTTGATATTTTTTTTTTAGATCCACCCTTTAAAAATAAAGAATTTTTGATTGATCTAAAATTGATAAAAAAAAAGAAACTTTTTAAAAAGAATCATATTGTAGTCCTGCACAGAGAAAAGAAAACAGCAGACGAGCTGAAAAATATTTTAGAAATTTTTGAGGAAAAAATTTATGGTAGATCTAAAATAATATTTGGAAAATTTATTTAAGAAATTTTTTTGTGAAACTTTTTACTTGTTCCACTGCCGGTTGATTATAAGGATTTATTTTTAAAATCTCGGCAATTAAAACTGTTTCCAAAATAAAATAAGAAAATAATTCACCCAATAACTCTTGATTTTTTTTCCTAAATTGAAACTCTCTGTATGGAATTTTATTAAATCTTAATGTTTCAATTAAAGCTTTTTTTTGTGCTTCTTTAATAGTATTTAAGTCTTTGTTTTCTAAATATTTCATCTCATTATTATTAGAGAAAGGAATTTTAATTTTTTTACCTCCATCCTCTTTTTTAATGCTTATAATTTGAAATATCTTATCTTTTGGCCCGTCTAAATAAAGTTGTAATAAACTGTGGTGATCTTTTGGCACATTTGAAATTGTTGGTAAGAAGCCCTTTCCTTTTTTTCCTAAACTTTCAGCAATTAATTGTTGGCACCAGTAAACAAATTTTTCCAATTTTGGAGAATAATTTAAAAAAATTAAGTTTTTATATTTACCTTGAGCTAGTAAAGTTGACATCATAATAACACTTTCCTTTAAAAAAATTTTTTCTTTTTTGTTTTTAATAAATTTTTTTATATTTAATCTGAGTTTGCGAATATTAAGACCCATTAAAAAAGCAGGTATCATTCCAACCTCTGATAAAACTGAATAACGACCGCCAATAAAATTTTTATGCTCGATATAGAATAAATTTTTATTTTTAGCTAAATTAAATAATACATTATTTTTTCTTTCAGAAATAAGGATTATATTTTTTGAGTCTTTTTTAAATATTTCAAGAAAAAATGAAGTAGATAAAGTTTCAATAGTATTACCAGATTTAGATATTACTAAGTATAAAGTTTTATTTTTTTTTAATTTTTTTTTTATATGTTCAATTTTTTTGATATCAAAATCGCCTAAAAAATAACAATTCTTTTTTATTTTGTGATGTAGAAACTGGTAAATAGCCTCTATTCCCAAAATTGAGCCGCCCATGCCAATTACAACTATATTTTTAAATTTTTGAAATCTATTCAAATGGTTGGTTTTGAAATTAAAAATAAAATTTTCATTTAAAACATTAAGTGTGTTTCTATCTAATTTAATTTGGTTTACAATTTTGTTAAAAATTTTATCATAATTTTTTGATAATCTTTTTTTTAGATCAAAACTGAAATGGTTTTTTTTTATGTTATTTTTTAAATGAAAATTGCTTATCACTGACGAATTTTTTCTAAAATTGATTTTTCAACTGAAGAGGATTTATTGACACCTGTACTTTTATCTTTAGGTGCTTTCAAAATTTTTTTTATTCTTTGAGTATCACTTTTTTTATCATTTGCGATGCTACCTGGTTCAGGTATTTTCTTGTGATCAGGTGGTAGTATTAAAGGATCCTTCTTTTTAACTAAAAATTCATCATTTGTTTTAATTTTTTCATTTCTTAAAACTTTTCCCGCCTCCTCTACTGAAGCACAAGAAAATAGTATTAAAGCCGTTAACAGCAAGCTAATTTTTTTCATATTTTAACCTTACAACATCTTTTAATAAATATATTAAAATTCCGAAAGTAATAAATATATCTGCTAAATTAAATGTAAACCAGTGTAAATCATGGTAGTGAAAATCAATAAAATCTGGAACTGCTTTAAAGATTACTCTGTCATAAAAATTTCCTATCGCTCCGCCAATTATTAAAGAAAATGTAATTTTTTCAAATTTATCAGATTTTAAAGAAATTATTATTAAAAAAATAATTACTAATGCAATAACTACAGTTATAGAATTATATAAAAAAGAAGAGTTAGAACTTAATAATCCAAATCCTATACCTGTGTTCCACAAAAGATCAAAATTTAAATAATTATTTACGTAATAACTATTTTCACTTATTTTTTGAAGAACAAGAATTTTCGAATACCTATCAAGAAAAAATGTAATAGATATGATTATTAAACAATACAAATTTTCACGAGTAAAAATTTTATTTTTTATTTCTTTAAAATTGATCAAAATATTGACTTTCTAAATTATTGGACAGCTCTCTCTTTGGCATTTTTTTTCTAAAATTTTCCAACATCTTTCACATTTTACCCCTCTAGCTTTTTTTACCTCAATTTTGATTTCGTCATTATTTGACAATTCTTTTTCAGCTTTTGAAACAATAAAGTAATCTGGTAAATCTAATTTGTTGAGAAGTTCTAACTGATCTTTTTTTAATATAAGTTTAATTTCGGCCTCTAAGCTTGATCCGATTTCTTTGTTAGCTCTCTTCTCCTCTATCGCAATATTTGCGTCTTGTTTAATTTTAAATAATTTCAACCATTTTTCATTTAGCTTATTATTTTCCCAACTTGTTGGAATTTTTACAAAATGATTTTCATGTATACTTTCATCATTATTTTTATTTACTAAGCTGTAAATTTCTTCGGTGGTGAAAACTAAAATTGGAGCAAACCATTTTAATAAGCTCTCTAAAATTATATTAAGAACGATTACACAATTTTTTCTTTTTTTTGAATTTAAGCTATCACAGTAAAGAACATCTTTTCTTATATCAAAATAAAAAGAAGAAAGATCGAGTGTGCAAAAATTTAGAAGTTCTTTATATAATTTATGCAAATTATAATTTTTTAAATTTTCATTAAAAGATTTATTTATTGAAAACAACTTATGCAAAATAAATTGTTCAAGTTCATCGAATTCGTTTAGCTTAATTTTTTCAAAGTTTTGTTTTTCAAAATTATCTTTTAAGTTACCAAGCATAAATCTAAAAGTATTTCTAATTTTCCTATAAGATTCTGCATGTTGGATTAAAATATTTTTATCTATTCTTAAATCTTCAGCATAATCAGAAGCTGAAGCCCAAACTCTAAGTATATCAGCGCCATAATTTTTTAGAATATCCTCTGGAGAGATAACATTTCCCATTGATTTAGACATTTTCATACCCTTACCGTCCACAACAAAACCATGTGAGAGAATACTTTTAAATGGTGCTTTACCTCTAGTGCCACAAGACTCTAATAAAGATGAGTGAAACCATCCCCTATGCTGATCAGATCCTTCTAAATACATATCTGCAGGCCATTTTAAATCTTTTCTTTTCTCTAAAACAAAACTATGTGTCGAGCCGCTATCGAACCAAACCTCAACAATATCATTTAGTTTTTCATAATCTTTTGCATCATAATCCTCTCCTAAAAAGGTTTTTGCATCATCTGTGAACCAACAATCAGAGCCTTGTTTCTCGTAAATTGATGCAATTCTATCTATAATTTTTTGATCTCTTAATGGCTCTTTTGTTTTTTTATTAATAAAAATTGGCAATGGTACTCCCCAAACTCTTTGTCTTGAGACACACCAGTCTGGTCTTCCCTCAATCATTGATAAAAGTCTATCCTTTCCCTTATTTGGATAGAAAACAGTTTCATTTATAGCTTTAACAGCTTTATCTCTTAATTTATTTTTTTGCATAGAGATAAACCATTGAGGTGTTGCTCTATAAATTAATGGAGCCTTAGATCTCCAAGAATGAGGGTAACTATGATTAAGTTTATCAGATTTAAGCAATTTATTTTGCTCTTTTAATTTTTCTATGACTATCGGGTCAGCTTTAAATACATGTGTATTTTTAAAATAAGGTACCTCTTTGGTGTAAACACCAGAGTTATCAACTGTATAAAGTGAAGGTATATTGTTTCTTAAACATAAATTAAAATCATCTGGACCGTGGCTTGGAGCACAATGAACAATTCCTGTTCCTTGTTCCAAATTTACAAATTGAGCATCTAACATTGGAACATTATAGTCAAAATCCATTTTAACTAATGGGTGGCTGCATATTGTTCCAATAAATTCTGAACCCTTAAAAGTCTTTAATTCTTTAAAGCTTTTGATCTCACATTCTTTAGTGATTGACTCAATTAAATTTTTTGCAACAACAATTCTCTTATCTTTAAAATATTCAAGGTTGTCAATTTCTAGAATTGCGTATTCAATATTACTATTAAAAGCTAATGCTTTGTTGGCTGGTATAGTCCATGGCGTAGTCGTCCAAATTATTATGCTTGTATCCTTAAGAAAGTCTTTATCAGTCTCTTTGACTTTAAATGCAACGTAGATTGTATTAGAAGTATGATCTAAATATTCTACTTCAGCATCAGCTAAAGCAGTTTTTTCAACAGTAGACCAAAGAACTGGTTTAAAACCTTGATATAAACTTCCATCTAAAAGAAATTTACCTAACTCTCTTACAATTTGAGCTTCTGCTTCGTAACTCATTGTGGAATAATAATTTTCAAAGTCTCCAACTACTCCCAGTCGTTTAAATTCTTTGATATGAACATCAATCCAGCTTTTTGCGAATTCCCTGCATTCCTGTCTAAAATCTTTAATCGGGACCTCGTCTTTATTTTTTTTCTTTTTTTTATACTGTTCTTCAATCTTCCATTCTATTGGTAGTCCATGGCAGTCCCAACCAGGAACATAAACAGAGTCTTTGCCATTCATTTGATGAAAGCGAGTAATCATATCTTTTAAAATTTTATTCAACGCGGTACCCATATGTATATGACCATTGGCATAAGGTGGACCATCATGAAGAATGAATTTTTCTTTTCCTTTGGACTTTTTTCTTAGCTTTTCAAAAATTTTATTTTTTTCCCATTTCTTCAAAATTTCAGGTTCTTTTAATGGCAAACCAGCCTTCATCGAGAAAGCCGTCTTAGGGAGTTGTAAAGTATCTTTAGACATTATTTACTAGCTTGTTTAATATCAAATTTGATTTGTTTTTTTAAATATTTCAAATTCCTAAATTTTTTTTCTGGTCTTATAAATTTTTTAAAATTTATACCTATTACCTTATTATATAAATTTTTATTAATTCCAAAGATATTTGTCTCTAATAATAATTTTTGTCCATTAAAAGTAGGTCTATAACCTACATTCGCAACACCATTTTTGTAAAAACTATCACTTTTAACTTTAACAGCGTAAACTCCACACTTAGGAACAACGTAATCATTTAATTTTAAATTACACGTTGGGAAACCAATTTTACGTCCTCTTCTCTGTCCTTTTATTACTTTGCCAACAACACACCAATTACGACCCAATAATCTATTTACTTCCTCGATTTTACCCAGTCTTAGTTTTTTTCTTATAAAAGTAGATGAAATTGTTTTGTTATTTTTTTTAAATGGTTTAGTTACAATATTTCTAAAGTTATATTTTTTTTCAAATTTTTTAAGAGTTGAAATATTACCTTGCCTTTTAAAACCAAACTTAAAATTTTTACTGACATATAAATATTTACATTTTGTTTTTTTAAAGATTATCTTTTTTATAAACTGTTCTGGTGATTGAGATGAAAACTTTTTATTAAATTTTATTATTATTAAGAAATCTAATTTAAGTTTTTTTAGATGAGTCTTTTTCTGTTCTAAAGAATTAATTCTATGATTTTTAATTTTTTTATTAAAAAACATTACAGGCACAGGCTCAAAAGTCATAACTCCAAAAGGTAATTTATTTTTTTTAGCTTTTCGCTTTCCTTCTTTTATAACTTTTTGATGGCCTAAATGTAATCCATCAAAATTTCCAATTGCAATTACACCATTACAATGTTTTAGATTTATATTTGGACTTTTGTAAATTTTCATTTTACCACTTTAATTCTTTTTGAAAAAAATTTGCTTTTACCTCATATTTTTCTAAAAGTTCATTAAGCCCAGAAAAACTTTTGATTTCATTTCGATGAACACCATCTGATATAAATATGCAATCAATTTTTAAGTTGTTAGCTCCCTTAATATCTGTTCTTAGGTTATCACCAATGGCTAAAACTTTTTCATTAGAACCAAAACACATATTGTAAATTTCTCTGTGGGGTTTGCCAAAATAGATGACTTCACCTCCAAGTTCCTCAAAAACTTTTGCTACTGAACCAGCACATAATTCTTCCATATTTCCTCTATGAACTATTAAATCTGGATTAGTACAAATTAATTTTTTTGAGATATGTTTCAATAAAAATTTTTTATAATAGTCTAGATCATCATCATAATCATCAAATAGCCCAGTGCATAAAATGAAGTCACAACTATGAAGATCAGTTCTGTTGTCTTTTACTTTTTCAAAAACTGAAATATCTCTTTCTGGTCCAAGATGGAAAAATGTCTTTCCAAATTTTTTTTGATTTATTGCATGCATTGCTGCTTCGCCTGAAGTCATCACATGTTCAAGAAATTTTTTATCCATTTTCATTTTAATTAAAAAATTAATAACTTTAGAACTCGGCCTTGGCGCATTAGATAAAAATACAATTTTCTTAAGATTTTTTTTTAAATGTTCTACTGCGTCTATTGCTTTTGGATTTAGAACTACACCGTTGTGCATAACGCCCCATAAATCTATGACAAACGTGTCATAGTTTTCGAATATATCTTCTAAGTGTTTAAGTTCTTTCAATTTACTAATTCTCTCCTTTTAATGCCCATAAATATAGTATTTAATGGTTTTTTTAATGATTTTTGCCTCTTGAAATATAGTTAAAACATACCATATCAACACTACGTAAAAATTTATAGGAGAAAATGCATATGAAATTTAGACCTCTGCACGACCGTGTGCTTATTAAAGTGCTAGACAGTGAGGAAAAAACTGCTGGCGGAATTATCATACCAGACACTGCTAAGGAAAAACCTCAGGAAGGTGAAGTTGTAGCTGTGGGTCCTGGAGCTAAAAATGAAAGTGGAAAAGTTTCTGCAATGGACGTTAAAGTTGGAGATATAGTTTTATTTGGAAAATGGTCTGGAACTGAAGTTAAAATTGACGGTAAAGAATACAGCATTATGAAAGAGTCAGACATAATGGGAATTTCAAAAAGTAAAAAATAAACATTATAGGAGAATAAAATGGCAAAACTAATTAAATTTGATACAGAGGCTAGATCAAAAATGCTCACGGGAGTAAATACTTTGGCAAACGCTGTGAAAGTAACATTAGGTCCAAAAGGACGTAATGTTGTAATGGATAAATCTTATGGCGCTCCAAGAACTACAAAAGATGGTGTCTCTGTTGCAAAAGAAATTGAACTTGAAGATAAATTTGAAAACATGGGTGCGCAAATGGTCAAAGAAGTTGCAAGCAAAACAAATGACAATGCCGGTGATGGAACCACTACCGCTACCATTTTAACACAAGCAATTGTTAATGAGGGTCTCAAATATGTTACAGCTGGAATGAACCCGATGGATATCAAACGTGGTATCGACAAAGCGGTTGAGCAAGTAATTGATAAATTAAAAACATCTTCAAAAAAAGTTAAAGCCAACGAAGAAGTTGCTCAGGTTGGAACAATTTCTGCAAATGGTGAAAAATCTATTGGCGATATGATTTCTAAAGCAATGCAAAAAGTTGGAAATGAAGGCGTAATTACAGTAGAAGAAGCTAAAGGAGTTGAAACTGAGTTGGATGTTGTAGAAGGTATGCAATTTGATAGAGGATATCTATCACCTTACTTTGTTACAAATACTGAAAAAATGACAACTGAACTTGAAAATCCTTTAGTGCTTTTAGTTGAAAAAAAATTAACTAATCTACAACCTATGGTGCCTTTGCTTGAGTCGGTAGTACAAGCTAACAGGCCATTAATGATAATTTCTGAAGATGTTGAAGGTGAGGCTTTAGCAACTTTAGTTGTAAATAAATTAAGAGGGGGTCTTAAAGTTGTAGCTGTTAAAGCTCCCGGTTTTGGTGATAGAAGAAAAGCAATGTTAGAAGATATTGCTATTCTAACTGGAGGACAGGTTATCTCAGAGGATCTTGGAATTAAATTAGAGAACGTTAAAATTGGTGATCTTGGTTCTTGTAAAAAGGTAAAAATTGATAAAGAGAACAGCACAATTGTAGCTGGTGAAGGTAAAAAATCTGATATTGAGGCAAGATGTAATCAAATTAGATCTGAGATCAATGAAACAACATCTGATTATGATAAAGAGAAACTTCAAGAGAGGTTGGCTAAACTTGCTGGTGGAGTTGCCGTAATTAAAGTTGGCGGAGCTACAGAGGTTGAAGTTAAAGAAAGAAAAGACAGAGTTGAAGACGCTCTTAACGCAACTAGAGCCGCCGTTGAAGAAGGAGTAGTAATCGGTGGTGGTTGTGCGTTACTTTACGCTGCGCAAGATTTAGATGGTGTTAAAGTAAAAGGTGATGACCAAAAGGCTGGCGTCGAAATAGTTAAAAAAGCCCTTCAAGCTCCAATAAGACAAATTACTGCTAACGCAGGTGTCGATGGTTCAGTAGTTGTAGGTAAACTTTTAGAGGGTAAAAAAGCTTCTCAAGGTTACGACGCTCAGAATGAAGATTATGTAGATATGTTTGCTAAAGGAATTATAGATCCAACAAAAGTTGTAAGATCTGCATTACAGGATGCTGCTTCAATAGCTGGCCTATTGATTACAACAGAAGCAATGATTGCAGACAAACCTGAGGAAAAAGATGCTAGTCCTGCAATGCCTCCAATGGGTGGTGGCATGGGTGGAATGGGCGGCATGGGTGGAATGGGAATGTAATTTCACTTACACAAAAGATTTTAAAAAAGGCTGTAGCTTCGCAGCCTTTTTTTTTGCAATAAATAAACATGCATTTGAGCTTAATATCAAACCGTCTTTAAGAACTCTTAAATTATTATCAGCCAAAGTTTTACCCGTAGATGAAATATCTGTAATGATTTCGGAAGAACCTATAAATGGATAAGTTTCAGTAGCACCAAGACTGGGAATTAATTTATATTGAGTAACCCCTTTAGAAATTAAAAAATTATTTGTTAAATTTGGATATTTAGTCGCCACTCTCAATCTAGAATTTCTTTTAGATCTAATATCGAAAGATACCTCCTCAAGATCAGCAATCGTCTGTACATCAATCCAATCATCCGGCACTGCTATAACTAAGTTAGCATTGCCGAAACCAAGTTTTTTTTGAATATTTATTTTATTCTGTAAGTTTTTATCAGACTCTTTTAAAAGATCTAACCCAGATACACCTATATCAAGAGTTCCGTCTCCTAATCTTTGAATTATTTCTTTAGCATGGAGAAAAATGATCTTAATATTAGGTTCATTTTCCATCGTCCCAAAATAATTTCTTTCTTTTTCACTTTGTAAAATCTTAAATCCTCTATCATTAAAAAATGAAATTGCTTTATCTTTTAATCGTCCTTTACTTGGTAAACCTATGGTGATTAAATCTTTCATATATTTTTTAAATTAATTGCAGCACCAACAGCTGGGGTATTTTTTTTAGCCCCCAGACTTTTAAGTAAGTCGTCATAACGACCTCCCCTAGCAATTTCCTTTTTTCCTGAGAATACTTCAAACACAATTCCAGTATAATATTCTACATCTCTACCAAAATTTGCGATGAAACTAATATCTTGCCTAAGTTTTTTCAAATAAAGAATGGATTTAATGTCTTTGAATATATTTTTTTTGAGATTATTTTTTTTAGTAAAATCTAACAATCTTTCATCCAGTTCTGAGAGTTTGCAGTTTATTTTTAAAAAGGATTTAATAATTTTTACAATTTTTTTTCCATCAACAAAAGATCTTGGATCTTTAATCTTTTTGTCAAATCTTTTTAAGATTTCCGCTATAGTCCTTCCGGCAACTACTTTATCTTGATCTTTTTTTTTCATTTCATAAAATCTTTTTTTATCTGTGTCGAAAGTAACTGCATCAATATCAGTATTTTTTTCTAGTCTTTTTAAAAGCTCCTCAAAATAATTAGGTCTCCAAAAATGTCTTATAAGTCTAAGCTTCCATCTTTCAGGCATATCCAGAGCATTAATTAAACTTTTGAATAAACCAATATCTCCAACTTTGATTAAAACATTTTTTTTCTTTATCTTTTTTGCTGAGCTTAGAATCGTACTTATAATTTTAAAATCATCTTGAATTTGATTTTTTGAACCTAGAATTTCAATCCCTAGCTGGTCATTGATGAAATTCGTGCCTTTATTACCTGATCTCCTATAGGCTTGACCAGAATAATAAATTTTTGAGGAAGATTTTTTTTGTAAGTAACTTATACATGAGGCTACAGTCAAATCGGGTCTTAAGCACATCGTTTTTCCATCTTCTTTATCAAATGTTAGCATTGAACTTCTAAATTTTTCCCCTGATCTCTCAATAATATAATCTGAGTCTAGAAGAACATCAGGTTCTGATAAAACAAAACCATTGCTTTTAAAATTTTTAATTATAGTTTCAGATAATTTTTTTGATTTCATTAACTAATTCTTTTATTTTAATTGATTGCTCTTTACCGTTGATTAAATTTCTTAGTGTTGGTTTACCTAATTTTATCTCATCTTCTCCATATAAAATAACAGCTGGAGATTTTATTTTATTCGCATATTCCATTTGTTTTTTTAACTTACTTTCCCCAGGATAAATTTCTGTACTGATACCGGCTCTTCTTAATATCGTTTGCACGTTTATGTATTCTTTCATAGAATTTTTATCAAAAACACAGATTACAACAGGTTTTGATTGTTTTACTTTAAATTCCTTTTTCTGCATCAGTGCATAAACCAATCGATCTAATCCTATTGATATACCTGTAGCGGGTGCATCTAAGTTGCCAAAATTACTTACTAAATTATCATATCTCCCTCCACCACCTATGGAACCAAATTGAATTACCTGTCCTTTGTTATTTTTTACATCAAATTTTAAATTCACTTCAAATATTGCCCCGGTGTAATATTCTAACCCTCTAACAATTGATGGATCAAATTCAAAATTAATAAAACTATAATCTTCAAAAATTTTTAATATCTCAGCAAGATCTTCTGTATCGGGTGTTTTTTTATTTAGAGTTTCTTTTATTACCTCGATATTTTCAGGTTTTAAATTTGCACCTTTTGTGAAATCTCCGGATTTGTCTTTTCTACCAGCAGCTAGCAGTTCTTTAACTCCATCCCAACCTAGCCTGTCAATTTTATCAAGAGCTCTTAAAGCAGTAAGTTTTTGCTGATTATCGCTAACATTTATTTTTTTGAATAACTCTTCAGTTATTTTACGCGATGAAATTTTTATTATATATTCTGACTTAGTGAGACCACATTTTTCAAGAATTTCTGAAATCATAATACATAACTCAGCATCTGCTTGTGAACTTTTTGTTCCTACAAAATCAGCATCAAATTGTAAAAATTCTCTAAATCTGCCAGGACCAGGTTTTTCATTTCTCCAAACAGTACCTAATTGATATCTTTTAAATGGTTTCGGAATTTCCAAATAGTTTTTTGCAACGTACCTAGCTAGAGGAGCTGTTAGGTCATATCTTAATGATAACCATTTATTTTCATCCTTAAATGAAAACACTCCTTCATCAGGTCTATCTTTATCGGGTAAGAATTTTCCAATACTATCTGCATACTCAAAACTGGGTGTTTCAAGATATTGGAAACCGTACTTAATCATAACTTCCTTAATATTTGAAATTATAAAATCACGTACTAGTAATTCTTTTTCTTGCCTGTCAACAAACCCTAGCGGAAGATCTTTAGAAGGTTTGTTCTTTTTTTCTTTTGTCATTTTTTGGTACAGCAGGGTGGATTCGAACCACCGACCCCTAGTTCCACAAACTAGTGCTCTAACCAACTGAGCTACTGCTGCATCCCTGTTATTTTTATCTTAATTTTTAGTAAATTTATATATTTTTGATTACAAGCTAAGCAATAGCCTAGCGTGCATTCTATGCGAATGAGATCTAATTGTTGAAATGATTCTCTTATCAATAATCATAAGAACTTTTTAGAAAATAATTGTGTCTATTTCAAGATGAAATTAGCGGGACAATAATAATAGTTAAGACTAAAGTTAATGTCCCGATAATCAGTGATTTTTGGAAATTTAGATTAAGATGTTTTCTGCAGTTTTACTGCTGAAGGACCTTTTTCTGTGCTCTCCACTTCAAACGTTAACTCATCACCCTCGTTTAAATACTTTAAACCAGCTTCCCTAACAGCAGAAGAATGGACGAACACGTCTTTTTCTTTGTCTTCTCTTTCAATGAAACCATACCCTTTAGTGCCATTGAACCACTTTACTTTACCTTTTAGTGTACTCATATTTGTAGTTTTTCCTTTTTTTTATTAACTTTGATTAGCTTTAAAGCTAATCCTGAACACCTTAAACAGATTTGCTTCATGAAAGTCAATAGTAGAATTATAAAATTTGACGCAATTGTTTTTTTGCAACAATACTAGGATAAAAGAGCGATTAAGCTAGCAATAGCAACAAGTCCTAAACCACCGTATAGGTATTTATTTTTATCAATGTGTATCTTAAAATTTTCAAACTTTGAGTCTTGATAACTTAATCCACCCTCGCTTAGATTAGTTGATTTGCTAAAACCTTTGTCTCTTCCTATTTGAAGAAATTTAGCTTTCCTGTGTTCAAAAATTTCATGTTTACCAAAACTTTCAAAAACTTTTAGATTTTTAATTATTGATTGCTTAATATCAGCAGCTATACTCTCGGGATCTCTGTGGGCTCCACCTAAAGGTTCAGGAATTACCTCATCAATAATTTTTAGTTTTAAAAGATCATGAGCTGTAAGCTTCATAGCTTCTGCTGCTTGTAAAGATTTGCTTGGATCTCGCCAAAGTATTGATGCACATCCCTCAGGAGATATTACTGAGTAAATTGAGTTTTCTAACATAATTACTTTATTAGATGATGCTAAAGCAATCGCACCACCTGACCCTCCCTCTCCAATTATTATTGAAATATTTGGAACCATTAACGACATGCAGCATTCAATTGAATTTGCTATCGCAGACGCTTGTCCTCTTTGTTCGGCACCTAAACCTGGAAAAGCTCCTGGAGTATCTATAAAACTTACTACTGGTATCTGAAATCTATCAGCAAGCTTCATTAATCTGATACATTTTCTATATCCCTCTGGACGCATCATTCCAAAATTTCTTTCTATTCTGCTGTTTAAATCATCTCCTTTTTCTTGACCAATTACTAAAACAGATTTGTTGTCTATCAATCCAAAACCTGCGATTACTGATTTATCATCTCCAAAATGCCGATCTCCTGAAAGAAGAGTAAATTGTGAAAAAATTTTGTTTATATAAAAATTAGCTTTTGGTCTATCTTCATGTCTGGCTACTTGTGTTCTTTGCCAATTATTTAAATTTGAGTAAACTTCATCTAGTTTTTGATTTAATTCAAATTGAGTATCTTTAATTTTTTTTGTATCAACTTCAGAAATTCCCTCTGAACCAAATGGGCTTTTTAATCCATCAACTTCTTGCTCTAATTCTTTAATTTCTTTTTCAAAATCCAAATAGTTTTTCATAATATTGGTACAATTTTAATAGTATTATTATATTATAAAATAATGTAAATGTCGGCTAATATATGAATACTGTAGATAAAAACGGCTTAAAAATTAGTCTCACTTTGTACAAATTTATTAATGACGAAGTGTTGCCAGGAACAAAAATCAAACATGAAGAGTTTTGGCAAAATTTTTCTGATGTAGTACATGAACTTTCTCCTATAAATAAAAGTCTTGTTGAGAAGAGAGAACAAATACAAAAAAAAATAGATGAGTGGCATAAATTAAATAAAGGGAAAGAATTTGACAAATCAGGTTATATAGAATTTTTAAAATCAATAGATTACTTAATCAAAGAAGAAAATGATTTTAAAATCGAGACTTCTAACGTTGACAAAGAGATAACTTCGGTTGCCGGTCCACAATTAGTTGTACCGGTTGATAATGCTCGATATGCTTTAAACGCAGCAAATGCGAGGTGGGTAAGCCTTTATGATTCATTATATGGTACTGATATTATTCCTGGTGAAAAAACTTATGAGTATAATATTGTTAGAGCTAATAAAGTAAGAGAATATGTAAAAGATTTTTTTAATCAAAATTTTCCTTTGATAAAATCAGACTGGCAAAAAATTACAAAAATTATTGTTGAAGGTGATAAATTAGTTTTTTTTAGTGGATCAGAAAAAAGTCTCCTTAAAGATAATAGTCAATTTGTAGGTTATAATGGCGATAAAAAAAAACCTAATTCAATATTAATCAAAAATAATAACCTTCATATAGATATCATTATAGATCCAGAGACTGAGGTGGGTAAAGACGATAAAGCACATATTTCAGACGTAATCACCGAGTCTGCAATATCAACGATAATTGATAATGAAGACTCTGTTGCTGCAGTAGATGCGAAAGATAAAGTGAAATGTTATCGTAACTGGTTAGGTTTAATGAAAGGTAATCTTACTGCTGATATTGAAAAAAATGGAAAAAAATTTACTAGAAAATTAAATCCAGACAGAAGTTATATCTCAAAAGAGGGGAAAAAAATTTTCTTACACGGAAGAGCTCTTCTCTTAAATAGAAATGTAGGACATCTAATGAAAAATCCTTCGATTATCCTAAAAGATGGGTCAGAAATACCTGAGGGAATTTTAGATGCATTTATATCGAGTCTATGTGCATTACATGATTTTAAAAATAAGAAAAATTCAAGAACTGGTTCAATTTATATTGTAAAACCTAAAATGCATGGTCCTGAAGAGGTAGCTTTTACTAATAAATTATTTGAAAAAGTTGAAAAAACATTGGGTATGGAAAAATATTCTATAAAAGTAGGCATTATGGATGAAGAACGAAGGACTACTGTAAATTTAAAAGAATGTATAAGGCAAGTAAAAAATAGAATTGTTTTTATTAATACAGGTTTCTTAGATCGAACAGGAGACGAAATGCATACCTCTTTTGAAGCTGGCCCAATGATTTTCAAAGGAGAAATGAAAAAATCAAAATGGTTGAATGCATATGAAAATTGGAACGTTGATGTAGGTTTAAAATGTGGATTTTCAGGTAAGGCACAAATCGGCAAAGGAATGTGGGCTATGCCTGATCAAATGGCGAATATGATGGATCAAAAAATAACTCACCCAAAATCAGGAGCTAATTGTGCTTGGGTTCCCTCACCTACTGCAGCAGCATTACACTCACTACACTATCACAAAATAAATGTATTTTTAGAACAAAGCAAAATTAAAAAAAGAGACCAAGCTAAAGTTGAAGATATTTTAGAGATTCCTAAAGCAGACAGACCTAATTGGTCAATACAGGACATCAACCGAGAACTAGAAAATAATGCTCAGGGGATTTTAGGTTACGTAGTAAGATGGGTGGATCAAGGTGTAGGTTGCTCAAAAGTTCCGGATATTAATAATATAGGTTTAATGGAAGATAGAGCTACTCTAAGAATTTCCTCACAACATATAGCAAACTGGCTTCATCACGGGATTTGCAACAAAGATCAAGTCATGAGTGTGATGAAAAAAATGGCTAAAATTGTAGATAACCAAAATAAGAATGATCCTGAATACAAAAAAATGTCTGAAGACTTTGAAAATTCCATAGCTTTTTCAGCTGCTTGTGATCTAGTTTTTAAGGGTGCGGTTCAACCCTCGGGATATACTGAGCCTTTATTACATAAAAAAAGGCTTGAAAAAAAAGCACTTGTTTAATTGTCCGTTACCGGAACTCTGTTTTTAAAAGCTGATAGTAGAGTACCATCATCAAGCTGTTCTATTTCTCCTCCAACAGGAAGCCCTTGCGCTAATTTAGTTATTTTAATTTTATCATTTTTGATTGTGTCCTCTATATAATGCGCAGTAGTTTGACCTTCAACTGTAGCACTAGTGGCAATAATTACTTCTTTAAGATTATTTTTTTTTATTCTTTTAAGTAATGACTCGATTAGTAAATTTTTTTGCTCATAATTTTCGTTTGAATTTAAAGTACCACCTAGAATGTGATAATGACCTTTATAAATTTGTGCCGAGTCTATTACCCACATATCAGCCAAATTTTCTACAACACAAATTTTATCATATGAGTTATCTTTTGAACACAAACAATCTACATCAATAATTTTTAAATTTCCACACTCGGTGCAACGGACTACTTTTTTGTAAACCTGGGCTAAAGATTTTGCCAAAGGCTTTACCATATTTTCTTTGTTATTAATTAATTTTAAAATTATTCTTTTAGCTGATTTAGGTCCTAAACCAGGTAGCTTAGAAAATTGTTTAATAAGTTCGTTTATTTCGGGGATATTATTATCCATTAAAAAGGTATTTTAAAATCTGGGGGAAGATTTAGTCCACCGGTTACCTTAGATAATTCCTCTGCAGATCTTTTTTTAAGATTTTCTTTAGCATTGTTATAGGCGGCAATAATTAAATCATTAATAATATCTTGGCTTTCTTTTTTTGCACTTTCCGAAATTAATATTGACTTAAGCTCATAATCACCGGTTAAAGTTACTGTTACTAAATTTCCGCCAGACATGCCTTGAACTTCTATACTTTTGATTTTATCTTGTGCCTCTCTCATTTTTTCTTGCATTGCTTTTGCTTTAGATAACATATCTGAAAAGTTGGTCATTTAATCTGTCTCTTTTTCAATATCTATTAGTTTTGCGTCTGGAAATGCACTTTCAAGATTTTTTGAAGTTTTACTATTTTTAAAATCTTTAATTAAATCATTTTTATTTTCTAAATTTTTTTCATAAATACTTTTAGCTTCAGTATTTTTACTTAAAGATATAATCCATCTTTCGCCGGTCCATTGTAGTAGTTTTTCAGTTAAGTTTTTAATGAAGTTTTTGTTAAGTTGCTCGTTAAAACTTATATCTATTGATCCTTTATTAAAACTGACTAATTTAACGTTACGTTCTAAATCATATTTTAACTCAATTTCTTTTTCATCACTCGCGATCTTAATTAAATCCTGAAAGCTTTTGATTTCGAAAATAGGTAAATTTTTTTCAGAAGTAAAACTTTTTACAGGGTTAGTTTTTAATTGATCTGTACTTTTTAACTGATTTTTTACTTTATCAGGCATGCTATCGCCATAAGACTTTTCTTTTTCTTTTATTTTTTTTCCGATTAAGTTTTCTTGATCTGGGTTAGGATAATGAGTTTTGTTATCTAATTTTTCTGTTTGATCTAAATTTTTTAAATGGACTAGCTGCATTATATACATCTCTAAAGTTAAATTTTCATTACCTACTAATCTTAAATCATCAATTGTTTTAATAGTTAGTTGCCAAAATAAACCTATGTCTTGCATATCTATATTCTTAGAATAGTCATCAACCATCTTTATTTCCGTATCGGAAATCGACATATCTTTTTCTATAGGACCAAGATTTATTCTTCTGCTGAATATGTATAATATTTCTAAAATGTCGTTAAGAAAATTTTTCGCATCCAAACCGTCATTGATAAGCTCTTTCATATATTTTAAAGACTCTTTTTCATTGCCATTAAGAATTTCTTTAAATAAGAAAATAATTTTTGCTTTATCCGCTAAACCAAGCATTTCACGAACGTCTTGTTCCTCTATTTGATTGTTATTTTGATTTGGTCTTGAAATTAAAGCCCGATCTAATAAAGAAATAGAGTCTCTTACTGATCCTTCAGAGGATTTAGCGATTAGTTTTAGAGCATCATCCGAAATACTTCCTTTCTCTAGTTTAGAAATTTTTTTTAAATGATTAAAGAGTAATTCTACGTTTACTCTTTTAAGATCGAATCTTTGACAACGAGATAAAATTGTAACAGGTATTTTTCTAACTTCCGTTGTTGCTAATATAAATTTTAGACTTGGAGGTGGTTCTTCTAATGTTTTTAAAAGTCCATTAAATGCCTGTTTTGAAAGCATATGAACCTCATCTATTATAAAAATTTTATATTTTGCACTAGTAGGGCTGTACTTTGAATTTTCAATTAATTCCCTAACGTCGTCAATACCAGTTTTTGATGCCGCATCCATTTCTAAAACATCCATATGATTAGACCCTACAATTTCTTTACAATGACAGTTTTCACTCTCGTTACATTTTTCACCTGAAGAAAAATTTTTGGTGCAATTCAAAGCTTTAGCAATTAATCTTGCTGTTGTTGTTTTTCCTACTCCTCTAATTCCAGTTAAAAGGTATGCGTTTGGAGTTTTACCAAGCTTAATTGCATTAGTAATAGTTTGAGCCATTACCTCTTGTCCTATTAGATCCCTGAATTCTTGAGGTCTGTATTTTAAAGCTAAAATTTTGTTTTTCATTTTTTAAAGAGGCAGGCAACAACCTGAATAATTTTCACTACGGCTGCTTCTTTTCAGACCTGACCGGGTTTATGAAACATCCACCTGATGCCAACCTCAATATAAGTATATCAAGATCGATTTGAATACTACAAGAGTAGAATCTAATTTTGTGGACTATTTATTTATTCCTAAATGGAGAAGCCTCGTAAACTCCCAAAATATCTAAAGTTTCTGTATGAAAACCTAGTTCTTCAAGAGCCTTTTTTACTCCAGGGTGTTCCAAATGACCTTCTAGATCAAGATAAAAGTTTGCTTGTTCAAAAGTATTCTTAACAGAAAAACTTTCTAATTTAGTTAAATTAACTTGATTAGTCGCAAAACCACCAAGACATTTGTAAAGCGCTGAAGGTTCGCTTTTTACTCTAAATATACAACTCGTAATAAATTTTTTTTCTTTCTTGAATTCGGGTTGTTCAATATTTTTACCCATTATTAAAAAACGAGTGACATTACCTTTTTCATCTTCAATATTTTCCTCTAAAATTTTTAAATTATATATTTCGGCAGAGAGTTTGGATGCTATTGCGGCTATCGTTTTATCTTTCCCTTCTGCTAAATCTTTGGCAGATCCAGCAGTATCTGCTGAGATTATTGGCTTAAATTTTTTTTTAGTTATTAAATTTTGACATTGTCCAATCGCCTGTGCATGGCTTCTAACAAATTTTATATCACTTATACTTGCATCTGGTTTACATAATAAGTTATGTTCAACTGCTTGAAAATGTTCTCCATGAATTTGTAATTTATATTTTGGAAGTAGGTAGTGAATGTCGGCAACTCTTCCGGCTAGAGAGTTTTCAATTGGTATCACAATTTTGTAACTAGCATCGTTATAAGCTTGCTTAAAAGTTTCTTCAAAAGTAGTGCAAGTTTTTATTTCGGAGTCCTTATAAAGATTTTCTACAGCAATGTGTGAGTAAGCCCCAAGCTCACCCTGTATAGCAATTTTATTTTTACTCATTTATTTTCATTATCTTTTGAATTTCTTCTAAATCTTGCTCAGTGTCTACACTTAAAGGTGATGAGTCCACATAACCAACATGTATAGACATTCCATTTTCCATAGCTCTTAGTTGTTCTAATTTTCTTTCAAGTTCAAGTTTTGATCTTTTAAGACCTACATAACGTGATAAAGCTTTATTAGTAAAGGCATAAATACCAATATGATGGTAAGCTTGAAGTTCTTGTATATTCTTGAGTCTTACAAAATCTAAGGCTTTAACGTACATACTCGTTTTTAACTTCTCTTTTACTAAGACCTTAACAACATTTTCGTTTTCTAGTTCCTCATTTGAACTTAATTTACTTGCTAAAGTTCCTATTTCACAATGGCCTTTATTCATATAATTGACTAAATTATTTATAGTTTCTGGTGAAATATTTGGCATGTCACCTTGTAAATTGACAATTATATTAGGATTAGCATTTAAATTTTTTTTAAAGACCTCAAACACCCTATCGGTTCCTGTCTGGTGATTTTCTGCTGTTAAAATTGCATTTCCCCCAATTTTTTTTACAGTATCAATTATTTTTTTATCTGGAGTTGCCACATAAACTTCTCCAGCATCTGCTTTCATAGCTGCCTCATAAACATGAAGAATCATCTCTTTGTTATTTATAAGTTTAAGGGGTTTATTGGGCAATCGTATAGCATCCAATCTTGAGGGTATTATTATTGCAGTTTTATTCATAATTATGCGTCCTAGAGACGCAAAAAAATTTGGTAATTTTAAGTTTTTTTTTTAAAACTCGTGTTATATGTCTGATAACTACTTACCAAAATTATGGATAGTTTTGAATTAAATAAAATAATAGCCGCAGTCCTTCTAACAGCCCTAATTGTTATTGGTATTGGAAAATTCACAGACATATTATTCCAAGTAGAAAAACCTGAGCAAACGGCCTATAAAGTTGAAGGACTAGAAGTTGCCTCAACTAGCAGCACGACTGAGTCTTCAAAAAAGGTTCCAGAAGTAGTCGATATAAAAGCTTTATTGGCTATGGGAGACTTAGCACACGGAGAAAAAGTATTTAAAAAATGTAGCGCTTGTCACATGATTGCAGCTGGTGGAAAAAACATGATAGGTCCAAATTTATGGAATGTGATTGGAAGAACAGCTGGTTCAGTTAATGATTATAAATATTCTAAAGCAATGGTTGCTTATGCTAAAGAATGGTCTTTTGAAGAAATGAATAGTTATTTGATTAAGCCGCAAGCATATATTAAAGGAACTAAAATGGCTTTTGCAGGTCTTAGAAAAGAAAAAGATAGAGCTTCAGTTATTTTATATATGAATTCAAAAGGTGATAATCCAAAACCTTTACCCTAATCGAGACACCATTTAATAATACTTTTTTGAGCATGCACTCTGTTTAGTGCTTGTCTCCAAACCACTGATTGCTTACCGTCTATTACTTCATTTGTAACTTCTTCTCCTCTTCCGACTGGAAGACAATGCATAAAAATTGCATCTGAATTAGCCTTGCTCATTAATTTCTTATTAACTTGATAAGGTTTCAAAGTCTTCTTTTTAATAATTTTATTTACTTTATCATTCATTGAGATCCATTTATCAGTCATTACACAATCAGCACCTGTAGCCGCTTCTAGAGGTTTAGAAGTAATTGTTAATTTGACTTTCTCCTTTTTCGCTAGCTTCAATATACTCTTATTCGGAGAATATTTTTTTGGACAACCAATATTAAGTTTAAAATTAAATTTTCCAGCAGCTTCTATCAAGGAATTTGACATATTATTATTACCGTCTCCAATCCAAGTAACAGTTTTGCCCTCAATGGAACCATTGCTTTCTTCGTAAGTAAGAATATCAGACATGATTTGACATGGATGGCTCAGATCGGAAAGACCATTGATAATTGGAATGTTTAAATGTTTTCCAAACTCCTCTAAATTTTTGTGAGATGAAGTTCTCAACATAATTATATCAACATACTCTGACAAAACTTTTGCTGTGTCTTTTAAGGTTTCTTCCCCTTTACCGTAATGTATTCCATCTGGATTTAAGATAATTGATGAACCACCTAATTGTTTAACAGCAATGTCGAATGACATTCTTGTTCTAGTAGATGGTTTTTCAAAAATCATAGCCATCGATCTACCTTCAAAAGGCTTATCTTTATCATGAGCAGATTTATTCAATCCGGATCTATTTTGTTTTCTCATTTTTGCTTCTTCAATGATTGCTCTAAGCTCCACTGAAGAACAGTCAGAGATATTTATAAAGTTTTTCATTTAAAATTTTTTACAAACTTTCTCGATTATTTTTAAACTTAAGTTTATTTCGTTCTTTGTTACATTTAAAGGAGGCAAAAGTCTGACAACATTTTCGGCAGCTCTTACTGTCAACAAATTATTATCTATAAGCTTTTGAATAAATTTAGCTTGATTTACTTTAAGACAAAGTCCAATCAGTAATCCTTTGCCTCTTACTTCTTTAATAACTTTAGGATACTTATTTTTAATTTTATCAAGTTGATTTATAAAATATTTTCCATTTTTACTTACATTGTTTAAAAAACCTTTTTTAAACATTATATCCATCACCGCATTTCCAGCGCTCATTGCTAAAGGGTTTCCCCCAAACGTTGATCCATGGGTTCCCGGCTTCATGCCTGAAGCTACTTTTTTATTAACTAAAACTGCACCTATTGGAAAGCCACCACCGATACCTTTTGCAATAGGAACTATATCTGGTTTAATTTTTGCATATTCAAAAGCAAAAAATTTACCGCTTCTTCCAATCCCGCATTGTACTTCGTCAAGGATTAATAAAATTTTTTTCTTATTACATAGTTTTCTTAAACCTTTGAGACAAAAATCTGGAATAACTTTTATTCCCCCTTCTCCCATGATTGTCTCGACCATGATTGCCGCTGTTCTGCTAGTTATAGCTTTTTCTAAACCTTTGTGGTCACCAAAGTTAAAGTGATCAAAACCGTCTACTTTAGGTTTAAAACCTTCTATAGCTTTTTTGCTGTTACTGGCAAAAATAGCTGCGATAGTTCTTCCATGGAAACTATTATTTATACAAAGAACTCTATTTTTTCTTGGTTGACCTTTTGAATAAAAATATCTTCTAGCAAATTTAATAGCGGCTTCTGTCGCTTCGGCACCAGAATTTTGAAAAGTTACGTAATCAGCAAATGTTTTTTGGGCTAATCTTTTTGCTAATCTCTCTTGCTCAGGGATAGTGAAAACATTTGAAACGTGCCACAATTTTTTAGATTGTTTATTTATTGATTTAATTAAATAGTCATTAGCATGACCAAGGCAATTTACAGCAATTCCTTGAACGAAATCTAAATATTTCTTTCCATTCGTTGTATATAAGAAACTTCCTTTTCCCTTTGAAAAAGAGATTTTCTTTCTGTTATAAGTATTTAAAATTTTACTCATGATTTTATTTTATAGCCTTTTTTATACAATAAATAACAAACAAGCCAGCTAACAAAGCTTAAGGCAGTTAAATATACCAAGCCAATAGAGATTGAACCGTCTGAAGTACCAATAAAACTATATCTAAAACCATCAATCATATAAAAAAATGGATTAACTTTACTTATAGCTTGCAAAAAGTCAGGGAGTCTCTCTATTGAATAAAAAGTGCCTGATAAGAAAGATAATGGAACTATTACAAAATTAGTAACTGTTGCCATATGATCGAATTTTTCGGCCCATAGTCCAGCAATTATTCCTATATTTCCTAAAATAAAAGAAGAAAGTAAGGTAAATGCTATAAGCGTTAAATAATTTTTAATTTCGATATCAATTATTAAATGAAATACAATAATTGAAACTATTCCGATTACGACGCTTCTTGTTACAGCTGCAAGTGAAACTGAGATGGTAACTTCTCCAGCAGATAAGGGAGCAAATAATAAATCAACTATAGTTCCATCAATTTTCTTAATCATAAAAGATGATGAGGAATGTGAAAAAGATTGCTGAATTACCTGCATAGAAATCAACCCTGGCGCTAAAAAAGTTATAAAAGGCACTCCAAGTACATCGCCCCTATCTGCTCCAATAGCTAAAGATAAAACAAGTAAAAACAGTAAAGATGAAACTAGTGGGGAAAAAATAGTTTGTATCCACACAATTAAGAATCTAAGAACTTCTTTTTTGTATAAAGTCCATGTTCCGTACCAATTAACTAATCCGAATCTTCTTTTTCCAATTTTATATTTTTTCGAAATTTCAACCATTGATAGTCTTATAACCTGTTATTAAAAAAACTGTGCAAAACTAAATCTACTCACAGCTTTGATGCGTTTTAATGTTTTAAACCCCAATATTATGTCCTAAGTTTTTCATAATTACTAAATATTGTAATTATATACTATGAGTTGGACGGAAGAAAAAGTCGCTAAATTAAAAGAACTCTGGTCAAAAGGGCATACTGCAAGTCAGATAGCCGAAGCATTAGGTGACACTACTAGAAACGCAGTAATTGGAAAAGCTCATAGGTTAAATTTAGAAGCTAGAGCGCCTTCTAAGCAATCTAATTCGCCTAGAACCAATGATAATAAGCAGATTAGAAGAGGACCAGCGCCAACATCAAGAAAAGCTAAATTTCAATCAATATTATTAGATAAAAACTTCGAGCCAGAAAATCCTAAATCTCTTGAAGAACTTACAGATGAAACGTGCAAGTGGCCTATAGGTCATCCTAATGAGGAAAAATTCTATTTCTGCGGTAGAAAACCTGAAGGAGATTTTCCTTATTGCAAACTTCATGTTTTGTATGCCTTTCAACCTAAAAATCAAAAAGACGATGATCTTGGTGATGAGATACCAGAATTTATCGAGAAAAAAGTTAAAGCCTCGTCTGGTTAACAAAACTTTAACATTACAATCATATAATTGACTATGAAGTTTATTAAAAAATACCTTAAATGGTTAAGTACTTTTTTAGTACTTACAGGTATTTTATTAACAAATTTGAATATGTATCCAATAAATATAATGTTTCATGGAGCGGGAGTTGTTGGTTGGACTATTGCAGGTTTTATTTCTAAGGATAAAGCAATATTAACCAATTTTGGGTTACAGATTCCATTATTTATTATTGGTTTTTATCAAATTTTGGTTCCGTAAGTTCGGGACACTTCAATACATTTTTTATGAAGAAAATAAAAACAATATTATTTGTTTGTACTGGAAACTCTGCGAGAAGCATAATAGCGGAAAGTATTGTAAACAATAATTTCCGAAATCAATTCATCGCATTTAGCGCTGGAAGTAATCCTTCAGGGAAAATCAATCCCTACATTAAAGAGTATCTTGAAGGAAAAAAATTTAATTTAGCCACGTATTATTCGAAAAATTTTGATGAATTTTTAAAAAATGATATTGATATTGATTACGTGATTACAGTTTGTAATAACGCCAATAAAGAAGTTTGTCCTGTATGGCCCAAAAAAAAGACCATTACGCACTGGGACATCGCGGACCCTGTTGAAAAAATTAAAAAAACTAAAAATAAAGATAAAATAAATTTAATAGCTGAAGAAACTTATAATATAATTAATGAAAAAATTAAACATTGGGTAAAAAATGAAAAGTAAAAAGATATTTATTGGTGAATTTATAGGAAGTTGTTTTTTAGTCATGATTATTGTTGGTTCAGGTATTATGGCTCAAAATCTGACTGATGATATCGCTGTAATGTTAATAGCGAATACTTTAGCTACAGGTGCAGGATTATTTGTTCTGATTACTTCAATCGGTGATATCTCCGGCGCACATTTCAATCCTGTCGTTACTTTAGCAATGTATTTTACCAACAAGATTAAAAAAAATTTAATTATCACTTATATCTCTGCTCAAATCTTAGGTTGTATGTTAGGGGTAATGTTAGCAAATTTTATGTTTGATCTTCCTTTGTTGCAGCTTTCACAGAAGATAAGACCTGGAATAAATATTTTTACAGCTGAGATCATTGCAACTTTTGGATTAATTTTTGTAATATTTGGATCTTTAAAGAGCGGCAAACTTGCGGTCGCTTCATCAGTAGCTACTTTTATAACAGCGGGGTATTGGTTTACCTCTTCAACTTCTTTTGCAAATCCAGCGGTAGCAATCGCAAGAACTTTTACAGACACATTTACTGGAATTAATTACTTAAATACTCCTAGCTATATCATTGCTGAAATTGTTGGCGGAATACTAGCTGTCTATTTAATTAGAAAAATTATTTTATAGTTGGAGGGTAGCCCAAGGTAATATTGATACCTTGGGCTAATTAATTAACAACACAGATGGGAGACTGATAATCTATTAATAATATACAAATGCTAAAAAAATATTTAAATTAAGTTAAAGATTTATTAATTTTCAAGAATAAATGATATTAGAGTCGACATTCATCTCTCTTGCCAGGTTTTTAAGTCTTTTAGTTACTTGTTTTGAGACTATATCACTATGATTGTTAGGTATTTTCAAAAAAATAGTCTTATTTCTTTTATAAATTTTAAATTCATCTAACAATAACGAAGACATGCTTGTAAGTGATTCTGCTAATCTTAAAGCAGATCCCACTTGCTTTGAGGATAAAATTTCGTTGTTATTTAATAAGGATAAAAATTCATAATTCGGATTATATTTTAAACCACAATGTCTCCAAAAACTTGCTGATGCAACTTTTACTCTATCTCTATGTTCTAGTTTTAGTAATGGAGTATTTAACACTTCCATAAAAACTAATTCTGCTTTTTGAAAAGCTCCTAAGCCCCAATCCATTTTACTTAAGATACAAGCCAAGGTTAGTAATCTTCGATTAAAATATTCGTTATCTTCAAATAATGGTGAAATAAAGTTAAAATATTTCTCAAAACTCTTTCCATAGTCCCCTTTTTTAAAAGATATACCATAAGTTTTTAATTTGAAAATTTCATCCTCGCTCATTCCTTGGTTTATAATTATATTCATATGCCCCTCTCTCAGTCCACTGATTGAGCAAATAACTTTTGAAGGGCTTGCTGCTTCAATTATTTCGTTAAGTATTATAGAGCTAAACGGTAAATAGGGAGTTCTAGATTTAGTTATATACTCCATTGATTTCAAAGATGATTTATTAAATTTTGAAATCCTATTTAAGTATTTAACTGCTACATCTTTTGAGAGCTTATATTGATGCAAAATATGTAATGGGTGTTTTTCTTTAAAGAGATGATATTTAAATAATGATCTCCAAGTCCCTCCTACCAAATAAATATTTTTGAATTTCTTTTTAGAAAGCCATTTTTCATCTCTTAAAAGTTTTCTAACATATTTTCCCAAATTTCTTTTTTTTACAATAGGGTTATTTTCAAGTCTTAGTACTCCAAGAGGTAAAGAGGTTGTTTCAAAAATTTGATTTTTGGAAACTCTGGCAAGTTCTAAACTTCCACCTCCTAAATCTGCAACTAGTCCATCTACTTCATCAAATCCTACCATTACACCGTTTGCTGATGTTCTTGCTTCTTCCTCGCCAGATAATACTAGTGGTTTTTTATTAAATATTTTTTCAATTTCTCTTAAAAATTCACTTGCATCAGTGGCCTCTCTAAAAGCCGCTGTTGCAATAATTTCTAAATCTTGAACGTCTGAAATATCTAAAATTTCTTTAAATCTATTTAAAACTTTTAAAGAACTTTTAATTCCATCAGGGTTTAGTTTTTTAGATTTATCTAAATTTTTTCCAAGTTTGCAAACTGCTTTTTCATTAAAGACTGGAATTGGAGAAATTTTAAAATTATCGTATATGAGCATTCTTACTGAATTTGATCCAAGATCTATTATGGCTTGCTTAGACTTTTTATTAGACTGAAATTTAAAAAGATTTTTTAATTCTGGTTTCATTTTACTAATCTTAAATTTTGAGGTTTAGCTCTTAAAATTGACTTACCACGACCTGATAAACTTGGGTTCTTCATGAAATAGGAATGTGCGGAAAAGCCTTTCTCTTGTTCTTTATGATAGTTTCCTAAGCTATCTAAATACCATGTTTCTGATTTATCTTTAAAGTTGGCTAACATAATTTGATCTAAAATTTGTTCATGCACAGTATTGTTTTCTATCGGGATTATAATTTCAATTCTTCTATCTAAATTTCTAGGCATTAAATCTGCAGATGAAATATATACCTGATTCTCTCGAGAGGGCATAGAACTACCATTTGCAAAACAATAAATTCTTGAGTGTTCTAAAAATCTGCCAATAAGGCTTTTTACTTTTATATTTTCAGATTGACCTTTAATTCCAGGTCTTAAGCAACATACTCCTCTTACTGATAAATTTATTTTTACCCCTGCGTTTGAAGCTTCGTAAAATTTCTTAATAATTCCAGGGTCTACAAGAGAATTCATTTTTGCCCATATTTCTGCAGGTTTTCCTTTATTTGCATTTACAATTTCATTTTCAATTTTTTCTTCAAAAAAATTCCTACTATTTAATGGAGACATAAAAATTTTATTCAATTTTTTTGGTTTTGCATAACCAGTTACATAATTGAAAAATTTTTCGACATCTTTGGCCAAGTCTTGATTAGAGCTAAACAGTGATAAGTCAGTATAAATTTTTGCGTTAATTGGATGATAGTTTCCTGTACCTAAGTGAACATAGCTTCGCGTTTTAGCTCCTTCTTTTCTTAAAACTAAACTTGCCTTTGCATGCGTTTTGTATTTTGCGAATCCGTAAACAATTTGAACGCCAGCTTTCTCTAGTTTCCTAGATAATTCAATATTAGCTTCCTCATCAAATCGAGCTTTTATTTCTATTACGGCTGTAACAACTTTTCCGTTTTCTGCTGCTCTACTTAGTGCTTTTACGATAGGAGAGTCAGGTGTGGTTCGATATAAAGTTTGTTTGATACCGATAACTTTGGGATCTTTTGCTGCAGCTTCTAAAAATTGAATTACTACATCAAAAGTTTCAAAAGGATGGTGTACAACAAAATCTTTACTTCTTATAGCTGAAAAAAATTTATCATCAAATTCCTTCAATCTTTCAACTTCTCTAGGATTAAACTTTTTAAATCTCAGCTTTGGATCTTTCTTTTTACAAATTTCATCTATATCTTGTATTCCAACCAATCCTTCAACCTCATAAATATGATCTTCATCCATTTTAAATTTTTTTGAAATAAAATTTAAAAGTTTTTTGTTTGAATTAGTGAGTACTTCGAGTTTAACTACGTTTCCCCTTCTTCTTTTCTTAATTGCTTTTTCAAAATATCTCACAAGATCAGCAGCTTCATCATCTATTTCAATTTCACTGTCTCTAATTATTTTAAACTGCAAACTTGCCTCGATATTATGGTCTGGAAATATTTCATTAGCAAATTTACAAATTACGTCATCAATTGTGACAAATTCATTTATTGTTTCAGAATTATTTAGCGATATAAATTTTGGAAGTGCTCTTGGTATAACTATAATTGCATTTAGTTCTCTTTTTTTTTTTATTCTAGTCATTCTTAGTAAAATTGCTTGGCCTTTATTTGGTATAAAAGGAAAGGGATGTGATGGGTCAATGGCTGTAGGTGTTATTATAGGATAAATTGTTTCCTGAAAATATTCTCTTAGATACATAAGATCCTTCTTATTTAGTTCTGACATTTTTCGAATGAAAATTTTTTCTTTCGATAGCTCTTTTTTCAAATCTAGGAATGCTTCGTTTTGCTTCTTTAATAGATCTTTAGTTTTTAATACGACCCTATTCAATTGATCCTCTGCAGTTAATCCATCTGCGCTTAATTCGTCAAAACCATCTTTAATTTGATTAAAAAGTCCAGCGACTCTTACCATAAAAAATTCATCTAAATTTGTACCTGCGATTGATAAAAATTTTACTCTTTCAAATAGAGGATTTGTTTTATCTTTTGACTCTTCTAAAACACGATCATTAAACTGAAGCCAAGATAATTCTCTGTTTATGAGTTGATTGCTAATATTAGCGTTTTCTGAAAATGATGCTTTCGACATATTTAAATGTTAAATTAAAAATATGTTTAAATTATATGCGATGAGACATGCTAAATCTAGTTGGGATTTTCCAGATTTAGATGATCATGACAGGCCATTGAATAAAAGAGGGGTAAATTCAGCAAAATTAATTTGTGAATTTTTTATTAAAAAGAAATTAAAATTTGATTTAGTTTATTGCTCATCCTCTAAAAGGACAATACAAACATTAAATATATTGTCAGAAAAAATCAGTTTTAAGAAAATTATTAAAAAAAAAGCGCTTTATCATGCTAGTGAGGATGAAATTATTCATATCTTAAAACAAACAGTTGATAATTATAAAACTTTACTTTTAATCAATCATGAACCTTCAATTAGTGAACTCATAAATCGAATCTGTCTTAAAGAAAACTCTGAACAATTTGAAAATTTAAAAAGAAAATTTCCTACTTCAGCCGTTGCTGAAGTAAGTTTTAATTTCAATGATTGGGGAAAGTTATCAAAAGTTAAAGGAAAATTAATATCATTTATAAAGCCAAAAGATCTTCAAACATCTAAGGAATAGCCAGCAGATCTTACTGTTCTGATAAGATCTTTCTTGCCATCAATATTTATTGCTTTTCTTAGTCTTCTTATATGAACATCTATAGTTCTAGACTCAACATAAATATCATCTCCCCATACAGAATTTAGAAGTTGCTCACGCGAATATACTCTTTTTGGATTCTTTATTAAAAAATCAATTAGTTTAAATTCGGTTGGGCCAACTATAACTTGTTTATCTGCTCTATAAACTCTTCGTTGAACTCTATCTACTTTAAGATCCTCAAATACTACAACATCAGCGGCAACACTTGGTTTAGATCTCTTTAATAAAGCGTTAACTCTTGCAATAAGTTCTTTTTGGCTGAATGGCTTAGTTACGTAGTCATCTGCTCCTGTTTCAAATCCTTTCAGCTTGTCTTCTTCTTCACCTTTGGCTGTTAACATAATGATTGGGATATTTTTGTGAAGATTGCTTCTTTTCAAATTTTTACAGACTTCAACACCTGAAATATCCGGCAACATCCAATCTAATAAAATTAAATCAGGATTTTTTTCCTTTATATTTCTAATAGCGTCTTCTCCATTGACTGCATAATCAACTTTGTGACCCTCTTTTTCTAAATTGTATTTAAGCAAAGTTACGATGGGCATTTCATCTTCGACAATGAATAAATTTGCCCTCATTATCCTTTTGGTCGGTCTCCCTCTAAATAATCTCCTGTAACCAGAAAATAAACTTGCTCTGCAATATTGGTTGCATGATCTCCAATCCTCTCAATATTTTTAAGCATGAAAAGTAGTTGAGTTACTTTTTGTATATCGTTTTTATTTTTTTCTAAATGTTTTACTGCAGCTTCCATATTACTATTAGTCATTTGATCTATTTCTTCATCAGAATTCCAAACATTTTCTGCTGAATCTTTATCTCTATGTAAATACGAGTTTAAAACTGCATTGACTTGTTTTGATGCTTTTAAACCAGCTATTTCGAAATTTTTAGTTATATCATTGGGTAAATCAGTTCCAATTTTAGTTAATCGTTTTGAGATATTTTTTGCTAAATCACCAATTCTCTCTAAGTCTGAAGAAACTTTTAAAGCAACAACTGTTTCTCTTAAATCTATTGCCATAGGTTGCCTTAAGGCAATCAAATTTACAACTTGCTCTTCTATATTTATTTCATACTTATCAGTCAATTCGTCATCTTTGATAGATTTTTCTGCTAAGTTAATGTCTTTTTTAACTAAAGATTGAATAGTATTTTCAAGCTGTTTCTCAACTCCAGTTCCCATTTTCACTATTGTATCTTTTAATAAATGAAGTTGCTCTTCGTAAGATTTTACAATGTGCGGTTTTTCACTCATTAACCAAACCTTCCTGTAATATAATCCTGAGTTTGCTGGTTGTCAGGATTTTTAAATATTTTATCTGTTGGTCCAAATTCTATAAGTTTTCCCAAATGAAAGAAACCTGTTTTTTGAGATACCCTGGCTGCTTGTGACATTGAGTGGGTAACTATTACAATTGTAACCTCTTTTTTAAGATCATCTATAAGTTCTTCGATTTGAGCTGTTGCTATTGGGTCAAGCGCTGAACATGGTTCGTCCATGAGAATCACTTCTGGACTTACAGATATAGCTCTAGCAATACATAGTCGTTGCTGTTGACCGCCTGATAAACCAGTTCCGATTTCATCAAGTCTATCTTTAACTTCGTTCCACAGGGCAGCTTTTTTCAGACTTGTTTCAACTATTTGATCCATTTCTTCTTTGCTCTGTGCAATACCGTGAATAGTAGGCCCATAAGCTACATTTTCATAAATTGTTTTAGGGAACGGATTGGGTTTTTGAAAAACCATACCAACATTCTCCCTAAGTCTCACAACATCTAACTTTCTTGAGTTCAGTTCTAGGTTGTCCATTTTAATACTGCCTTCAACTCTACAAATTTCTATGACGTCGTTCATCCTGTTCAAGCATCTTAAGAAAGTAGACTTTCCACACCCAGATGGTCCAATTAGAGCTGTAACTTCTTTTTCTGCAATATCTATAGAGACATCAAATAATGCCTGTTTGGATCCGTAATATACATTTACATTTTCCGCTTTGATTTTACTCATTTAACTCCATTTCTTTTCAAATTTGTGTCTAACGATTTGAGCTGCCAAGTTCATTAAAATTAAAAAAGCTAGAAGCACCATAATACATGCAGATACTTTTTCAACGAAACCCCTCTCAGCACTTTCTGACCATATATATATCTGAACTGGTAAACTTGCAGCAGGATCAACTGGCGTTCCAGGTATTGTGTTCACAAAAGCAACCATTCCTATTAAAATTAAAGGGGCTGTTTCCCCTAAGGCTTGAGCTAAGCCAATTATCGTTCCAGATAAAGTTCCAGGCATTGATAGTGGCACAGTATGATGCATGGTCGTTTGCATATTACTTGCACCCATCGCTAATGCAGCTTCTCTTATACTTGGTGGTACAGCTTTTAAAGAGGCTCTTGCAGCAATAATTATTGTTGGTAATGTCATAAGAGACAAAGTAATTCCTCCAACAAGTGGTGTCGATCTTGGTAAATTAAAAACTGCTAATAAAACACCAAGACCTAGCAAACCAAATACTATCGATGGAACAGCTGCTAAATTATTAATGTTTACTTCTATAAAATCTGTAAATTTATTTTTTGGTGCAAATTCCTCGAGATAAATTGCAGCTAACACTGCAACAGGAAATGAAAACGCTAAACATACTAGTATACTAAAAACTGTTCCCATAAACGAGCTAGCTATACCTGCTAGTTCTGCCTCTCTTGAATCAGGGCTTGTAAAAAAACTAATGTTAAACTCTGATAAAATATCCCCTCTTTCATTAAGCATATCGTAAATCTGCAGCTGATAATCATTTACTCTTCTATTCTTTTCAGGGATATCTCTTGGATAATTTCCTTTATGAACTTGATCAACATCATCAGAAGCTGTTAATTTTATGGGTACTATTTTACCCAGAAAGTCTGGATTTTTTAAAAGTAGATCTTTAACTTCAGTCTCATATTTATATGAAACCATTTGAATTAATTGACGATCCTCTTCTTCAGGAAGTCCAGGATCTAATGAGGTCATAGCTTTGTAAGCAACATCATAATAGTCTGCATTTTCTAAATCATCTTTTGATGGACTTTCTGCATCGATTAAAAGTAATTCTTTATCATAATGAACTTCTGTTGCTATCCAAGTTTTTTGGAAAGCTGAGTAACCTTTTGAAAATATCTGAAACATAAAAACTGCTAAAAAGCTTAAAGCTAATCCTATAGCTATTTTGCCATACCATTGAAATCTTCTTTCAGCGTTATATCTTTTTTTTAATAAATTTTTCTTAAAACTATTCATATTTTTCCCTATATTTTTTAACAACTGAAAGAGCGATTACATTTAAAAATAAAGTTACTATAAATAAAGATATTCCTAAGGCAAAAGCTGATTGAGTTTTTGGATCTCCAAATTGTTGGTCTCCAATTAAAATTACTACAATTTGTGCTGTAATGGTTGAAGTTGATTCGAGTGGATTCATTGTAAGATTAGCCGCTAGTCCTGAGGCCATTACAACGATCATTGTTTCTCCCACCGCTCTTGATACTGCTAAAAGTATCGAACCTACGATACCAGGTAAGGCTGCTGGAAAAATTACTTTTTTTACAGTTTCAGATTTTGTTGCACCCATTGCGTAACTTCCATCTCTTAAATTTTGCGGTACTGCTGTTATAACGTCATCGCTTAGACTTGAAATAAAAGGAATTATCATTACTCCCATAACTGCTCCTGCAGCTAAAGCGCTCTCCGCTGAAACTTCTAAGCCCATAGCATTACCTATTTCTTTAACAAAAGGACCGACGGTTAAAGCTGCAAAAAAACCATATACTACTGTTGGAATACCAGCTAAAATCTCAATAATAGGTTTAGCATATTTTCTTACACCTCTTCCAGCATACTCAGATAGATATATCCCACTCAGCAAACCTATGGGGATGGCAACACACATTGCAATAAAAGCAATAAAAAAAGTTCCAGCAAATAAAGGTACAGCTCCGAAAGCATCCTTCATTAATTCAGGATCTGGTTGACCATCTCTTACAAAAGTTTTAGCAGGATACCAATGAGTTCCGAATATAAAGTCAAAGATTTTTACTGCTTGAAAAAACCTAATCGCTTCGAATAAAAGTGAAAAAACTATTCCAATTGTAACTAAAACTGCACCTAATGATGCAACAAATAACACCCATTTAAGAAAAATTTCTACTGGTTCTCTCATGCGATCATTTTTCTGAACAGATCTATATGCAAAACTCAGAGAGAAAATTAAAATTGCTAAAATAATTGCTACTTTAGCGCTGTTAGCTATTCCTTTTAATTGAATGTACTTATTAGCAGACTCATCTAGAAAATTAGTAATATTTCCCGTGTAAGTTCCTGCGGCTAATGCTTTAACCTTTGTGTAAATAAGCTGAAGCTCATTTTTAGTTAAGTTCTGATCAGTGTAATCTTGTAAAATAAATGTTTTAACGATTGATGGTTCAAAAACTGACCAAAGAGCAAAAATTATTAATGCTGGTGCAGCACACCAAGCAGCTAAATAATATCCATAAAATTTTGGTAATGCCGTAAGTCTTTGTGATGATTGAATAACTAGAGCTTTTTTTCTACCGAAATAATAACTTGTGAAAGCTAAGAGAATAATAAAAGTTACAAGTATTAAATTCATATTGAGCTTTTAAGATAAAAAAGGGGGTAAAATACCCCCTTTTTGTTTAATTGATACTACTACTTCTTAGCAGGCATGTTAACTAACTTCGTAGCGTTAGTTCTAGATGTTTTGTATAACTTGCCATCTAGGGGTACTAGCCCGATATCAGTTAAATAACCTTTTTTACCCATAGCTTTTTTACTTGTGAACTCTTTTACGAATTCATGTAAGCCTGGTACAACGCCCACGTGAGCTTTTTTCACGTAGAAGAATAAAGGTCTTGCAACTGCATAGCTATAATCTTGAATAGATTTTAAGCTTGGTTGACCACCTTCAATGCTCGCTGCTTGCAATTTGTCTTTTGCAGCTAAGAAATAACTGAAACCAAAGAAACCAAACATTTCTTTATCAGCAGCTAGTTTTTGAATAATTAGTGAGTCGTTTTCACCAACTTCAATTACCGCACCGTCTTCTCTTAGTGCTTTATATTTAGCACCAGCATCTTTTGAAGCTTTATCGATACCTTTTTTCATTACTAATGAATTCCAGGCATCTCTTGTTCCTGATGTTCCTGGAGGTACCATCACTTTAATTGGGTAGTTTGGTAATGAAGAGTCAATATCGCTCCATTTTTTATATGGATTCGGTACTAACTTACCATCTTTAGCAACTTCTTTTGCTAATGCTGCCCATAATTGTTTTTTTGTAAAGTTTACTGGTTTAGCATCTTTAGAATAAGCTAACGTTATTCCATCATTACCAACTGTAATCTCTACGATTTCTTCAACACCATTTTTTTGACATAGCGCGTACTCTTTAGCCTTCATGGCTCTAGATGCATTTGTTACGTCTGGGTGCTCTGTACCAACACCGGCACAGAATAATTTAGCTCCACCACCTGTTCCTGTTGACTCGATTACTGGTGTTTTAAATTTACCAGACGAACCAAACCTTTCAGCAACGATTGTTGCGTACGGGAATACAGTTGAAGAACCTACGATTTTAATCTGATCTCTAGCTTGAGCAGAAGTTACAACTAACATTGCAACTAATGAAGCCAAAGCGATTGATAGTTTTCTCATTGTTTATCCTTTCATTTATTTATTAATTAACAAACATTGGATTCATAGAATTAAGAGGACTCTTAAATATTACAGATGTGTTACAAATTTATTAAAATGATAACTTTTTAGTTGAACTTTCTAGTTATCTCGATTTGTTGATAATCAGAGGCTAAAGACCCTCCGCAACTAAAAGGTCTTACTTTATTTTTAACTGCGTAGGATTGAGTTGGCTTTAATGTAACTTCTAGTTGTACAAAGTTAACTAATTT
>CACLVZ010000003.1 GCA_902610515.1 uncultured Pelagibacteraceae bacterium
TGATAAATTTTTAATTAATTTAACTCCACCGGCTTTACCTCTACCGCCTGCATGGATTTGAGCCTTAAGAACAAATTCTGTACTTTTTAACTTTGATATTTCTTTTTTTAAATCTTCTAATGAATAAATGACTACTCCGTTTGAGACTGGTGCACCATATTCCTCTAATATTTTTTTTGCTTGATGTTCGTGAATATTCATTTTAGTTGCTATTACTATCATAAAATTTAAATTATTGCATAATGAAACAAAAAATAATTATTTTGACACCCGTTTATAAAGACTGGGAAAGTTTATTAAAACTTCTTGATAAAATTAATATTATTTTTAAAACTGATATAAGATCCAATTTTGACTTAGTAATTGTTGATGATAATTCGAATGAAAAAGTTAATTTCTCAAACTTTAAAAAAGAAACAATAAATCGGCTAAAGATTCTCAAACTTGAAAAAAATTTGGGTAGCCAAAGAGCTATTGCAATTGGTCTTAAATTTATACAAAAAACTTATATTGAGAATTATTATACCATAGTAATGGATTCTGATGGTCAAGATAACCCTGATGGAATAATTGAAATGATTAAAAAAATAAATTCACAAAATGTTAATACTGTTGTAGCTAAAAGGGGGCAAAGAAAGGAGCCTCTGTGGTTTAGATTTTTTTACGAAATATATTGTTTTACAATTATGATTTTTACTCTCAAAAAAATAAGGCATGGAAACTTCTGTTTGATAAATTATAAAGATGTTAACAAAATTTTACTTAACAATGATATTTGGAATGCGTTTCCTCCAGTAATATCTGTCAGCCTTAAAACTTTTGATTATATTACTTTAGATAGAGAGGAGAGATATGCTGGTGCTTCTAAAATGAGTTTTATTGGATTAATTCAGCACGCACTAAGGGTTTTTTCAGTTTTAAGAGTAAGGGTTCTTATTATGTCAATAATTTATACTTTCAGTATTTATTATATGTTTGAGAGTCAATACCTAATTTTTCTTCTATTTTTTCTTTTAATAATTTTTATGTTTAATTTTGTAAATTTTTTTTTAAGCATTAATTGTAAAAAAAGATTTAAAAAAAATTATTCCATCTTTAATTTGCTAGAACATTAATTGCAATTTTTTATGTTAATAGAATAAAGAATTAAATTATGTTTTTCTCTATCAAAACATTTGCCTATAAGTAAATCATCAAAATTAATAAAATCAAATTCATTGGGTTTGGACTCAATAATAAAGATTTTTTTAATATTTTTTTTCTTAATATTATAATTAATTTTTGAAGTATAAACGTCGTAATATTTATTTTTTTTATTAGTTGGATGAGTATTATTATTAGAAAAATACCAACGATTTAAAATGTTAAATTTTTTATCACTTATCAGTGAAAAAAACTGGTAATGCGTTATAAGCATTATTTCTTCGGTCACCTCACTATCTAATACATTAATTGTTTTACTTATTAATTTAATTTCCTCATTTGGTTTTTCTTTAAATTCAAAAGGTGTTACCCATTTTAAATTTTTAAATTTATCATTGATTTTATTTGCTGGAACAGCATTTTCTAAATTAACGTTCTGCAAATCCATAAACTTTCTTTTTAAATTATATTCTCCATGATATTTAATCGTTATCAAACATATGAATAAGAAAAAGAATAAATCTGCTTTTTTATTTTTGTAATTGAATAAATCCTTAAGTTGAATAGCAACAAAACCACCTAGCAGAGGAATAAGAGAAAAAATGAAGGTTTGATTAGCAGTGATTAGTTGATGAAAAATAAAACCTAGGCCAGATAAAGATACGAAAATGTTTAAAATAATTTTCCTATTAAAAAAAACTTTATTTTTTTTTATAAAAATAGATAACATAATTAAATTAGTGAAAATAAAAAAGAAAATAAATTTAAAGTGACCTAAAGTACCTCTTAAAGTAAGTTTATTAATTAAATTAGCAGATTCAAAAGCATTGATATCTCCAATTGCTCTTGCTTCCCCAATAGTCAAAGGAAATAAAAACATTTGAATTAAAAATTCATTTAAATCGATTTGAACCGTCACTAGATAAAAAAAAGCAATTGTCAGACAGAATAGAACGCCTATTGTAAAAGGCTTTAGAAAACTTTTATCAAATTTTAGGTAATATATAATGGAAAACAATATTATTAAAACGATGATAATTCCTGAAGGCATTTGCATGCTAAAAAAGGCAAGAAACATCGATATTGGTAAGACAAACCAATAAACCTTTTTTTCTTTAGAAACAGCTAAATAAAAGAATATCATTGAAGCTATACTAAAAATGTATGAGTGTTGATATGGAAAAGGAGTTCCTGAAACTGGATAACATAAAACGGCAAAACTAAAGCTTAAGAGAAGATTTAAAATTAGATTTTTATTAAAATTATTAAGGAAAAAAAGAAACAAAACACTAATCAAAGAGTTAACAATTGATGAATGGAAAATGTATGAATTCCAATTATTGCCAAAAACTAAAAAAAAAAGAGCTTGTAAATAGTCCACAACGATTCCTGAGATTACCCAAAAATCTTTTACAGGATGATAACCTTGGGTGATTAGGTAGCCACTTTCAAAAAAAGAAAATGTATCAATAGGGTGAAGCCCTAAATTAGCAAAATAATAATTTATAAAAAATGAAAATACTGCTAATAATGAATAACTGATAAAAATTTTTCTAACAGGAGAAAATTTCATTGTAGTTTTAATATCATGAATTTTATTTAATCGAAATATTTATGTTTAAAATTAGAAATAAAGTAAAATTTGATCAATCAGAAAATCGTATGAAAAAACAAGGCGATGTTCAATCTTCAATATTTGATATCGAAAATAATAAAAATTTATTCAGCCTATTAAAAGAGAGATTTGAATGGATGAATAAATTTATTAATTTTGATGATAAAGGTATTGAGGTGGGATCGGCAGCTGGTTTTTCAAAAAGATTTATTAAATGTAGGAATTTCAAAATATCTGACTTTTCAAACCATGATCATTTAGATTTCAAAAACATCGACGCTCAAAAAACGGGTTTTGAAAATAACGAGTTTGACTTTGTTATTTCATCAAATATGATCCATCATTTACCTTTTCCACTTAAATTTTTTGACGAAATGTATCGAATTTTAAAACCTAACGGTAAACTTATAATTTTTGATGCTCACTGCTCATTTCTATTACAGTTAGTTCTAATTTTTATGAGACATGAAGGATTTGATTTTACAAAAAATGTTTGGGATAAAAATACTCCAGCTACCGATGCTGACGATCTATGGGCTGGTAACAGCTCAATTCCTTACCTAATTTTTAGCGATAAAGCTCAATTTAAAAAAAATTTAGGCGATAAATTTAATATTAAATACAAAATTAATTGTGAATGTTTATTATTTTTGAATTCTGGAGGAGTAACATCAAAAACTTTATACTTGCCATTGCCAAATTTTTTTTTGAAATTCATATCTTATTTAGATAAATTTTTAAGCTTTATAGCTCCTAATATTTTTTCTCTGGCATATAAGGTGGTTTTGGAAAAAAAAGGCTAATTTAAATCTGGGTCAATTTTTTTTGCCGCTTCGTATAGTTCTCTTACAGACTGAACAGATTTTTCAAAGTTTGTTTTTTCCTCAGGTCCAAGTTTAAGTTCAACAATTTCTTCAACGCCATTATTACCTATTATTACAGGCACTCCTGCGTAGATATTTTTAATACCATATTCTCCATTTAAAAACACCGCACATGGAAGTTTTTTCTTCAAATTTTTTAAGTAACTCTCTGCAATCTCAACTCCTGAAGCGGCTGGAGCATAAAATGCTGATCCTTTTTCTAAGTATTTTACTATTTCTGCTCCACCAGTTTTTGTTCTAAGAATAATTTTATCCAATTTTTCGTTTGAAATTTTACCGTCTTTTACTAGATCAACAATTTTTTTTCCATCAATTTCAGTGGAGTCAAGCATCGCTACCATAGTATCTCCGTGACCACCTAAAACAAAAGATTTTATTTTTTTTACTGGTACATTTAATTCTTGAGATAAAAAATATATAAAACGCGATGAGTCAAGAATTCCAGCCATTCCAACAATTTTATTGTGAGGGAGACCTGAATACTTTTGAAGAGCCATTACAATTACATCTAAAGGATTAGTAATACATATTATAAATGCCTTAGGTGATGTTTTTTTAATTCCAATTGCAACTTCTTTAATTATTTTTAAATTTATTCCTAACAGGTCATCTCTTGTCATCCCTGGTTTTCTTGGAACTCCTGCGGTAATAATTATAACGTCCGAATCTTTTGTGTCTTCATATTTATTTGTACCTGATAAATTTACATTAAATCCATGAACAGGAGAAGATTGAGCTATATCTAGTGCTTTACCTTTTGCTATTCCCTCAGCTACATCAAACAATACTACGTCGCCAAGTTCCTTTAACGCAATCAAATGGGCTAATGTGCCTCCAATTTGTCCTGCTCCAATAAGTGTAATTTTTTTTTTCATTATTTCATTGTTGGCATGACAAACTCTGGGTCTGTCCTCAATCCAGAAGGCCATCTTGAAGTAACAGTTTTAAGCTTTGTATAAAATCTAACACCTTCAGGACCGTGCATGTGTTGATCACCAAAAAGAGATCTTTTCCACCCACCAAAGCTATGGAAAGCCATAGGGACTGGTATCGGAATATTAATTCCAACCATTCCAATTTTCGCTTTATTAGAAAATGTCCTACCAGAGTCCCCATCTCTAGTGAATATACTCACTCCATTTCCAAATTCATGATCGTTTACCAGCTTCAAAGCTTCTTCAAAATCTTTTGCTCTAACAACTGAGAGGACTGGGCCAAATATTTCTTCTTTATAAATCCTCATATTGTTCTTTACATGGTCAAATAAGCATCCGCCAATGTAATAACCGTTTTCGTAACCTTGGATTTTAAAATTTCTACCATCGACAACTAATTTTGCTCCCTCTTTGACTCCAATATCCACATACCCTTTAACCTTTGCTAAATGCTCTTTAGTAACTAGAGGTCCCATTTCAGATTGTTTGTCCATCCCAGGACCGACTTTTAATGCTTCTACTTTTTTTGCTAAGGAGTTAACTAGTTTATCTCCAATATTTCCAACTGCAACTGCTACTGACTGCGCCATACATCTTTCTCCAGCAGAACCATATGCGGCACCCATCAAACCATTGACTGCTTGATCTAAATCACAGTCAGGCATAATCACGCAATGATTTTTAGCTCCGCCTAAAGCTTGCACTCTTTTTTCATTTTTTGCGCAATTTTCATAAATATATTTTGCTATTGGAGTGGATCCAACAAAACTCATTGCAACTACGTCTTTATTGTTTATTAAAGCATCTACTGACTCTTTGTCTCCATTTACGACATTCAAAACTCCATCTGGCAGCCCTGCCTCTTTAAATAATTCTGCTAACCTTATGGAGCAGGATGGATCTTTTTCTGAAGGTTTAAGTACAAATGTGTTACCGCATGCAATTGCCATCGGAAACATCCACATTGGAACCATTGCAGGAAAATTAAAAGGAGTAATTCCAGCACAAACTCCAAGCGGCTGCCTGGTTGACCAGCTGTCAACATTAGTTCCTACATTTTCCGTAAATTCTCCTTTTAACATTTGAGGTATACCACAAGCAAATTCCACCACTTCTAAACCTCTTGTAAGGGAACCTCTTGCATCTTCGTAGACTTTCCCATGTTCTGAAACGATAATCTTAGTCAATTCGTCTGAGTTTTGCTCTATTAATTCTTTGTACTTAAATAGAATTCTCGCTCTTTGAAGTGGAGGTTTGTTAGACCATGACTCGAAAGCTTTTTTTGCACTAGCAACAGCTTCGTCCACATCTTGTGTGCTTGCCAATTTAACTTCTCCACTCTTCTCTCCAGTGGCAGGGTTAAAAACGTTTCCTAGTCTTTTTGAGTTTCCTGAAAAACTTTTTCCTCCAACAAAATGCTGAATTATTTTCATGTTGTAATTGAATAAATAAGCTTTTAGCTTGTTGCAAGCATTTTTTTTATTGATCCAATAGCTTTTGCTGGGTTAAGGCCTTTCGGACAAGAATTTGTACAATTCATAATAGTATGACATCTATAAAGCTTTAATTCATCGGCCACTTTCTTTAATCTTTCTTTTTTATCACTGTCTCTACTATCGTTTATCCAACGATAAGCTTGAAGCAGAACAGCCGGACCTAAATATTTATCACCATTCCACCAATAACTTGGGCAAGAGGTTGAACAGCAAGCACAGAGTATACACTCGTAATACCCATCGAGTTTTTCTCTATCTCTTTGGGATTGTTTTAATTCTATCTTTTCTTGCCCGGTCTGATCAACTTTCAGCCAAGGTTGAATAGACTCATACTGTTTATACAGAGTAGTAAGATCCCCGATTAAATCTTTCACAACTTTCAAATGAGGTAGTGGATATACATTTAAATCTCCATTAATGTCCGTGTGAGATTTAATACAAGCGAGAGTATTGACTCCATCTATGTTCATAGCACATGATCCACATACTCCATGAGCACATGATCTTCTAAAAGTTAAAGAAGGATCAATTTCATTTTTAATTTTAAAAAGAATGTCAAGAACCTTAGGTCCACAGTTATTTACATCAACTTCAAAAGTATCGACTCTAGGGTTTTTTCCAGTTGATGGATCCCATCTATAAACATGTACTTTTTTTAGATTTTTTGAATTAGTTTTGTCTTTGAAATATTCTCCTACCTCTATTTTTGAATTCTGTGGTAGGCTGAATTGTGCCATCTTAGTATACACGCTCCTTTGGAGGAAAATACTGAACATCATTTGTTAATGTTCTAGAATGTACATCTCTATACTTTATTTCAACTTTTTTACCTTTTTGCCAAGCTAAAGTATGTTTCATATAATTTTTGTCATCTCTTTTTGTAAAATCCTCTCTAGCATGAGCTCCTCTACTTTCTTTTCTGTGATATGCAGAGTCCATTGTAGTTAGTGCTTGACTTATCAAATTGTCAAATTCTAAAGTTTCGACTAGATCAGTATTAAATAAAAGAGATTTATCTTTTACAGAGATGTCTTGCATACCTTCATATGGTTTTCTAATTTGATCCACGCCTTCTTTTAATGTTTTTTCGGTCCTGAATACTGCACACTTCGTTTGCATCGTCTTTTGCATTTTTAATCTCAATTCTGATGTTTTGGTTGTACCATTTGAATTTCTAATTTTATCAAATCTACTTAAGCACTTCTCGGTTTCATAACTTGAAACTTCTTCATGTGGCATTCCAGGTTTTACAATTTCCGCTGCTCTTTTTGCAGCCGCTTTTCCAAAAACAACAAGGTCTATAAGAGAATTAGAGCCCAATCTATTAGCTCCATGCACCGAAACACAAGCTGCTTCCCCAATAGCCATTAAGCCCGGCACAGTTTTTTCAGATCCATTCAATGTAAGAACTTCTGCTTTATAATTTGTTGGTATTCCCCCCATATTATAATGAACTGTAGGAACAACGGGAATTGGGTCCTTATTCACATCAACATTTGCAAAAGTTTTTGCAGCTTCAGATATTCCAGGGAGTCTCTCATCAATCACTTTTTTGTCCAAATGATCTAAGTGTAAATTGATATGATCTTTGTTTTTACCTGCACCTCTCCCCTCATTAATCTCCATTTCCATTGATCTACTTACCACATCTCTTGAGGCCAAATCTTTAGCGTTAGGGGCATACCTTTCCATAAATCTTTCTCCTTTACCATTTACTAAAAAGCCTCCTTCTCCCCTTACTCCCTCAGTAATTAAACATCCTACGCCATATATTCCTGTAGGATGAAACTGAACAAATTCCATATCTTGTAATGGAAGCCCTGCTCTTAAAACCATTGCATTACCATCTCCGGTACAAGTGTGGGCTGACGTAGCTGAATAATAAACTTTTCCATAACCCCCTGTTGCAATGATAGTCATGTGGGATCTGAATCTGTGTATTGTTCCATCAGTTAAATTCCAAGCTATTACACCTTTACACTCACCATTTTTCATAATTAAATCAAGTGCAAAGTATTCAATAAAAAATTCTGTATTTTGCTTTAAAGCCTGACCATATAAAGTGTGTAAAATAGCATGACCTGTTCTATCTGCTGCAGCACAAGTTCTTTGAGCAGTTCCATTGCCATAATTTTTTGTCATGCCTCCAAATGGTCTTTGATAAATTTTTCCATCATCAGTTCTGCTAAATGGAACCCCATATCTTTCTAACTCGACAACAGCTCTTGGAGCTTCTTTACATAAATACTCTATTGCATCTTGATCGCCTAACCAGTCGGAGCCTTTAACTGTATCATACATATGCCATCTCCAATCATCTTCACCCATATTTCCAAGTGCTGCGGAAATGCCTCCCTGTGCGGCAGATGTATGACTTCTAGTTGGGAATACTTTTGAAATACAAGCTGTTTTTAATCCGGCTTCTGAGAGACCGACTGCAGCTCTTAAACCAGAGCCACCTGCTCCTAAAACAACAACGTCATATTCGTGATCTATAATTTTATATGCTTTCATTTAAATCGTATATATACCTAAAATTGTTAATAATGGAATTAATATAGCAAATAAATATAGTGCTTTATTTGCGACATTTTTGATTCTATCATCATGTAAATAATCCTCAAAAATCTCACTTATTGTCAAAGCTGAGAAAAAGAACGCGACTACAAGGAATACTGAAAATAATATTTTTGATGGCTGATTAGAAAAAAACCTAATTATTTCAAAAAATTCCTTATCGTATATAGAAACAAAAGAAATTAAAAACCAAAACATTAATGGAATTAAAATTAGAGAACTAATTTTGGTAAAAAGCCATTTTTTTGTTGATACATGCATTAAAAAAAGTTTCTCCCTAAAAAATAAAATAAGATTGTTAATACAAAAGATCCTACTAAAGCTATTATCCCTGTGATCTTTGATATTTTTAAATCAAAGCCATATCCAGCATCCCAGATTAAATGTCTGATCTCATTAAGAATATGAAAACTAAAAGTCCAGCACAAAGAAATTACTGCAAATTTTCCAAAAATTGTATTTAAAAAAATTTGTATAGTTTGATAACTATTCTGACCTAATAGCAAAGTAAGCGTCCAAAGACAAATTAAAGTAATTGCAAAAAAATTAATAACTCCAACAATTCTATGAGTAATGGATAATAAAGATGATATTTGCCATTTATAGATTTGAAGATGAGGACTCAAAGGATTTTTATTTTGCATAAACAATTTATAAACTAAAGTTACATATTTTTCATTAAACACTCTGCTATTTGAACAGTATTTAACGCCGCTCCTTTTAATAAATTATCTGATACTACCCATAAATTTATTGCTTTTATGTTAGAATTATCTTTTCTAATTCTTGATATATAGGTTGTATAACTTCCTTCTGCTTCTAGAGGGGTCATATAGCCTCCATCACTCCGCTCATCAATGACTTTACAACCTGGGGCATTTTTCAAAATTTTAATTATATTCTCGAAATCATAAAGATTATCAAACTCAATATTAACAGACTCTGAATGACCAGTTTTTACCGGAACCCTAACACAAGTGGCAGAAACTTGGATTTCATTATCTAAGATCTTTTTTGTTTCATGTGTCATTTTTAATTCTTCTTTAGTATAACCATCTTTATCAAAAGCATCGATATGTGGAATTAAGTTAAAAGCGATTTGTTTAGTAAAATTTATTGTGTTAATTTTTTTTCCATCTAAATAATCTCTTGATTGATCAAAAAGCTCATCCATAGATTCCTTGCCGGCACCAGAAACTGCTTGGTAAGTTGAAACTATAACTCGTTTGATTTTATACTCATCATGCAATGGCTTTAAAGGAAGAACCATTTGCATAGTTGAGCAATTTGGATTTGCTATTATGTTCTTATGTTTGTTAAGTGCTTCTGAATTTACTTCTGGAACAACAAGAGGAACATCTTTGTGCATTCTAAAATAACTAGAGTTATCTATAACAATAGTTTTTTTTGCTGCTTTAGGGACCCATTCTTTAGCAACCATACTTCCTGCAGCAAAAAAAGTAATCTGGGCTCTAGAAAAATTGTAGTTTTCTAAATCTTCGATTTCAATTTCTGTATTTTTAAATTTAATCTTTTTTCCTGCACTTTTTGAAGATGCAACTAAAAAAAGATTATCAATTGCTATTTTAGATTTCTCTAAAATTTCTATTGTTTTTCTTCCAACATTTCCTGAGGCACCAATAATTGCAAAATTCATAATTTCTTACTTTATTTCAATTTTGCGATAATTGCATCACCCATCTCTGTTGTGGAAACCTCTTTCATATTTTTAGACATTATATCTTTTGTTCTTAAACCGTCGTCTAAAACACTCTGAACGGCATTTTCAAGTTGGTCTGCCTCTTTTCCAAGGTCTAAAGAATATCTTAATGCCATAGATAAACTTAAAATAGTAGCTATTGGATTAGCAATATTTTTTCCCTCGATATCAGGAGCAGAACCATGAACTGGTTCGTATAATGATCTAATTCTTCCGTTTTTATCTTTTGCGCCTAATGATGCAGAAGGTAAAAGTCCTAGAGAACCTGTAAGCATTGCTGCCTCGTCTGATAACATATCTCCAAATAAATTGTCTGCTAAAATAACGTCAAATTGTTTTGGATATCTTAAAAGCTGCATCGCACAGTTATCAGCTAACATATGATTTAGCTCGACCTTTTTAAATTCTTTATCCTTAATCGCCTGTACCTCTTCTCTCCATAAAATACCTGCCTCCATTACATTTGATTTTTCGCAGGATGTAACTTTATTTTTTCTTTTTTTTGCCAAATCAAATGCAACACGTGCTATCCGGTGAATTTCTGAAGTAGTATATGAGTGAGTATTAATACCTTTTCTTTGGTTGTTTTCCATAGGTTCAATCCCACGCGGTTCACCAAAATAAATACCACCAGTTAATTCCCTTACAATCATAATATCTAACCCTGAAACTATTTCTGGTTTAAGAGTTGAAGAATCAACAAGTTGTTTGAAGCAAATAGCTGGCCTTAAGTTAGCGAATAACTTTAACTCTTTTCTAAGTTTTAAAAGAGCTCTCTCAGGTTTTTTTGAAAATTCCAAATTATCCCACTTAGGTCCGCCACAAGCACCTAATATTACTGCATCAGACTCCAAAGACTTATAAAAAACCTCATCAGTAATTGGAACTTTATTTGCATCAATAGATGCACCACCAATTAATTCTTGGCTTAAAACAAAATCTAAAGACTTTGTTTTATTCATCCATTCAAGTATTCTTCTTACTTCTGCAACCACCTCAGGGCCTATTCCATCACCAGGCAAAAGCAAAATTTTCCTAGTCTTATTAGCCATTATTTAGAACCCAAGGTTTTGTGGATTGTAGTTTTTTTTCGTAGTCGTCTATGCTGGTAATTTTTTCCATTGAAAGTGCTATATCATCTAGACCTTCCATCAAACATTTCTTTTTAAAGGGATCAAGCTCGAAATTTGCAACTTTGTTTCCATATTTTATTTCTTGCTTCTCTAAACTAATTTCAATTTCCTCTTTCCTGTTAGAGTATTCGGCTAGTTCAGTAACAATTTTATCATCAATCTTAATTGGAAGAATTCCGTTTTTAAAACAATTATTGTAAAAAATATCTGCAAAACTCGCACTTATTACGCACTTTATACCAAAATCAGATAAAGCCCATGGAGCGTGTTCTCTTGACGACCCACATCCAAAATTTTTTCCTGCTAAAAGAATTTTTGATTTATTGTAAGGTTCCCTATTTAGAATGAAATCATCATTCCTTTTTCCGTTTTCATCATAACGCATTTCATAAAATAAACTTTTTCCTAAACCTGTTCTTTTGATGGTTTTTAAAAATTGCTTTGGGATAATCATATCTGTATCAATATTTTGTAGTGATAAATATGATGGTATTGACCTTAAATTATTAAACTTTTCCATATTATATTTCTCTTACATCAGTTAGATGCCCTTTGATTGCTGCAGCAATAGCCATACCTGGACTTACTAAATGTGTTCTTCCTCCACGACCTTGTCTACCTTCAAAATTCCTATTTGATGTTGAAGCACATCTTTCTTTGGGCTTTAATTGATCTGGATTCATACCTAAACACATTGAACAACCAGGCTCTCTCCATTCAAAACCTGCCTTTTTGAAAATTTTGTCAATTCCCTCTTTTTCAGCTTGCTCTTTAACCAATCCAGATCCCGGAACGACCATAGCGCTAACATTATCAGCAATTTTTTTGCCTTTTAAAAGATCTGCAGCCAATCTTAAATCCTCTATTCTTCCGTTTGTACAGCTTCCAATAAAAATCTTGTCAATTTTTATGTCTGAGATTTTAGTGTTTGCTTTTAATCCCATATAATCAAGAGATCTTTTCATGGCCATTTTTCTATCTTCATTCTTCTCCTTTTCTGGATCCGGCACAACACCAGTAACTGGTGACACATCTTGAGGTGAAGTGCCCCAAGTAACAAGTGGTTCTATATTTTTGCCATCAATATTTACCTCTTTATCAAATTTGCAGTCTTTGTCTGAGTACAACGTTTTCCAAAATTCTACAGCTTTATTCCAATTTTCACCTTTTGGTGACATAGTTTTACCTTTTAAATAACTAAATGTTTTTTCATCTGGTGCGATTAATCCAGCTCTTGCACCTGCTTCAATGGTCATATTACAAACAGTCATTCTCTCTTCCATGCTTAAACTTTTAATTACATCGCCGGCAAATTCAACTACGTATCCAGTTCCGCCTGCAGTTCCGATTGTGCCAATAATTTTTAAAATAACATCTTTTGCAGTAACTCCTTTTGGTAAATTGCCATTAACGTTTATTCTCAAGTTTTTTGATTTCTTTTGCATTAAAGTCTGTGTAGCAAGAACATGTTCAACTTCAGATGTTCCTATTCCAAAAGCTAGTGCACCAAATGCTCCGTGTGTAGCGGTATGGCTATCGCCACATACAATTACTGTTCCTGGTTGTGTGAAACCTTGTTCTGGTCCTATAATGTGGACTATACCTTGACGCTTATCATTTACATCAAAAAGTTCTACTCCAAAGTCTTTACAGTTTTTTCTTAATGTTTCTACTTGAATCCTTGAGTCCTCATCATTTATCCCTTTTGATCTATCAGTTGTAGGAACATTGTGATCAGGTACTGCAAGGGTCAATTCTGGTCGTCTGACTTTTCTTTTTTGTAATCTAAGTCCTTCAAAAGCTTGGGGACTCGTAACTTCATGGACTAGATGTCTATCAACATAAATTAATGACGTTCCATCGCTCTGTTCATGAACAAGATGGTTTTCCCATATCTTATCGTATAGAGTTTTAGACATTAAATTTTATTTTTTTTCGCTAGTTGGCTTTTCAGCTTTAGCTTCGACTTTTGGAGCCTCTGTTTTAACCTCTTCAACTTTAGTCTCTTGTGTAGTAGGCTCGACTGGTTTTATTTTTTGCTCCTCTGGCTTTACTGAAACATCAACACCAATTTTCTTTTTAATTTTTTCAGCAATTCTTGCAGATTTTCCTTTTCTATCTCTTAAATAATAAAGTTTTGCTCTCCTTACTTTTCCTGTTCTGATTACTTTAATTGAGTCTACGTTTGGACTGTAAAGAGCAAAAGTTCTCTCCACTCCTTCACCGAATGAAATTTTTCTTACCGTAAAAGAGGAGTTAATATCTCTATTTTTTTTTGCAATACAAACGCCTTCGAAGTATTGAATTCTCTCTCTTTTGCCCTCAACAATTTTAACACCAACTTTTATTGTATCTCCAGGAGAAAAGTCTGTAATTTTTTTGTTAGAAACTATCTTTTTAATTGCTGCTTTATTTATGTCTTCAATGTTTTTCATTTTTTTTTTCTAAATATTTTTTCCAAAGATCAGGTCTCTGGCGACGTGTTATAGCCTCAGATTGAGATAAACGCCACCCTTTTATTTTGGCATGATCGCCTGAAAATAAGACCTCTGGTGGGCTTTTACCTTCCCATTCTCGTGGTTTAGTATATTGAGGATATTCTAAAAGATGATTTTCAAAACTTTCTTCTTTAACAGAGTCTTTATTTCCAAGAACTCCTGGTAATAATCGAACTAAAGCATCAATGATTACAAAAGAAGCTGGTTCTCCCCCTGATAGGACAAAATCACCCAAACTATATTCTTCAATATTTCTTGTCTCTAAGAGTCTTTGATCAACACCCTCAAAATGACCACAGATAAAGTTTACATTTTTTTCTTTACTTAAAGATCTTGCAACGTTTTGATCAAATTTTTTACCTCTTGGAGATAAGTAGATAATTTTTTCACCTTTTTTTATATTATTATCAAGCGCTGATGCTAATATATCAGGACGCAAAAGCATTCCATTTCCTCCGCCGAAAGGAGTATCGTCTACTGTACCGTGATTATCTTTTGAATAATCTCTAATATTAATTACTTTTAAATTCCAAATCTTGTTTTCCTTTGCCTTTTTAAATATCCCTATATCTAAAGGTCCAGGAAATAGATCTGGATATAAAGTAAAAATTTTTACCTTTAACATCTCTAATAACCTTTTAGTTAAGCCTTTTTCTCTTCCTTCTTCGGTTCTTCTTTTTTAGCTTCTGCTTTAGGTTGTTCCTTTTTAGGTTCTTCCTTCTTCGGTTCTTCTTTTTTAGCTTCTGCTTTAGGTTGTTCCTTTTTAGGTTCTTCTTTTTTTGCATCGGCTTTTTGATCTGGCTTTTTGCCGTCAACTGCTGGAGCATCTTTTTTAGTCTCTTCTTTTTTATCTCCCTCAGCTTTTTTTCTATCTTTTTTTGGTATTGCCTTTTGAGGATTATTCCCAGGTTTTGGCATTGGCATTAACTGCACCTCTCCTAGTAATCTAGATACTCTCATTGTTGGTTGGGCTCCTTTACTCATCCAATATTTTACTCTTTCTGCTTCTACTTTAATTCTTTCCTTTTTATCCTTTGGAAGTAATGGGTTGTAAGAACCAATTTTTTCAATAAATTTCCCGTCTCTTGGGTATCTACTGTCAGCAATTACAATTTTATAAATGGGTCTTTTTCTTACGCCGCCCATTGATAGTCTTATTCTCAACATTTTATACCTTTCATTTTAGTTGATTGAGCATTTCATCCGGTATCATCCCAGATGGAATTTTTTTTCCTTGAGACATTTTTTTCATCATGTCCGACATCATTTTAAATTGTTTTAATAGTTTATTAATTTTTGAAACATCTACACCTGCTCCTTTAGAAATTCTTTTACGTCTTGATCCGCTAATAATTTTTGGATTTTCTCTTTCATTTTTAGTCATTGATAAAATAATTGCTTCATTCTCCCCTAAAATTTTTTCATCTATATTTGCTTGATCCATTTTTGCTTTCATTTTACTCACTCCTGGTAACATAGACATAACCCCTTCCATTCCACCCATTTTTTTCATTTGCCTTAACTGCGAAAGATATGAGTCCATTGTAAATATTCCTTTTTTTAATTCGTCTTCTGTTTCTTTAATTTTTTCTTCACTTAAATCTTGTTGAGCTTTTTCTACTAAAGTCACAACATCGCCCATTCCCAAGATTCTGTTAGCTAATCGGTCAGGGTGAAAAAGTTCAAGATCGGTGATTTTTTCTCCAACACCAATATACTTAATTGGTTTACCGGTTACATGTTTCATGCTTAATGCTGCACCGCCTCGAGCATCACCATCAACTCGAGTAAGAATAATTCCAGAAAGGCTAACAGCAGTGTCAAATTCTTTTGCAACATTAACAGCAATTTGTCCTGTTAATGCATCAGCTACTAAAATTGTTTCAGCTGGTTTTGTAATATCTTTTATTTGCTTTATCTCAGACATCATTGGTAAATCAATCTGGGTTCTTCCTGCAGTATCAAATATAATAACATCTGAGCCATTAAGGTTAGCTGCATTTATTGCTCTTTTAGTAATGTCTATCGGTTGTTGCTTTTCAACAATAGGCAAACATTGAATTCCATTTGCTTCAGCAAGTAATTTAAGTTGTTCTTGAGCTGCAGGTCTGTAAACGTCTAAACTAACTAACATTACTTTTTTTTTATAATTTTTCTCTATATTTTTTGCTAACTTTGCTGCGGACGTTGTTTTACCTGAACCCTGTAATCCAACTAATAAAAGTGAAACTGGTGGAACAGCTTTAAAATTTAGTTCTTCATTTTTAGAGCCTAAAATATTAACTAGTTCATCGTAAACGATTTTAACTATCATTTGGCCAGCAGATGTTGATTTGATAATTTCTTTACCAATAGCTTTTGGTTTTACATTAGCTATAAATTCTTTAGTGACAGGAAGAGCTACATCAGCCTCTAATAAAGCTAATCGTATCTCTTTTAAGCCAGAGTCGACTTGCTCCTCAGTCAATGAGGGAGCGCTTTTTAATTTAGAAAAAATACTTTCTAATTTATTTGTTAAATTTTCAAACATTTTTATAACATCCAATACCTATCGCACTAGTGGGCGAACCTTCGCTGACTAGTGTCGACACTCTTGTTTTCAAGAGCACCGCAAAAACATGTGTATTTGCGGAAAGTTTGTGGAAACTACAATTTGGGGTTTTAAAAGTCAATGAATAATTATACTAATTAATTATGGCAACGATTAACGCATATAAAATGGACGGATTGGGAAATGATTTCATTATTATCGATAGAAGGTCAAGTCCTATTAACTTGACCAAAGATAAAATTATTGAGTTGGGAAAAAGAAACAATATTGGTTTTGATCAAATGATTTTTATCGAAAAAGAAAAAGAGAATTCTTTTCCGATAACAATTTTTAATTCTGACGGTGGTGAAGTAAGTGCTTGTGGAAATGGTTCGAGATGTGTTGCCTATCTTTTGAGTAAAAATTTAAATGCTAACCAAATTAAATTAAAAACAAGTAATCGGGTTCTTAATGCCAAAATTGTTGATAATTTAATGGTAGAACTTGAAATGGGAAAACCTTTATTTGATTTTGAAGATATTCCGTTATCAAAAATAGAAAATTCTGCTGACATCTCGCTAGATGTAAAAGGCAAAAAGTTTACTGGTGGATTTTGTCTAAATATAGGAAACCCCCATATAGTTTTTTTTGTAGATGATTGTTTTAAATATGATTTAAAAGTAATAGGACCTTTAATTGAAAATCATGAATTATTTCCTGAAAAAACTAATGTAACATTTGCTCAAATTTTAGATAAAAGAAATATTTTAGTAAATGTTTGGGAAAGAGGCGCTGGGCTTACTAAAGCATGTGGGACAGCAGCTTGCGCGACCGCTGTTGCTGGAAGCCAAAAAAAATTAGTTGAAAACAAAGTTGCTATTAAATTTAAAGAGGGAGTCTTAAATATAGTTCTAGATGAGAAAAATAATATATTTATGACCGGGCCAGTTTCAGAAATAAAGAGTATAAAAGTAGAAATATAAAATGGGAATTTTTGATAAGTTTAAATCAGGGCTTGGAAAAAGTTCATCAAATCTTACAGACGGCTTTAAAAATATTTTTTCAAAAAAAAAAATTGACTCAACTATTCTTGAAGAATTTGAAGAATTACTCATTTCATCTGATGCTGGTGTTGATGTAGCTAAAGAACTAAGAAAAGATTTTGAGAGCTTAAAAGTTGATAAAAAATTAAATGATCATAAAGAGATTTTGAAACTCTTAGCTGATAAGCTAGCAATAAATCTACAAAAATACGAAAAAGATTTAAGCCTAATGGGAAATGCAAAATCTGCTGTAATTGTTGTTTCTGGTGTGAACGGTGTAGGAAAAACGACTAGTATTGGAAAACTTGGAAAGTATTTTAAAGACAATAATAGATCCGTTGTATTCGGAGCTGCTGACACTTTTAGAGCAGCAGCCATAGATCAACTACAAGTTTGGGCTGCAAAAGTAAAAGTAGATATAATTAAGTCAGAAATTAATAGCGACCCGGCTTCAGTTGCATTTAAAACTGCTGAATTTGCAAAAAAAAATGAAATTGATGTTGCCTTGATTGATACAGCGGGGAGGCTGCAAAATAAAAAGAATCTAATGGAAGAATACAAAAAGATTATCAGTGTCTTGAAAAAAATTGATCAGTCTTTTCCAAATGAGATAATTCTAGTTCTTGATGCAACTACTGGCCAAAATGCATTAAATCAGGTTGAAGAATTTAGTAAAATACATAATCTAACAGGGCTTATAATTACAAAACTTGATAGCACCGCAAAAGGTGGGGTAGTCCTTGCTATATGTAAGAAATATAATTTACCTATTGTTGCAATCGGGATGGGAGAAAAAGAAGATGACTTACAACCTTTTAATTCTGAATATTTTTCAAAAGCTCTTTTAGGTATTGAAACCTAAAAAATTTCTTAAAGTATTCATTAGTTGGTCATTAAATTCCATCATATGATCATCGTTATCGGAATAGTAACTAAATTTTGGATTATTCGCCTTCTCAAATAATTCTACACCCATTTTAAAAGGAACTACATCATCTTTCTTACCGTGCATAATCAAAATAGGAATATTTATATTCTTAATCTTTTTTGAAGAATCGTATCTATCTTTTATTAATAAATCGATAGGTAAATAAGGATAATAAATTTTTGCAGCATCAGCAATTGAGGTAAAAGGTGATTCTAAAACAATGCCAGCAAAAGAATTGTCCTGGCCCAACTCTGTAGCAACACCTGTGCCTAATGACTCACCATATAAAATTATATTTTTATTTTCAATTCCAATATTATTAAGCCATTCAACTGATTTTCTTGCGTCATTATATAGATTTTCCTCTGTTGGTTTGCCTGGGTTACCGCTAAATCCTCTCCATGAAATAATAAAAATATTTACATTTAATTTATTTAATTCATTAAGTTTATGAACTCTATTAGTTAGGTCACCTGCATTTCCATGGAAATATAAAATTGTTTTATCTTTTTTTAAATCTTTTTCTAAAAACCATGATTTAAGTTTTATATCTTTATCAACCTCAACAAAAACTTCTTTATATTCAAATTGAATTTCGTCTCCTGTGTAGTTATTTTCACTTGGGTGATAAAGTAATTTTCTTTGGTAAAAGTAAGTGAAAAGAGCAATTATAATATAAGCTAAAATAATTGACGATAATGCTATGTAAAAATACTTCATGCTTTTTTTCTAGCGAAATAAACTCCAGTAAAAACTAATAAGCCTCCCAAATAATGAAAGCTAAGAAGAGGTTCTTCAAAAATTATAATTCCAAAGATAGATCCATAAACTGCGAATAAATATAAAGTAAACCCAGCGAATGATGCGCCTACATATTTTTGTAACCGAGTATATAAAGAGAAAGCTATAATACTTGGCGAAATAGCAGCAAATATAATCCAGAACAAAAATGTCAGATTGTAATTTGTCTTAGCAAAATAAATATTTTCTAAAATAAAAAATGGGAAAAGCGATATAAATCCAAACATTGCGATTAAAGTAAATCGAGCCATTAAACTAAATTTTGATTTCCAATTAAGTAAATAAATTGAGTAAAGAGCCCAACCTAAAGCTGCTCCCAGAACCCATAAATCGCCTGTTGTAAAATTTAGATTTATTAAAAAATCTAAATTACCTTTGGATATAATTGTAAAAACACCTGCAATACAAATTAGAAGTCCCATTATCCTAAAAAAATTAATTTTTTCTTTAAAAAATAAAATTGATAGAAAGATTATAATTACTGGTGAAGATGTATAGATTATACCAATATTTGCCATTGTTGTTGTCATGCCTGCAAGATTAGGGAAAGCCCCACAAATACCACAGCCCATTGAGCCTAAGAAAAACAGTTTGAAAAACTCTTTATTAAACTCTTTTTTTGATTTTAAAATTTCGTTAAAAAAAAGGGGGAATAATATTATGAATACTGTAAACCATCGCCAAAATGCTAGAGAAATAGGCGGCACAGACTCCACGCCTCCTCTTGCAACAATAGTGTTTGTAGCCATAAAAATTGGCTGGATTAACAAAAGTAAATAAGGAGCGTAAGGATTATTTTTTGTCAATGAAGGCTTCATAGAACATCATTACAATTACCAAACCCATTAAAATATAAACAGGAAGCACATCAAAAAATCCTATCATCATTGATCTAGTTAATGTTGTAGCTAAACCAATTAAAAAAAGGGTACAGAGACCAACGCCAATTATTATTGTAATTTTATCCTTCATCTCTACAATTTTTTTCAAGCCAGTTAGCTGTACCTAAAAATCTTAAATCATCAAGTTTATCACCAACCAACTGAACTCCTAATGGTAAGTCATTTTCACCTGTAAGTAAAGGTAATGAAATTGTGGGCAAACCAAGATAAGTCCAGATTTTTTGGAAGTCCGCACTTCCAGTAGATTTTAATCCTTTGTCAGCAACTCCACTTGATGATGGAGTAATAATTCCGTGGTAATCTTCAAAAACTTCTTTATAGGACTCATAACTTTGTTTCATAAAATCTGAAGCATCACCATATTCTTTTGCTGAATATTTTAATCCTCTAGAGATAGCTTCTCTCATTTCTTTTGAAAGTTTAGTTTTATCTTTTTTATAATAAACTTGAAAATTATTTGCCATATCAACTTCATGAATGATTTGATGATACTTTGGTATATCGTCAAAGTATGACGGTGTATCAAAAACCTCTATGTTTTTTTTTAAGTTTTTAATTAAAAATTCAAAAGCTTGCTGTGATTTTTTATTTATATTTTTCCAATTTTTCGTTTTATAAAAAATAAACTTTGGATCAAAAACTGGTCCTTTCTCACATTCCTGAATCATGTTATCAGCAGCGAAATAAATTGTTGAGGGGTCGTGTAAATCTTTTCTAATTAGTGATTTAGCTAATAATGCAACATCTTTTACACTTTTTCCAAATACGCCCATTGTATCGAGTTTATCTGAAACTTTTAAAACACCGTTTCTAGAGATTAATCCATACGAGGGTTTATATCCAACTACACCACAATATGATGCCGGTCTAATTACTGATCCACCTGTTTGAGAACCAACTGACAAAGGCGCCATATGTGACGCAACTACAGCTGCTGAGCCGCTTGATGATCCTCCTGGTGTTCTTGAATAATCATGTGGATTTTTTGTTTTAGATGGATGTATATATGCAAGTTCACAAGTTACAGTTTTACCCATGATAATTGCCCCTGAATTTTTTAATAAGTTTACAATTTCCGAGTCTTGTGAATTAGACATTTTTTTTCTAAAGACTGTCCCACATTCGGTTGGCATATCATACGTACCTATAATATCCTTAATTGCAACTGGCATTCCGTGCAATGGTCCTAGAGGTTTTCCAGATTTTCTGTAAGTGTCAGCTTCTTCAGCTTTTTCTAATAAAAGTTTTTTGTCTAAAAATTGCCAGGCCTGGACGTCTTTTTCAAATTTTTTAATTCTATCTAAATAAGCTTTGCAAAGATCTAAAGAAGAAATTTCACCAGAATGAAGTTTTTGCGATAAATCGTAAGCACTTAAAGATGTAACATCTATCATTTAAATTGTTAATTAGCGAATAATGTATCTGGCAACCAAAGGGCTATTCCTGGAAATAGATACATTAAAAACATGGCAAATATAACAATACCTAGGAAAGGCATAATGCCTCTAAATATTTCCATTAACTCTACATTTTTAGCTTGGACGCCTTTTAAATAATAGGCGGACATTGCCATCGGCGGTGTTAAAAATGAAGTTTGTAAATTCAAAGCGATTAGCATTGCGAAAAAATAAGGATTTACCTCGAAGAAAGCTACTAATGGTAAAAATATTGGAACAAATATAATTAAAATTTCCGTCCACTCCAGTGGCCAACCTAATAAGAAAATAATTATTTGCGTAATTACTAAGAACTGCCAAGGTTGTAAATTCATTGATTTAAAGAAATGCTCAAAAACTTCATGGCCACCTAAGTAAGAAAAAACAGATGCGAAAGTCCAAGAGCCAATGAATAACCACATTATCATTGCAGTTGTTTTTGCTGTAAGAAATACAGACTCTTTAAAATTTTTCCATTTTAAAGTCTTGTAGAAATAAGAAAGCACTAAGGCACCAAAGGCTCCAACTGCTGCAGCCTCTGCAGGTGTAGCAAGTCCTCCTAAAATAGTTCCTAATACTAATATTATTAATGAGAAAAGCGGTAAGAATGAAACCATAACCTCTTTTAAAATTTCAGATCTTGGCGGAATATCCTCTTTTGGAGGTTTAGGCGCTATTGATGGATTAAAATAAGCAAGTGTAACCGCATACATTATATAAAGACCAGCTAATAATAATCCTGGAAAAATTGCTGCTGCAAATAATCTTAAAGGTGATAGCTGAGCAATAACTGAATAAACAATTAACATGATGCTTGGAGGAATCAAAATTCCTAAGCATCCTCCAGAACAAATTACTCCTGAGGCAAATTTTTTATCATATCCAGCCCTTATCATTGCAGGCCATGCAAGTAATCCCATTAGTGTAACAACAGCACCGATAATTCCTGTCGCTGTTGAAAATAAAGCGCAAGTTACAAGCGCGGCAACAGCCATAGAAGCAGGGAGTCTGTGAGAGGCTAATCTTATTGCAAAAAACAATCTAGAAACTATTCCAGCTCTCTCAACTAAGTAGCCCATAAATAAAAAGAGTGGAACGGCGGTTAAAACAGTGTTGTCCATCACTGTATAAGTATTCTGAACAAATAATTGAAAAATTCTATTATCAAAAAGATGTTCCATTCTTGTAGGATCAAAGTAAGCGTAATAACCGAATCCAACTCCCATCGCCATTAAAGTAAACGCGATAGGAAAACCTAGCAGTACAGCAAATAAGAAAATTGACATCATTAAAATTGCTATTTCTGGATTGGTTAAACTAAATAACATCTTTTTGATCCTCGTCTTGTGAAGTTCGCATTAACATTTTTTCTGTCTCCTCTGCTACTACCATTCGAGCAGGCCAGTGACCAGTTTGAATACAAATAATTGCTCTACAAACTTCGCTGATACCCTGGATAAGCAATAAAATTCCTGCTGCAGGTATCAAAGATTTCGCCATGTAAATTTGGATTTGAGCTGGACTATTCCAACTTGTTTCTTTTATCTTCCAAGCCAGCGAAGCATATTCATAACCATAAAAAGCTAAAGCAAGAACTCCAGGAAAGAAAAAAATAAAATATAAAATTAAATCTATGTAACCTTGTGTTCTTGGTTTAAAAAGTCTGTAAATTACATCACCTCTTACATGAGCTTCTGTAGATAAAGTGTATGCACCTGCCATCATAAAAATTGCACCATACATTTGTAAACTAAAATCAAAATTCCATAAGGTAGGAGCATTGAAAGCATATGCCATAACTACTTCATAACAAGTTCCTCCCATTAAAATTACGATACACCATGAAAATGCCTTCCCTACGGAAGTACTTAAAGTATCTGCAAAGTGAATAAATCCTCTCATGAGATTTTAAACTATTCTAATTTTTTTGTAATTTCCATAAAAAAAGGGGGCGCAAATACGCCCCCTTTTATGTTTAAAATATAATTAAATTTTAACTTTTGCTATTGAACCGAACTCATTCTCGTAAGCCAACTTGTAATTAGGTTGGTTCATGAGTAAGTATTTCATAACTCTCTTAGCATAAGCTTTTTGTGAGTCTACAATCTTTTTAAAGAATGGATCTTTCTTATTGAAATCACCGATTACTTTATCCCAACCTTTTAATTGTTGAGCTAAGATCGCATCTGACGTTTGATACACATTTACTTTGTGCTGGTTCATCAATTTAGATAAGTCAGCTGAGTATCTTACTAATGCTTTAAAGTAGTTATCACTGTTCGCAGCATAAGCAGCATTTTTTAGGATAGCCTGATGTTTAGGCGATAATCCGTTAAATGTCTTCTTATTTACTGGGATTTCAAACATCTCTTGAGATTGGTGGAAGCTTCCTAAGTGATAATGCTTAGAAACATCTTGCATACCAAACTGAGAATCTGAAGTTGGGTTGTTAAACTCAGCAGCTTCAATCAAACCTGTCTTCATTGCAGGCTGAATTTCACCACCTGGTAATTGTCTTACAACCATTCCCATTGCTGTTAATACGTTAGTAGCTAATCCTACTGTTCTGTACTTCATACCTTTTACATCAGATACTTTTGTTACGTTCTTTTTGAACCATCCAAAAGGCTGTGCAGGCATTGGCATATGGAAGAAACCAATATAATCGAAACCAACTTTTGCAAGTGTTTCATCATATAGTTTTCTACCTCCACCATACTCTATCCATCCCATAATTTCTTGAGATGACATTCCGTATGACGGACCAGTACCGAATAGAGAAGCTGCTGGATTTTTTCCATACCAGTAAGCTGTTACCCAGTGTCCCATATCAAGTACACCTGAACTTACCGCTTGTCCAATCTCCGAAGTCTTAACTACAGCTCCAACTGGCTGAAGATCAATTTTTAATTCACCTCCAGACATGTCGCCTACCATTTTTGCGTAGTCGCCAGCCATTTCAAAGAAAATGTTAGCGCCTGACGGCCAAGCCGCTTGCATCTTTAAAGTTTTAGGAGCACCAAAAGCAATGTTTGGCATTGCAACTGTTGCTGCTGCTGCAGCACCCGTAGCTGCTGCTGCTTTAAAGAACTTACGTCTTGATGGAGTTTTTACTCCTTTTTTTATTTTTGACATATGTCCTCCTCGTTAGTTAACTTTAAAGATTTAAACACAATCTCAATTCAGAGTCTCGCTCTTTTTAGAATTATTTTAAATCGCAGATTCAATCTCTAGGTGTATTAATTCACCTGATCTTTGGGTTTCTTGCCAGAAAAGAAATCTTCAAGATTTTTTGTAGCCCTAAAAGCCATATCCCACCTAGTCCTTTTTGTTGCGCTTCCTAAATGCGGAAGTAAAAAAATATTTTTTAACTTCAAATATTCTGGATGTATTTTTGGCTCGCCATTATAAACATCTAAACCGTAAGCAAATACTTTTCCGCTTTTCAATGCTTCGATCATAGCATCGTCATCAACTATGTCTCCTCTTGCTGCGTTACCTATAACAGTATTTTCTTCTAGATAGGTTAGAGTTTCTTTATTTACAAGTTTTGTTGTTTCAGGAGTTGCGGGACAATTAATTGATAAAAATTCACTTTGCTTAAAAAGGCTTTTTAAATCTTTATGATAAATTGCACCGTCTTCAAGATCTGGTGAAAGCTTAGATCTATTATGATAATGAATTTCCATATTAAATGCTTTAGCTCTTTTAGCAACTGCTCTTCCTATTCTACCCATTCCAAGTATGCCTAGTTTTTTATTAGACATTTGCTTTCCCAATAAAAAATCCCAAGACCATTTCCAGCTTTGGGTTTCAGCTGCTATTCGTCCTTCATATGCTTTTCTAGAGGCACCTAATAAAAGTAAAATCTGAATATCTGCTGTAGCATCTGTAAGTACATCTGGTGTATTCGTGACAGTAATTCCTTTTTCTTTTGCAGCTTTTATGTCTATATTTCCAAAACCAACTGCACCATTAGCAATAATTTTTATGGAACTTGAAAGTTTAGAGATAGTATCTGCGCTAATAGGATCTGAAACAGAACTTAATATCCCGTCAAAATTTTTTGAACCATCTATTATTTCCTGAGGATTATAAATCTTATCCTCTTTATTTAAAGTAACTTCAAATAATTCTTTGAGTTTCTCCTCATTCTCTTTGAGGAGTCTTCTAGTAACAAAAACTTTTTTTTTCATTTTAGAAATTATTTAATTTATATGGCTTAGGGCCTCCGGTAAACCAATCAAGTAATTCTACAGTATGAATAATTGGTATTCGAGTGCCAGCTGAAATTTGTGTCATACAACCAATATTACCTGTTGAAATAAAATCGGGTGAAATTTTTTCTATATTATTTACCTTATTCTTTAAAAGTGATTTTGCCATTTTTTGGTGTAAAATATTATAAGTCCCAGCGGAACCACAACACAAATGTCCTTCAGGAATATCTAATACTTCGTTACCAGTCTTTGAAATTAAATCTTTTGGTTGATCGTGAATTTTTTGCCCATGTTGCATTGAACATGCTGAATGATAGGCTATTCTATATTTTTTTTCTGAGCTCAGATTTATATTCAATTTTAAATTTTCATCTAGGTATTCAGTAATATCTTTAGTTAATTCTGAAATTTTTTTAGCTTTCTTTTTCAAATCTTTATCATTTTTAAAAATATGACCATAGTCTTTTAATGTTGTGCCACATCCAGATGTATTGCTTATTATCGCATCCAATCCATTTTTAAGATACTCTTCATGCCAGCTCTCAATATTATTTTTAAATGATTCATGTGCTAGTTTTTGTTTTCCCAAATGATGGTTTAAAGACCCACAACAATCAATGTCTGGCATTACTACGACTTCAACATTGTGCCTATTTAAAAGTCTTATAGTGGCCTCATTTATTTCGGGAGAAATAACTCTCTGAACACATCCAGTTAATAAAGCCACTCTTGAAACTTTCTTTCCCTTTTTAACCTCGTAAACCTTCTGTTCTTTCAATTTTTTTCCTGGAATCTTATCTGGCATTAAATTTAATGCGTTTCTAATAAATTTTGGAAATAAAAAACTAAATGGTTTAATCAATTTAGATGATAAAGCCATTAACAAAAATACTTTTGGTCTTGGTAATACAAACGAAAGGATATTTCTAAATACTCTATCCAAAAAAGGTCTCTTATAAGTTTCTTCAACGTAATTTCTACCATGGTCAATTAAATGCATATAGTTCACCCCTGAAGGGCAAGTCGTCATACATGAATAACAGGATAAACAACTGTCTATGTGTTTTGCTATTTCTTTCGTTGCTGGTTTCTTATTCTCTAACATATCTTTTATAAGATATATTCTTCCCCTTGGTCCCTCTAATTCCTCTCCATTAATTCCATAGGTAGGACAAGTGGCATTACACATCCCACAGTGAACACATTTTCTTATAATTGTCTCACTTGTTTTATTATCTTTGTCTTGAAGTTGTTTGTCAGTAAAAGATGTCTGCATTTAAATTCCTGTATACATTTTTCCTGGATTAAAAATCCTTTTTGGATCAAAACTCCTTTTAATTTTTTCACTTATTTTATACTTTATTGGATCTATTGTAAAAATATCAGCAGAGGCTTTAAGATCCTCTTCAATTTTAATTAAAGTGATATAACCTTGATGTTTTTTAATAATTTCCCTAATTTCATTAAGTATTTTTAAGTTTAATTGATCGAGCGAGGTCCAAATTAGACCACCTCCCCAGTCAATAAAATATTTTATCTCATAATTTTTAAGTTTTTGAATAACCTGTAAAGTTTCACTAATTGGTAGAACTATCCTTAACAGATTGCTTTTTAAATTTCTAAAAACCTCCAGATTTTTTGTTCTATTCCAAAAAATATTACTTTGCTCATTGTCTAAAATTGAGATCTCCTGATCTAAAAGACTTAATTCTTTAGACAATCTTTCTAATCTTTGATCTACAGAATTTGTTGGCCCCTCAATTCTTAGAGCGGTTAAACCGCCATCGTGGGTGAGATCGTTTAGAATAAAATCTTTTCCAAAGTAATCTGGATAAAATACTCCACCTGAAGGATCTGTCGAAGATGATAGTGCTTTTCCAAGATAGTCTATTGCTTTTTTGAGATGAGGATTTTTTACTACCAAAGTTTTACTTGTTTCTGGTTTTGGCAATACTTTAATTGAAAGCTCAGTTAATATTGTAAGTGTTCCAAAAGATCCAGAAACTAATTTACTCAAATCATAGCCAGTAACATTTTTTACTACTGTACCTCCAGATTTAATAGTTTCTCCTTTTCCGTTAATACCTTGAAAGCCAAGTATGTGGTCTCGAACACTTCCAACTTTAAATCTTCTTGAACCAGCAAAGTTACATGAAACAACTCCACCAATAGAACCACTATTGCTTTCTCCAGAAAAAAGATAGCCAAAATCATTTGGTTCAAAAGCTAATTGTTGATTATTTTTATCTAACTCATCTATGATTTCTTTTAAGGATGTACCCGCTTTCACTTTTATATAAAGCTCTTCGGGTTTGTAATCAATTATTCCTTTGTAACCTGAAAGATCTAGGGTTTTTTCAGACTGAAAATTTCTCCCAATTTTATTTTTTGATTTTAATCCGTTGATTTCTAAAGGAATGTTTTTTTTATAACAATTTTTAACAATCTCAACTATTTCCTCTCTTGAAGATGGTTTAAAAATATTTTGATTAAAATCTAGGGATATCTGGGAACTTTGTTTTCCCTCCATGGACATGGACTCTTCCTTCCTCGGCACATTTTCTAAGTATTGGGTAAACTTTGCCTGGATTTAATAATGAGTTTGGATCTAAAGCGACTTTAATAGTTAATTGTTGTTGTATATCTTTATCGTTGAATGCTTCGCACATTAATTCTCTCTTTTCAATACCTACTCCGTGTTCACCAGTTAGTGCACCTCCAACTTTCACGCAATATTTCAAAATATCTGCGCCAAATTCCTCGCATTTCCTCAGAGACTCATTATCATTAGCGTCAAACATAATTAGAGGATGAAGGTTTCCATCACCAGCATGAAAAGCATTAGCGACAGGTAAATTATATTTCTTCGACAATCTTGAGATTTCATTTAAAACCTCAGCAAGTTTTCCTCTAGGGATTGAACCGTCCATGCACATATAATCAGGTGCTAGAACACCACACGCTGGGAAAGCTGCTTTCCTGCCAGCCCAAAATTTTAATCTTTCTTCATTTGATTTACTAATTTTTAAACTTGATGAATTATTTTTTTCAGCAATACTTTTTGTTTTTTGAATATAAGCTTCAACTTCATGTTCTGTTCCATCAAATTCTACAATCATCATAGCTTCAGCGTCTGTCGGATATCCTGCTTTGGAATAATCGTTTGTTGCTTTTGTCAAAGCCTTGTCCATTATTTCCATGCCAGCTGGTATACATCCCTCTGCGATTATTTCAGCCACACAGTTTCCCGCGTCCTCGATTGAAGGGAAGCCAACTAAAGCTGCCTTAACAACTTCGGGTGACTTTAAAATTTTTACAGTAACTTCTGTAATGACACCAAGCAAACCCTCTGAACCAGTCATTAAGCCTAAAAAGTCATATCCCTCGGCATCCATGGTCTTTCCGCCAAATTTAGTTATAGTTCCATCCATTAAGACAACTTCAATACCTAAAAGGTTATTTGTGGTAGCACCATATTTTAGAGAATGAACGCCACCAGAATTTTCAGCAACATTCCCTCCTATTGAACATGCAATTTGACTTGATGGATCTGGAGCATAATAAAAACCTTTATCTTGAACGGCATGTGTAATTGCCAAGTTTGTTACGCAAGGTTGAGTAACTACGCATCTATTTTCATAATCCACTTCTATAATCTTATTAAATTTCCCCATTGCCATTAAAACACAATCCTCTAAAGGCATCGAACCACCAGACAAGCCTGTTCCGGCACCCCTTGGAACCACTTTAACTTTATTCTCGTTACAATATTTTAAGATTTGACTAACTTCATCAACTGTCTCAGGCATGACCACTAAAAGTGGTATTTGACGATAAGCTGTCAAACCATCGGTTTCAAAAGGTCTTAATTCATCTGAGTTTGAAAGAACATTTTTTTTATTTATTATTTCTTTGAGATCTGAAGCGATTTTGTCTTTTTTAGACATAATCACTTTATCAACTTTTGGCATTTGTAAACTACTCATAATCAGTTCTACTTAAGCATTTTTGAAATTTTTTCTAGTGCTTTTTGTATGTTATCCCTCGATGCTGCAAAGCTAAAACGAACGTAATCTGTAGAAGTTTTGCCAAAAGCTGTTCCAGGCACAATTGCCACACCAGCTTCATGCATACATTTCTTAGAAAATTCACTACCACTCATTCCTGTTTCCTTTACGTTTGGAAAAGCATAAAAGGCGCCGCCAGGCATGCTACATTCCACACCTGGTAAGTCGTTCAATCCTTTGTGAATTAATTTTCTTCTTTGATCAAATTTTTCCATCATTAGATGAATAGAATCATCTGGTCCGTCTAATGCAGCTATTCCAGCAAACTGCGAAGGTGCGTTCACACAAGAAAAGCTGTTAATTGCTAGTTTAGTTACATGAGGAATTAATTTTTCTGGCCAAACACTCCAGCCCATTCTCCAACCAGTCATAGAGTAAGCTTTGCTCCATCCGTCAAGAACTATTAATCTATCTTGTAAATCAGGGTAATTAAAAAATGTTGGCATTTCTTTTCCATCAAATATTTGTCTACTGTAAATTTCATCACTAAGAATTGTGACATGTGGATGTTTTTTTAACCCTTCAGCTAAAAAGTCTATTGCAGGTTTTTCAACAAAACTACCTGTCGGATTGTTAGGATTAATTAAAATAACAAGACGAGTTTTATCTGTTATCAGAGATAAAATCTTTTCGGGATCAAACCTCAAATCTTTTTCTTTTGTCAAATCATAAGGTACTGCTTTAGCACCCGTGTAATTAATCATAGACTCATAAATAGGAAAACCAGGTGTTGGGTGAACTATTTCTGCACCAGGCTCACCAATCATTTGAATTGCAAAGTACATTGTAGGTTTTCCACCAGGCATAATCATAATCCGATCAGGACTTACTTCTTTTTTGTAAAGACTTTTTATTTTTCTAGAGACTGCTTGCCTACACTCAACTATTCCATTTGCTAAAACATATCCATGATGTCCGTCATCAATAGCTTTTTTAGCTGCGTCCATAATATGTTTAGGTGTCATAAAATCTGGCTGACCTAAACCCAAGTGTATCATTTCTTTTCCTTGAGCTTCAAGTTTCTTCGCCTCGGCAAGGACACTAAAAGCCGTTTCTGTTCCAAGTCTATCTAAATTTTTTGCTAATTTCATAAATTAAACCTAATATTTATTATCACTTTTGGAAACTAGTTTTTTTGCATCACCTATACGCTATTTTTGTTTTATTTAGCTCTTTAATACTTTTGCATCCTAATAAAATCATATCTCTTCTGATCTCATCTCTCATTCTAGCCAAAATTTGTTCTACACCTTTTTGACCACCTGCCCCCAAAGCAAATAAAAAGCCTTTTCCGAAACTACATGCTGTGGCTCCTAAAGAAAGAGCTTTAAGAACATGAGTCCCTCTTCGAATTCCACCATCTAAGATAATTTCTATTTTACCACCTACAGCATCAACAATAGCTGGTAACTGATCAAATGGCGATCTAGAGCCGTCGAGCTGTCTACCTCCATGATTAGAAAGCATAATGGCTGAAGCTCCAATTTCAACTGCTCTCTTTGCATCTTCAACTGACATTACACCTTTTAGAGCGAAAGGACCTCCCCACTTCTTAACAACATATTCAGCGTCTTTCCAGCTCATAGCTGGATCGTATTGCTCATTTATATAATCCATGACGCCTTTAGCAATACTTGATCCCTTTTTTGTCCAGTGAGAGACATTTGCAAGCTGAAATTTCTCATGAGTTAAATAGTTAAACGCCCACTTTGGGTGCATTGCAAAACTCGCAAGACTTTTTAAAGTAAGTTTAGGAGGAGTAGTAAATCCCCATCTGTGATCTCTTTCTCGATTTCCTGCTACAACAGTATCAACAGTAAGACACATTGCTTTAAATCCTGAACTTTTACATCTATCAATTAAATTATCAGTAAGACCTTGATCTTTGTGTATATACAACTGAAAAAGTTTTGGACCGCCAGATATATTTGCGATTTCTTCGATTGATGAAGTCGCCATGGTTGACATACTGTAAAAAGTCCCAAATTTTTCTGCGGCTCTAGCTGATGCTTTATCTCCGTCATGATGGTAAAGTCTTTGCATAGCTGTAGGAGACAAGAAAATAGGTAAATCAATTTTCTGTCCAAATACTTCAGTAGTCAAGTCGGGTTCTCCTACACTGGCTAAAATATTTGGGACAAGATCGCACTTTAAAAATGACTCGGTATTTCTTTTGAGTGTAGTTTCATCGTCTGCTCCGCCATCAATGTAATGAAAGATAGGAGCAGGAAGATTTTTCTTAGCTAATCTTCTAAAATCATCAAAATTATAACAATCATTTAAATTCATTGTTATTAAAAGTTTTTAGAAAATGTGATTTGTTGGTTATCTGTACCAGGATTAGAATCCCCCCAATCATTATTAGAAATATGACTGTAGCTATAACTTAGCTTAGAGTTATCGAAGATATCCAATCCTAATTTTATTTCGCTCTTAAACTCTAAAATGCTTCCTAAATCTTTACCATCTCCTTTTTCGTAATATCCTGGGGTAAAACTTGGTAAAATTTTTAGAGGACCTAACTCATATTGACCCTCGACACCTGTATAAAGATAAACGGAACTATTTCCGGTAATAAATGCTCCACTAACGGGTTTAAACTTTCCAAGTATTGTATCTCTAAACAAGTCTGGATTTTTGTGTTCAATTCCGAATAAAGAAGTTTTGTCATCACCTTCTTTATCTATGACATCAAATGTGCCTGTATAAAATGAAATCTCTGCGTTATTTTCATCGGCTAGTGTTGGCGATAGAAAGAACACAATTATAGGCAAAATTTTTAATACTCGGAAAATCATTTTTGAAAAATACAACTAAATAACTAATATGTACAGTTAGCAATTTATGCATTATTTCGACGCTTTTTTATTAAATAAACTAAAATTAGACCTCCAATAACTAACACTAGGTAAGGAAAGGCCCATAGAAAAAGATTTTCATAATTAAATTTAGGTTTGTATAAAATCCAATCACCATATTTTTCAGATAGAAAGCTATAAATTTCATCCTCTGACTTTCCTTGGTCAATCAAATCAGAGACTACAATTTTTAAAGTTTGTGCAAATTCTGAATTAGAGTCTGCAACTGATTGTCCTTGGCAAACTAAGCATCGAAGATTTTTATGAATTTGACTTTCAACGGGAGTATTACCAGAATAACCAACTGAAAAATTTAAGAAAAATAATATTATTAATATTTTTAACTTCATAAATTTTTGATAATTTTATTTATTTCTTCCAAATCTTGACTGTTTAAAGGGCCGATAACTTTTTTCAAAATTATCAATTTATTATCGATTAAAATACTCTCTGGTATACCATAGATTCCAAAACTTACCGATTGTTTACCCTGAGTGTCTTTTGCAAGATAATCATATGGATTGCCTAAATCTTTTAAAAATTTTAAAGCATTGGTTTTTTTATCTTTAAAGTTAACTCCTAAGATTTTGATATTTTTTTGATTTGATAACTCCATTAAGTATTGATGTTCAATCCTACATGGAGCGCACCACGACGCCCAAAAATTAATTAATGTGTATTTATTATTTTCAAAATCTTCGTTAACGTAAAATTTATCTTTATAAAAACTCTTTAATTTAATTTCACCTAATTTGTTTCCAACTAAAGTTTCCGTGTCATAATTTGAGCTTCTGTTTAAAGATACATAAAATATTCCTAAAATGAAAATAAATACAAATACTGTGATAATTTTAATTATATTTTGCATACCTAAACAAACTTAAAAAGCCTCCAAGAGAAAGGGAGATTACTGATATCCATATCCATATCATTAGTGGTTTTTCTTGAAATTTTATATTGTAATATTCTGAACGATCAATATTGCTCATAGTTAAATAATAATCTTTTAAAAAATTTGTTCTTATAGAAGCCTCATAAGTCAGAGTCTGAGGGTTATCGTAAATTCTTATTTCAGGTTTAAGAGTTCTCTCTTCGCTAGTTATTAGGTTACTTATTTTAATCTTTCCTTTTACTGCTTGGTAATTTGGATACTTAGTCAATTCCAGATCTTGAAGAAAAAACTGAAAATTATCAATCTGTTTTTTTTCGCCTAGTTTTAAATTAAAATCTTTTTCTATTGAGAAATTATGGTTTAATCCTATAAAAAAAATTAAAAATCCAAAAGATAGATGAGAAATCACTCTGGGAAAATGATTTGTTTTTTTAAAAATATCTTTAATTGATGAGATAATTAAAAATAGCGAGGAAATAATTATTAAGTTAGATGTTATGCTGTAACTTTTAAAAAAATAGAAAATTAAAAAATTAATTAATAATGCAGCTAAAATTATCAATAAATAACTTTTTATATTTGTGAATTTATTTTTTATCCATTTAACTTGAGGTCCAACTGCCATTAAGATTAAAAAGACAGTTACAACTGGTATTATTACTGAGTTATAAAAAGGTGGACCAACTGAAATCTTGCTATTAAACAATGCGTCTGTAAAAATTGGATATAATGTTCCCAACAAAACTGTAATAAGATAAAACATCATAAACCAATTATTTATTAAAACAAAAGTTTCTTTGCTATTAGAATTAAGATAATTATTAGTAGGTTTATATCTAGAAAATAAGAAGTATATTGAAGCTATAATCATCAAACTTAAAAATATTAGAATGTAGATACCTCTCGATGGATCGTTTGCAAAGGTGTGAACTGAATTGAGTATTCCAGATCTCACCAAAAATGTTCCGGTAACGCTTAAAATAAATGTTAACAAGCAAAGAATAATTGTCCAAAAGTAAAGTATGTTTCTTTTTTCTAATACTATCAAAGAGTGAAGAAGGGCAGTCATTGCGAACCAAGGTAACAGTGACGCATTTTCAACTGGGTCCCAAAACCAAAAGCCACCCCAACCTAGTTCATAGTATGCCCAGATAGATCCAACTAAAATACCTAATGTTTGAAAAGTCCAAGAAATAACTACCCAACTTTTAATCGACTTTGCAAAAAGGCTGTCGGAATAATTTGTAATCATTGATGCCATTGCAGCAGAAAAATATATAGAAGAGCCAACGAAGCCAACGTATAACAAAGGAGGATGAATTGCTAAAGCAGGGTCTTGCAAAATTGGGTTTAATCCTAAACCCTCTTTAGGAATAGGATTTATAACACTAAAAGGATTTGAGTTAAAAAGTATAAAAAATAAAAAACCTAGGATGAGTAAATTTTGAATTATTAAAGTGTGCAATCTAAAATTTTTTGGGTGATTTTTGTTAAAGATCAAAAATAAAAACGAGAAGATTGTTAAAATTATTGCCCAGAGCAATAAGCTTCCTTCGTGATTTCCCCATGTTCCAGAAATTTTATAGAAAATTGGCTTCAACGTGTGAGAATTTTGATAAACCGTTATCAAAGAAAAATCAGAGACTAAAAAGGCAGCTACTAGTGTACAAAAACAAATTAAAATTGAAGTACTTTGCAATAAGCTCAGGTGATAAATTTTTTTGGGAATTGTAGTGTTTGAGTTTTTTAAAAAATTTATAGAGTAGTGAATGATCAAGAAACCAAAAAAAATATTTAAAAATAATAAAGAATTTCCAATATTACTTAGCATTTTCCTCTATAATGTTTTTTAATTCTGGAGGCATGTAATTTTCATCGTGTTTTGCTAAAATTCTATCAGCTATAAAAAATTTTTTATCTTTAAGCTTACCTTCTGCTACTACTCCCTTACCTTCCGCAAATAAATTTGGTATAGTTCCTCTAAAACTTACCTTAATCTCATTTTTAAAATCCGTGACTGTAAATATTATTTCTTGATTATTAATATCTAAAGTATTTTTTTTTACCATGCCGCCAATTCTTATTTTTTTATTGAAATCGATATCTTGTTTAAACTTAATATCAGTAGGTGAATTAAAATATAAAATATTTTTATTAAGAGCGCTTAATATCAAAAAAATTCCTATAACAGATACAGTTAAAAAAACTGCTAAGAGAGATGCTCTTTTTTTTACTTTAATAGGAAGCATTAAATGCTTTAGATCGTTTTATTCTGAGACGATATAATTCTAGAAGCAATTTCTGAGTTGGAAAGAACAATTTTTTTTTGTTCATTTGATAACTCCTCGATTTCTTTTACAAATTCTCTTTCGTACTTTTTGAGAGTTTTTAGTGTTTTATAGTAAAAGATTACGCAAACTAAAAAAGTGATTACAAAAGAGGTCCAGACAAATATTCCATACCCGTTCATCAAAATAAAATCTTTAATCATATCTTTTTAAATTTTTTTTCTTAATTCTAATGATTTCTGTCTTATATTTCATCAGAAAAATTAGCGCACAATACAAAATTAATACAAAAAACATGAACAATAATGGCATTAACATTGATGGGTGTATTGTGCTAGTGCCGGTTATCTTAATACTAGCAGGTTGATGAAGTGTGCTCCACCATTCAACCGAATATTTAATTATAGGGATATTTATTGATCCCAAAACTGCAACTACGCAAGCAATTTTGTTTGCTTTATTCTCGTCAGAAATAAATTTATGAGTTAACATCAAGATGAAATAAAAAAGAGCTAAGATAACCATTGAAGTTATTCTTGCGTCCCATGCCCAAAAGGTTCCCCAAGTAGGTTGCCCCCAAATAGATCCCGTGACAATTGCAATACATGTAAACATCAAACCAATCGGTGCAACACTTTTTGTTATCAATGGTAAATTTTTAATTTTGAAAATAAAATGTAAGATAGATAATAAAGCTATCAATGAAAATGAAGACAGACCTATCCAAGCTGCCGGTACATGAACATACATTATCCTAACACTGTCGCCTTGCAAATAATCAGGTGGAGAAAAAATTAAAGCAAAGGAAAGACCTATTAAAAGAAATATGAAGAATATTGAATTAATGAATTTGATTATTCTTTCGATCCAAATAAAAATATTACTGTTGTAAAAAAGGCTAAACATATGCCTTAACTACTATAATAATTTTTTTTTGTGAAGTTATATTATAAGCCCAATTGAGAATTGGAGGGAGTAATAATAAGAAGTATATTCTCAATTAGGCTAAAACATACAAAATGTACATTTTCTGTGTGTCCTAGATTTGAGTAAATAATGTTAAATTTTAGGCGAGATTTTTTAATTAGAAATTTTGAAGTAACTGGACCCTTTTTTGCCAGAAAAAATTTCCTCAATCAGAGGATGTTTAACTGGTTCTTTTGAGTTATCTAAAAGTAAGTTTTGTTCTGAAACGTAAGCTTCATATGTCACCTCATTACTCTCAGCCAATAAATGATAAAATGGCTGGTCTTTTCTCGGTCGAACTTCTTTAGGAATAGACTGATACCATTCCTCTGAATTATTAAATTCAAAATCTACGTCGTAAATAACTCCCCTAAAATCAAAGTGACGATGTTTAACTACTTCACCGATTGAAAATTTTGCATTGTTACTTGTTGCCATAACTTATAGTTAATAATTTTTTTGATAAAATCAATATCTAATTTGTTAAAGTTTTATTTTGTGTTAATCTATTTAATGTGAATAAGTCATTTTTAAAATTTATAACTGACTTTGGGCCCTTATTAATTTTCTTTATAATCTATTATAAAAGCGGAAACAATCTCACAGTTGCTATTCCTCCTTTAATTATAGCTACCGTTATAGCTGTTATAATCATGTACTTCGTCGAAAAAAAAATACCATATGTGCCATTAGTAGGAGGTATAGTTATTACATTATTTGGTGGCCTTACTCTTTATTTTAACAACCCAATATTTATTTATATGAAGCCCACTATTGTTAATTTAATTTTTGCTGGAATATTGATTACTAGTAAAGTTTTTTTTCAAAGAAACTTTCTTAAGTTTTTTTTACAAACGGCTTTTCAATTAAATGACACAGGTTGGAATAAATTAAATTTTAGATGGGCTTATTTTTTTATATTTTTAGCAATATTGAATGAAATTGTTTGGAGAACACAACCTGAAACCACTTGGGTAAACTTTAAGGTGTGGGGCATTTTACCAATTACTTTTATATTTACGGCTTTTCAGGTACCATTAATTAACAAGTATAAAATATGAATAAAATTAGATTAATTATAAATAATGATATTAAGAAAAATGAAAAGCAGAGATTTTTTATCAAGAAAGAGCTTCAAAGTATTTTAAATCTTTATGCAAGAATGGTATCTAATGGGTCTTGGAAAGATTACTCTTTTTCAACTGGCTCAAAAGAAGTTTCATTTGATGTTTATCAAAGAGCATCTGAAAAACCCGTTTTAAGAATTACAAAAAACTTAAAGCCAAATCATTTTAACGAAAAATATTTAATTAAAGATAAGGACGGAAAAGTAATTAAGAAGTCGGAAAGTCTAAATTTTCTAATAGATAGAACTAGCTGGAATAGATTAAAACTTATAAAATAATTATCTTCTTTGACCGAAAAGTCTTAAAAGCATTATGAAAAGATTTATGAAATCAAGGTAAAGTGTTAAAGCGCCCATAACAGCTTTCTTTCCCATCAGCTCACCACTATCGCTTACTAAATACATATTTTTAATTTTTTGAGTGTCATAAGCTGTTAAGCCCACAAACACTAGTACGCCAATGATTGAAATTACAAAATACATCATAGAAGATTTCATAAAAATATTTACTAATGAAGCAATAATAATTCCAAATAGGCCCATCATTAGAAATGAACCGAGTTTAGTAAGATCTCGTTTTGTCGTGTAGCCGTAAATACTCATTGCTCCGAAAGTACCAGCAGTAATAAAGAATACTCTTGTAATACTTGCGCCGGTATAAATTAAAAAAATTGATGAAAGCGATGCACCCATCAAAGCTGCAAAAACCCAGAAGGTAGTTTGCGCTTTAGCTGCTGACATTTTAGCTATTCCAAAGCTCATGTAAAAAACAATTGCAAGCGGAGCTAGCATTATTACCCATTTTAAACCTGAGGCGTATATCGAATTACCGAAATTAGTTAATCCAATTATTTGACCTTCTGCTGAAGTAACAACTGCCATTTTGAAAAATAATAAAGCAATGAACCCGGTTAAAAGAACACCAGAAGCCATATAATTATAGACCTTAAGCATGTAAGATCTTAAGCCTTGATCTATAACTGCTTCGGTCGCTGATGAACGAACAGTTGATCTTTGTTTATTAATTTCCATTAGTAGATATATAAGTTTTTTTAAATACTTTTCAATAGGCAAAAATTGACCTAAAAAACTACTATAATTATTACAATTTTATGAAATTTAAAAAATTAGGCACTACGGACTTGGACGTGAGTTTAATATGTCTCGGAACTATGACGTGGGGTACACAGAATACTGAGAAAGATGCTTTTGAACAAATGGATTACTCCTTAAGTGAGGGGGTTAACTTTTTTGACACCGCAGAGCTTTACTCGGTGCCGCCTAACTCGGACTCTTATGGCAAAACCGAGGTTATGATTGGAAATTGGTTTGAAAAAAGAAAAAATAGAGAAAAAATAATTTTAGCTTCAAAAGTTGCAGGTCCAGGATGTAGTTGGATTAGAGGTGGGGGAAATAATTTTGATGAAAAAACAATTGGAAAAGCAATCGATGGGAGTTTAAAAAGATTAAAAACAGATTATATAGACTTATACCAATTGCATTGGCCCGAAAGATCAACCAATTACTTCGGCAAAAGAGATTATACTATTGATAGTAATGAAGGAGAGTGGAATAGCTTTGAAAGCGTTCTAGAGGCTCTAGAAAAATTTATTCAGAGCGGAAAAATTAGGTACATTGGCATGTCAAATGAAACTCCATACGGTCTATCGAGATATATTGAATTATCTAAAAATAAAAAATTACCTAGGATGATGTCAGTACAAAACCCTTACAATTTAGTTAATAGAACTTATGAAATCGGAATGTCTGAAATTTCAATAAGAGAAAGATGTGGACTTCTAGTTTATTACCCTCTTGCTACAGGTGCGCTATCTGGAAAATATAGAAATGGTCAAATGCCAAAAAATTCTAGGCAAGCTTTGTTCAAAGGTTGGGAGAGACATCTTAATCCTTTAGCTATGAAGGCGTACGAGGAATATTATAAACTAGCTAAAGAAAATAACATGACAATGGCTCAGTTAGCACAGGCTTTTGTAAATACCAGACCTTTTGTTACGAGTAATATAATCGGGGCAACAACAATGGAGCAATTAAAGGAAAATATAGATAGTGTAAATATTGAACTGTCCAATGAAATTTTAAATAAGATTGATGTTATCCATAATAATAACCCAAATCCATCTCCTTAATACAAAGCATTGAAATAGATAATTTTTAGTATAAAAATAAAATATGTCAGTTAAAAAAATTTTTATAATACTAATCCTATGTTTATTTTCTGTTAATACTTTTGCTGTTACCCCAAGATCAACTGGAAAATATAAAAACTGGGAAAGCTTTATAGCAGAAACTGATAAGGGAAAAATTTGCTTTGCTCAAACTGTTCCGACGAAAAGAGCACCAGCTGCCGTAAAAAGAAACAAATCAAAGTTATTTGTAACTTTCAGGCCTTCTGAAGAAATCAAAGATGAAGTAAGTTTAACAAGTGGCCATGATTATAAAACATCAAGTGTAACCGCTAGCTCTGGGAAAAGAAGGTATTCTTTTTTTTCACAAAAAGATTTTGCTTGGTTGTTGGATGATCAGGAAGAGAAAAAATTCATTCAATTAATGAAAAGAGCAACAGACATAATAGTAAAAGCAAGAACCACAAAAGGAGCTGAGACTACTGATCACTATTCTATGATGGGATTCACAAAAGCATATAACACGGCAAAAAAAGCTTGCAGCTAGATGAAAAAAATTGTTTTAGCCTACTCAGGCGGTTTGGACACATCCATAATTTTGAGATGGTTACAAGAAAATTATAAAGCTGAGATAATAGCTTACACCTCTGATATCGGACAAGTTTTAAATAAAAAAAAAATTATTAAGAACGCTAAAAGATTAGGCGTAAAAAAAATAATTATAGAAAATCTAAAAAATATCTTTGTGAAAGATTATGTTTTTCCTATGATAAGAGCTCATGCAGTTTATGAAGGAGTATATTTATTAGGTACGTCTATTGCTAGGCCGTTAATTGCAAAAAGACAGATTGAAATTGCCAAAAAATTTAAAGCTTTTGCAGTTTCTCATGGTGCAACTGGAAAAGGTAACGATCAAGTAAGATTTGAACTTGGTTACGCATATTTTGGAAAAAATAAAATTCAAACTATAGCACCGTGGAGAGAATGGAAATTGCAATCAAGAGCAGATTTAATTAAATACGCTAAAAAAAATAATATACCAATTCCTAAGGATAAAAAAGGTGCACCGCCATTTTCTGTAGATGACAATATTTTTCATACATCTACCGAAGGTAAGGTTTTAGAGGACCCAAAAAACTCTGCTCCTGAATTTATTTATCAGAGAACAGTTTCGCCACAAAAAGCTCCTAATAAACCTACAAAAGTAAAAATTACTTTTAAAAACAGTGATCCAATTGCAATAAATGGAAAAAAATTAAGTCCTGAAAAGCTTTTAAGTAAATTAAATATTCTGGCTGGAAAAAATGGAATAGGGAGAGTTGATCTGGTTGAAAATAGATTTATTGGAATAAAATCTAGAGGTGTTTACGAAACTCCAGGTGGTACTGTGTTATATAATGCACATAGAGCTATAGAGTCTGTAACTCTTGATAAAGAGACTGCTCATAAAAAAGAGAGAATAATGCCAGAATATGCCGAGCTAGTATATAACGGCTATTGGTTTTCAAAGAAAAGACTTAAATTACAAAAACTAATTGATAAAAAAAGAAACAAAGTATCTGGTGATATTGTTTTAAGTTTATGCAAAGGTAACGTAACTATTTTATCAAGAAGGACAAAAAATAAAGCTTATTCAATGAAAAAAGTTTCTTTTGAGGAGAATAAATACTTTAATAAAAGAAAAGTTGAAAATTTCATAAAATTTCACTCTAAACAGTTAAATAAAGCCTAAATTTTTGATAGATTAATATTAAATGAACAGTTCGATTCGAAATATTCAGTTAGTTGCGGTTATAGTTGTTCTTGTATCAACTATTATTGCTTTCTTTTTAGAAATGAAAGAAATGTACGACAACAAAGACATTACATTAGCTGATTTGCTTTTAATGTTCATTTATATCGAAGTAATTGGTTTAGTTAGATCTTATTGGGAAACTCAATCCGTAAGAATAACATATCCTTTAATCATAGCTATTACAGCGCTAGCTCGGTTCATAATATTACAAGATAAAGAGAGTGACCCTGCAAACTTGATTTATATTTCTTTAGCAATTTTAATAGTTGCGATTGCTACAGTTATTATAAGATTTAGAAATAGTAGGTACTTAAAAATTGAAAAGTCTAGGTCAAGCGAGCTTTAAAACACGTTAAAGTATTCTTTAATAAACACGCAATTGTCATTGGTCCTACACCTCCAGGAACAGGAGTTATTGCTTTAACATTATCTTTTAATGCATCAAAATTAACATCTCCTACTATTTTTTCTCCTACTTTATTAATACCAACATCTATAACAATCGCATTTTTTTTTACCCAATCTTTTTTGATTAAATTTGGAACTCCGACAGCTGCTACTAAAATATCTGCTTTGAGGCACTCATTTTGTAAATTATTTGTTTTTGAGTGAACTATAGTTACGGTGCAATTTTCCTTTAACAATAATTGAGCCATTGGTTTACCATTTAAATTAGATCTTCCTATTATAACTGCGTGTTTGCCTGCTAAATTTGGCTCTATCTTTTTAATCAATAAAAGACATCCTAAAGGGGTGCAAGGAACGATTGAGTCATAACCTGATGAGAGGTTGCCAACATTTATTGGATTAAAACCGTCTACGTCTTTGGATGGGTTAATTGCATTTATAATTTTCTCCTTACTAATCTGGCTGGGCAAAGGAAGCTGAACTAAGATGCCAGAAATTTCATCATTTTTATTCAGTTCTTCAATTTTTTTTAAAATATCTTTTTCGCCTACATTTTTTGGGTATCTAATTATTTCAGAGTTAATGCCAACTTCTCTAGCGCTTTTTTCTTTATTCTTTACGTATATCAAACTGGGCGCAAAATCTCCGATCAATATAACTGTAAGACTGGGTGTTTTACCGCTTTTTTTCTTTAAATCTGAAATCTCTTTTTTAATTTCATTTCTAATAATCTCTGCTTCTTTTTTTCCGTCAATAATCATCTTAAAAATAATCCTGGCGCAAACATTTCAAAAACTAAATTTCTAAAAAACATTAATCCTAAAATCAGTATCACTGGAGAGATATCTATAGATCCTAAGTTAGGTAAAAATCTTCTGATAAAATTAAGAGGTGGTGCTGTCAATTTGTAAGAGATGTCCAAAACAGAATAAACAAAACGATTGCTTGTATTTAAAACGTTAAAAGCAACCAGCCAACTAAATATTACGTGGATAATTAATATCCAGATGTAAAGGCTAACTATATTGTCGAAAAGAATTAATATCGACTTCATTAATTTTTCTCCACATAAACTGATGTACTTGGAAAAGCAAAAGACGCATCATTTTTTTCTACTATATTTTTTATTTCTAGGGCTAAAAGATCTTTTACCTTCATCCACTCTAAGTATTTTGTGGTTTTAGTAAAACATATTAGTTTAATATCTATTGAACTTGCAGCAAATTGATCGATTTTCACTGATAGCATTGTATTTTCTGATTTTGAAAATAATTCACTATTTTTTATATAATTCTCTATCTGTTGTTTGATATCAATTAATTGTTTGCTTGTTGTTCTATACTCTAGGCCTATAATCCAATTAATCCTCCTGTTGGTAATTAAAGAATTATTTATTACTGCTTTTTCTGCAAACTGAAAATTAGGGATTGTTGCAAGAGATTTGTCAAATCTTCTAACAACTGTAGATCTAAAACCTATTGACTCTACTGAGCCTTCAATAACATCTTCAACATATATCCAATCTCCAACTTTAAATCTTTTCTCGACTAAAACTAATATGCCTGAAATTAAATTTTTAAATAAATCTTGCGCTCCGAGTGCAACGGCAACACCAAATAGTCCTAGTCCGGCTATAATTGGTCCAATTTTAATTCCCCAAAGTTCTAAAACAGCAGCTAATCCCAGGATTATTATTAAAACCTTTAGAGCTTTGATAATCCAATTAACTAAATCCCTCGAGAGTAAATCACTGACAGATTTTACAACAGTTGAAAAGGGTCCAATGATTTGGTGAAAGGTCCAGAATATAAGAATTGTAATTAAAGAACGATTAATAGTTTCTAAAAAATCTGCAGCTTGAGTTTCAATAGTTAAATAACTAGTAGCTACAAAAAAACCTAGTACAATCGGAAAAAACTTAGCTGGCCCTTCCATAGACTTTACAAGAGTATTATCAAAGTTATTTGAGGTTTTTGATACGTAATTCTCCAATCTTTTAATTACGAATTTTGAAAATATTCCTCTTAAAAAAAGAAAAAATAAGAAAATTATTAAAGCAATAATAATTTCTGAAATATTAACTCCTGAAATACCTTTGTTCCAAACATCTAAAAATAATATCTTAAAATTTTGTAATACTTCCATCTAATTACCAATTTTTATAAGTTCATCTCCAGCTTCGAAGGTTTCTAAATTTTTCCATCCAGCTTCTTTGAAAACATTTATAACTTTTTCACTTATACACATAACTCTTGAGCCTGTCATCAATCCATTGAGTGAGTACTTTTTTGCTAAATCAATAAAGCTTTCTGCACTCCTTTTTGAGTAAACAAAAATTATGTCAGGAGGATGATCCTTGATTAAATTATTAGTATCTTGGTTCAATTCTCTAATTTTTTCTGAAGTGTAGTTGATAATTTTATCTATTTGAAAACCCTCTTTTTGTAGCTCTAGATCTAAGTCTGAGGTAATATTATCTCCACATATATATGCTAAGACTTTTTTTTTATCTAAGTCACCTGAACTAACAATCATATTTTTTAGAGCATTTATAGTCCCGCCAGCTGAAATAGTATTGTTATAACCTTGTTGTCTTACAATCTTTTCTGTAATTGCTCCAACGCAGAAACAAAGTTTATTTCTATCTGGTTTTAATAAGTTTAGACTCCTTATTGCATTAGCACTTGTAAATATAAATGCGTTGTATTTCTCAGGATTAATAGGATCAAGTTTTGCTTTAGAGATTTTTAAAGTAGGAACATGAATAATTTTATGACCTAAAGAAAATAATTTTCCCATTAAATCCTCAGAGTCTATTAAAGGTCTTGTTATTATAATATTCATTTTTTCTTAAATTTTTCTCCGGCTAGATCTAATAATTTTTCCCCAACACTTTTTCCAATAAAAGAAGCATCAATCTCTCTTCCTGTAAGTTCATATTCAAAACTATCCTGGCCGCTATCCGAGAAAAGCTGACCTTTAAGTTTCAAATTATGATTTTCAATTTCAGCTAACCCACCTAGTGCAGTATCGCAATCGCCACCAATAGTTTGAAGCATTTTTCTTTCAGCTGTCGCGCAAAGACTGGTTTCGTTATCGTTAATTTTTTTTATCGAATTTCTAATTTCATCTTCCTTCCTACATTGTACAGCAATTATTCCTTGTCCAACTGCTGGTAAGATATGTTCACGATTAAAAGTAAAGCTGATCTTTCTATCAAGTTTAAGTGATTTTACTCCGGCAGCAGCAAGAATGATTCCATCTAAGTTGCTCTCGTTGATTTTATTTATTCTAGTATCAATATTTCCCCGAATATTGATTACAGAAATTTTATTATTAATTTTTTTTAATTGGAGTTCTCTCCTTTTTGAACTTGAGCCAATTTTCACTCCATCTCTTAAATCAGAAACACTTTTAATTCTTTCACTAATTATTACATCTCGATAATCGTTTCTTTTTAAATATGCTCCTATCAAAAGGTTCTCATTTTCATTTCCCTCCATATCTTTTAGAGAATGTACCGCAATATCTATCTCCTTTTTTAATAAGCTTTCCTCAATTTCTTTACAAAATAAATTTTTTCCACCTATTTCTGAGATCTTCTTGTTTAAGTTTAAATCACCCGATGTTGTAATAGCTTTAAAATGAATATTTTCCTCTCTAAGGTCATTATTGTTTTTTATTAATAGTTCCTTTACTTTTGCCACATAGGCTAAAGAAAGTTTACTGCCTCGAGCTCCAATTGTAATTTTTGTCATTAATTGATTATATATTTGAAAGAAGTATTTTATACTATTTTAATTTTTTAGAGAGATGACAAAAAAGATTACATTTTTGGGAATTGAAACAAGTTGTGATGAAACTGCAGCCTCTGTAATTAGAGAAAATGATAAAGGCACTGCAGACATTTTATCAAATATCGTCTCAAGTCAGATTTCAGAGCACAAAAAATTTGGAGGAGTAGTCCCTGAATTAGCAGCCAGAGCACATTTAGAAAATATCGACTATATAATTGAAACGGCCTTAGAGGAAAGTAAAGTTTCCTTAAGTAAGATAGACGGAATTGCAGCTACTGCGGGTCCAGGTTTAATTGTATGCTTAACAGTCGGATTAAATATAGGTAAATCAATTGCTGCATTTTCAAATAAACCATTCGTTGCAGTTAATCATTTAGAGGGTCATGCTCTAAGTCCAGGACTGGAAAATAATATTCCATTCCCTTATTTACTTTTATTAATCTCTGGAGGTCACTCCCAATATTTAATTGTGAAAGATGTTAATGAATACGAACAATTAGGGACTACGATAGATGATGCTTTAGGTGAAGCTTTTGATAAAACTGCAAAAATGCTTAACCTAGGTTATCCAGGTGGACCAAGTGTTGAGAAAGCTTCAAGACTGGGAGATAAAAATTTTTATAAACTTCCAGAACCAATAATAAATAAAGCGGGATGTAATTTATCATTTGCTGGTCTTAAGACTGCAGTTTTAAGAGAGTCAAAAAAAGTAAATGGAAATGATAAACTAAAATTTAATCTTGCAGCATCTTTTCAAAATACCATAAATAAAATTCTTTATAAAAAAACAAAAATTGCGGTCGAAATGTTTAAGAAGAAAATTAATGCGAGAAATATTAATTTAGTTGTAGCTGGAGGTGTGGCTGCTAATATTTCAATAAGAGAAAATTTAAAAAAACTTTCAAGAGAAATAGGATTTAAAACTGTTTATCCTGATTTAAAATTTTGTGGTGATAATGCTGCTATGATTGCTTGGGCGGGCATAAGAAGATTTAAAAAAAATTTATTAAGTAATATAGATGTTGAAGCTAAATCTAGATGGCCTTTAGATGAAAATGCTCCCTACATGAAGGGGCCAGGTTTGAAGTTATAATGAAATATTGGTTACTTAAGTCTGAGCCCGATGTTTGGTCGATTGAGCAGCAAATAAAAGCTGGTATAAAAGGCGCTACCTGGGATGGGGTTAGAAATTATCAAGCTGCAAACAATTTAAGAAAAATGAAAAATGGTGATTTATGTTTTTTCTATCATTCAAATATTGGAAAAGAGATTGTTGGAATAGTTAAAGTAATTAAATCAGCGTTTATAGATAAAACTGATAAGAAAAAGAGATTTGTGGCCGTTCAAGTTAGGTTTGTAAGTAAATTTAAAAGGGCTATTTCTTTAGGAAAAATTAAAAAAAACAAGAATATTTCTCATTTACCGTTGATAAAACAAAGCAGGTTGTCAGTAATGCCTATAGATTATAAAAGCTGGAAAATTATTTGTAACATGGGTAAAATATAAAAAATTTAGGGGTATTTGTGGCTAAAAGGAAAAAAAAGAAAAAATCAAAATCAAAAAAGTCTAGGAAAAAACCTAGAAAAATAAAAAAATCTAGAAAAATTAGCAGGCCTAGAAGGAAAACTAGAAAAAATAAAAAAAAGAAAAAAACCAGAAAAATAGCTAGAAAAGCAAGACGAATTATTTTCAAAGCTCCTACATATTCAAAAGACAGTGACGGTAATTCAGTAATTAAAGTTTCGGATAGTTGGGCAAATCAAGCCTACGTGAATGACTCTAAATACAAAAAGAAATATAAACTTTCGATTAAAGAAAATGATAAATTTTGGGCTAAAGAGGGAAAAAGAATTTCGTGGATAAAAAAATATACTAAAATTAAAGATGTTAAATACAGTAAAGAGGAAGTAAAGATTAAATGGTTTTATGATGGAACATTAAATGCCTCAGCAAATTGTATTGATAGGCATTTAAAGAAAAATCCAAGCAAAACTGCAATCATTTGGGTTGGAGATGATCCGTCTGATACGAAAAAAATTTCTTACAAAGAACTTCATCAAAACGTTTGTAAAGCTGCAAACGGTTTAAAAAGTTTAGGTATACAAAAGGGAGATAGAGTAACAATTTATCTGACTATGATCCCCGAATTAGCTTACATAATGTTAGCTTGTGCGAGAATAGGTGCTGTCCATTCAATTATTTTTGGAGGTTTTTCACCTGACTCAATAGCTACTAGGATTACAGATTGCGAGTCTGAATACTTAATAACTGCAGATGAGGGAGTTAGAGGCGGAAAAATAATTCCGTTGAAAAAAATTGCTGATGAGGCCTTAGATCAATGTCCTGGAGTAAAAAAATGTGTAGTTGTTGAAAGAACTGGAAATCAAGTTGATTGGAACAATGAAAGAGATGTTTCTTATAAAGAGCTAATTTCATCTGTTCCATCAAAATGCGAACCTGAAGAAATGAGCGCAGAGGACCCACTGTTTATTTTATACACGTCAGGTTCTACCGGGAAACCAAAAGGTGTTTTACACACTACGGGTGGATACATGGTTTATGCTTCGATGACCCATCAATACATTTTTGACTATAAAGCTAATGATATTTATTGGTGTACAGCTGACATTGGTTGGGTAACGGGTCATAGTTATATTATTTACGGGCCGCTCTCAAATGGAGCGACGACTATTATGTTCGAGGGAGTTCCAAATTATCCGGATAGTTCTAGATGGTGGCAAATAGTAGATAAACATAAAGTAAATATTTTTTATACCGCACCAACAGCGATAAGAGCATTGATGCGAGAGGGTGATAAACCTGTAAAAAAAACAAGTAGAAAAACATTAAAATTATTAGGAACTGTCGGGGAACCCATAAATCCAGAGGCTTGGATGTGGTATTACAAAACAGTAGGTGACTCTAGATGTCCGATTGTAGATACCTGGTGGCAGACGGAAACTGGAGGAATCTTGATAGCGCCTCAACCTGGCGCCATAGATTTAAAGCCGGGATCAGCAACAAAACCTTTTTATGGCATCAAACCAGTATTAGTTGATAAAGATGGAAAAACTATAAAAGGAGAAGGAAAAGGCAGGCTTTGCATGGCTTCTTCTTGGCCAGGTCAAATGCGGACTGTTTATGGAGATCATCAAAGATTTATAGACACTTACTTTTCTCAATTTGATGGCAAGTATTTTACTGGAGATGGATGCAGAAGAGATAAAGATGGGTATTATTGGATAACCGGAAGAGTAGATGATGTGATTATCGTATCTGGTCATAATCTTGGAACAGCAGAAATTGAAAGTGCATTTGTTGCCCATCCAAAAGTGGCTGAAGCTGCAGTAGTTGGATTTCCACATAGCATAAAAGGTAACGGATTATATTGTTACGTTACTTTAAACGCCGGTGAAAACCCTTCTGGAGATTTAGAACGAGACTTAAAACTTTGGGTTAGAAAACAAATCGGTCCAATAGCAACACCGGATGTTATTCAATTTGCACCTGGATTACCAAAAACAAGATCTGGAAAAATTATGAGAAGAATTTTAAGAAAAATTGCTGCCAACGAGCCAGATAATTTAGGAGATACAACAACATTGGCGGATCCTAGTGTTGTAACGTCTCTTGTAGAGAATAGACAAAATAAAGGTTAATTAAATTTTAAATCTTTTGTTAATTTTTTAAACTCGTCTTTCATCAATCCCCATTTTAAATGAATAGAGTTTAAGACTATTTTTTTATCAAGTGATTTTAATTCATCTGCAATAGGTGACCAGTAATACAAAGCTTGGCCGCTCTCTTTAAAAGGATCATTTAAATGGTAGTTTGAAAAATTCACTTTATCTAATCTATTTAAAAAGTTTTTCTTACCTCTATCAAAAATTTCGTCGCTTAATCCATTTTTTTTTTCATTTTCTAAAATATTTAGAAAAATTTCTTTGCAATCATTTTTTTTTAAGTTTTTTTCTGAAATGAGATAAGAGAAAACATAAAAAGTACAGTCTGCTAATGCAACCGCATAGATATTCCATTTTGCAATATTGATAGATTTTAAAAAAACTTCATCCTCCATCATGGCAATATACTTAACTCCAATTCTTGTTTTTAAATAACCGTATAGAGTTGTTTGAGAAACATGAGCAGATCTTTCTTGAATAAAGTTTTCTAAATCTTTTTTTGATTTAATGCTTTTAAATAATCCTGAAATTTTCCAAATAGGGATCACGTACTCCCAGATGTCAATTAGAGTGGTTCTAAGAGTGTTTCGCAATTTATCTAGATTCAATTTCACGTTGTATTTAAAAAACCCTTTATTTACTTGTCTTATAGCATTTCAAATTGGTTTTGGGGTTCTTTTTTCTCTTTTAATTCAACTCATAATCAGTATGCTCCCGAGCAATAAGAGTACTTTTTACGTAAAAAGTTAAAAAATAAATAGGGGGAAATATGTCAAATAAAGACGCATATTGGAATAAGACCAAAAACCATATGATAGTTACATTGGTTCTTTGGGCTTTCTTCTCATTAGTGATCTTCATGTTTGGTTCAGAACTGAACACGATGTCTTTTCTTGGCTATCCATTAGCATATTACATGACTGCGCAAGGTTCACTTCTTGCCTTTGTGATAATTTTGTTTTGGACTGCAAATAAACAAGAAAAAATCGACGAAGAACATGGTTTCTCAGAAAGAGAGGATGACTAATGTTTAAAGGAGATTTTATACAAAACCTTCCTAAAATATATGGTACCTACACTGGTGGCTTTTTAGTGTTCATCATTTTGATGGCATTAGCAGAGCAAGCAGGTGTGTCAGCTAAAAACATCGGAGTGATGTTCGTAGCTTTCACGGTATTGATTTATGCCTTAATCGGTTATTTATCAAGAACCATTCAAGTAGATGCCTACTATGTTGCAGGAAGACAAGTGCCAACCGTGTTTAACGGAATGGCAACAGCAGCTGACTGGATGTCAGGTGCATCATTCGTAGCTTTAGCGGGTGGAGTTTACTTTGGTGGCTATACTTATATGGCCTTCTTAGTAGGTTGGACAGGTGGATACGTGCTTGTTGCAACACTAATGGCTCCGTACCTAAGAAAGTTTGGATGTTACACAGTTCCTGATTTTATCGGAACACGATACGGTGGTAACCTCGTAAGAGCTTGCGCAGTATTCGTGCTTTTCATAGCATCATTTACTTACGTAACAGCACAAATTAATGCTACGGGAACAATTGCTTCTAGAGCTCTTGGAATTCCGTTTGAAGCAGGTGTATGGGTAGGATTAATAAGTATCCTTATCTGTTCAATGCTTGGTGGAATGAGAGCCGTAACTTGGACACAGGTTGCTCAGTACATTGTATTAATCATCGCATACTTAATACCAGTATTCTGGATTAGTTCTAACGTAGGTGGAGGAATTTTCCCTCACTTGATGTTGGGTGATGAGGTTGCAAGACTTGGTGAACTTGAACAACAATTTGGACTAGTTAAAAACAGCGCCGCAGATATGAAAGCAGCTGGGGTACCAGGAGGATTGAAATATATCTCTGGATCTCACTCTGGAGTACCTGAAGGTGGAATGGCTGTCTGGAAATACTTATCGTTAGCGATTTGTATGATGGTGGGAACTGCATCGTTACCTCATATCTTAATGAGATACTTTACAACTCCCACAGTAAGAGCAGCAAGAAAATCAGTAGCTTGGTCGCTATTCTTTATTTTCTTACTTTACTCTTCAGCGCCTATGTTAGCGACATTGTCTAAATTAGCATTGATGGATCCTAATCTACCAACTGGAATTATCGGAAAATCTATTTCTGATGTTCAGTCAATAGAGTGGGTTCAAAGATGGTCTGAAGTTAAGCAAGTATTTATTGCAGACTTTAATGGTGACGGAATACTTCAGTTGAACGAGTGGTTCATGAGAGGTGACGTTGTAGTATTAGCTACTCCAGAAGTAGCCGGTCTACCGTTCGTAATCTCTGGACTAGTGTTTGCTGGTGGTATGGCTGCTGCCATGTCAACTGCCGATGGTTTAGTTCTTGCGATATCAAATGCGTTATCACACGACATTTATTACAAGATCATAAATCCAAAAGCGGAGACATCTAAAAGACTATTAGTTGCTCGTGTACTTCTAGTAATAATCGGAGCTGCTGGTGCTTACATAGCCTCTTTCAGGCTAACAAGTATCTTAGGTTCGGTTGCTTGGGCGTTCGACTTTGCAATGTCAGGTTTATTCTTCCCACTTGTACTTGGTGTATGGTGGAAGAGAGCTACTAGAGAAGGTGCAATCGCTGGTATCATAGCAGGAATTGTCTCAGGAACAGTTTACTTAACGTGGGTGTTCCCTAAATTCTCAGTTCCGTTATGGGGCGGTGTAAATACTCCATTCTTAGGTATCGACCACTTAAGATTTGGTTTAATCGGAGCACCAATTTGTTTAGTTGTAATGGTAGTAGTCAGTTTAATGACTAAAGAGCCAAGTCCAGCTACACAGAAATTAGTAGACGACACAAGAATACCAACAGGTAAGGCTATTCTTGGTAAGCAACACTAATAAATAATTATTTTAAATTAAAAGGGGCGAATTTTTCGCCCCTTTTTTTTTACCTAAATCATGGTAATTTATAGATATGATACCAACTTGGGCAATTATTTTAGATTACGTACTAGGAACTATAATGTGGACTTTAATAGGTCGTGCATTCATGAACATTTTTCAAAGAGAAGATTCTACTTTTTTTTTCATGAGAATATTTGTTAAAACAACTAATCCGATAATCAATTTATTTAAATTTATTACTCCAAGCTTTTTGTTTGGTCCTTTCATTGCTCTATATGTTGCTTGGTTTTTTTACCTATTTAGATTCTACGCAATGCCTTACATATTAGGGTATGATGTATGGGGGATGCTTGCTTTTCCTTTAGAAAGTGATTTTTCAAGACAATTATATCAACTGTTTAATTAAGCTTATTTTTTGACAAAGTTAACTATTAAAATATAACTAAGATATGACTAATACTATCAAAATTTCACCATCTATATTATCTGCAGATTTTAGTAAATTAGGTAGTGAGGTGATCTCGTTGGAAAAAGCTGGAGCAGATTATATCCATATTGATGTCATGGACGGACATTTTGTTCCAAATTTAACTATAGGTCCCGAAGTAATAAAAAAACTTAGACCTCTAACAAAAAAAATATTTGACGTACATTTAATGATATCACCAGTAGATAATTTTATAAAAGATTTTGCTGATGCTGGGGCTGATATTATTACTTTTCACCCAGAAGCCACCAAAGATACTGCAAAAACAATAGATCTTATTAGAAAAGAGGGAAAAAAAGTAGGAATTTCACTTAAACCAAAATCTAAAATAGATTTAATCCAGAAATATTTAGATGATATCGATTTAGTTTTAATTATGAGTGTTGAACCAGGTTTTGGTGGCCAAAAATTTATGCCTGAAGTTTTGGAAAAAACTGAGAGACTTAAAGAAATTATTAAAAATAAAAAATTAAATATAGACATAGAAATTGATGGAGGTATTAATTTTGAAAATTGCACTTTGGCCAAACAGGCTGGAGCAAACATTCTTGTTTCAGGATCAACAATCTTTAAAGAAAATAAGGGCGATCTAAAAAAAAATATAGAAATTCTTAGAAAAAATTAATAGATGTTTGGCTTAAAAGTTGCCTATTTTTATTTGATTGCTCTTCAAGTAACTTTTATTAAGTTTTTTAAAAAAATATATTTCTCGTCAAACCGTTACAACAATTCTCTCAAATCAAAAATACCAACACAAGTTTACTTTAGCCCCAATCCATTTTTACTGTCCTTAATTTCTCCATACAAAAAAAGCTCTTTTAAAATTAATGATATAAATCCGAATGATTTTTGGTTAGAAAGTAAAAAGTCTAAAATCAAAAAGCATCACAATTTTTTATGGTTAAATCTTTTGGACAGAAAAATTGATGGCAAAAATATTCAGAGAATTATTTTTCTTTGGACTCTAAAATATTCAAATTTCAAAAATAAAATTTGGGAGAATTCTATTTTAAGCTCTAGAGTAATTAGTTGGATGCTCAACATTGATATTATAATTAACAATGGGACATTTGATTTTAAAAAAAAAGTATTTCAAAATATTATTTACCAATGCAACCATTTGAGAAAAAATATAAAATACGAAAAGAACCCGGCAAAAAGGATACAAGTACTTTCAGCTTTGATATTATCGGGTATTGTATTCAAAGAATATAGATCTAATTACGAGGTAGGGATTAAAGAACTTGAAAATTTTGTAAAGCATTATTTTGATAATGATGGCTTTCCATTAACTAGAAATCCGAACGATTTAATTTTGTTTACTCAATATCTCATACTTTGTCACGAAAACATTAATGAAGCGCAAGAATTTGTTCCTGAGTTTCTTGGTGAAATCATAAAAAAGAATTTGTTATGTATTAAGCTTTTCAAAACACCAGATGATAAATTACCCCTATTCAATGGTAGCTCTGAAAATAGTATTAATCATTTTGAAAAATACTTGGAAAAATTTAAATTAAGTAAGAAAGATAAAAAAAATACTGTAGGTGGAATTTTTTTCGCAAAATCAAAAAGTCAAATTTTATATTTCGATATTGGTTCTCCTCCGGAAAAAAATTTTTCAAGAAATTATCAATCCGGCCCTTTATCTTTTGAGTATTATTTAGATGGTATAAAAATAATTTCAAATTCAGGTTTTGGAAATAACATTTCAACTAAAGCAGAATTAATAAGTAGGTTAACAGCTAGTCAATCTACTTTGACTATAAATGACACGAGTATTACTAAATTTGAGAGAAGCAAATTAATAAATAGAGTCTTTGGTAATTCTATTAAAAATACTTTTAAGATTCAAGAACTTGAATTTAAAAATGATGAAAATAACATTGGTTGTTTAGTCTCACATAATGGATATGAAAAAAATTTTAGTTGCACTCACAAAAGAGAAATTTATTTAGATCATAAGAACAATTATTTAAGAGGTGTAGATCATATCTTAAAAAAAAGCGATGGAATACCTATAAGATATATTTTTAGATTTTATTTAAATCCAGAATTAGCAGCTGTCAAAACAATGAGTGGAAACAGTGCTCTAATACAAATATCAAAGAATAAATCCTTATTATTTAGAGTAAATAATGAGAGTATCAATATTGAGAAAAGCATATATCTCGGAGGAAAAAAAATATTAGATAGTACTTGTATAACTATTTCTGGTAATTTAGTTAATAAAAATAAATCTTTTAATTGGGAAATTAAGAAAAAAATTTAGAGATGAATCTTAAAATCAAAAATGCTTTAATTTCTGTTTCTGATAAAGAAAATATAAGTTCTCTTTTAAAAATTTTTAAGAAATATAATATAAAAATTATTAGTTCAAGCGGTACTTTTAAGACGATCAAGAAATTAGGTTATAATTGTATTGAAATATCTAAATATACTGGATTTAAAGAAATGCTCGATGGCAGAGTAAAGACATTACATCCGAAAATTCACGCTGGAATATTACATGATAGAAAAAATAAAATTCATAAAAATGAAATGGACAAGCAAAAATTTCCCTCTTTAGACTTAATTATAGTAAATTTCTATCCTTTTCAAAACATAGTAAGACACTCCAAAAACTCAAAAAATATAATTGAAAATATTGATATCGGAGGTCCTACAATGGTAAGGGCAGCAGCAAAAAACTTTAAAAACGTAGCAATAATTACAAATAAAAACGATTATAAATCATTAATTAAAGAGATTGAAAAAAATAGAGGTGGAACAAGTCTTAAGTTTAGAGAATTTATGTCGTCAAAAGCTTTTGGCTTGACTGCTTATTACGACTCTATGATAGCCAATTGGTTTAACAAAAAATTAAATATTAAGTTTCCAGAGAGAAAGACTTTATTTGGAAGAAAATTTAAGGAGCTGAGATATGGAGAAAATCCACACCAAGAAAGTTCTATCTACATCAATGATTATAATGATCGTGAGCTTGGGTTTACGCAGCTAAATGGAAGAGAATTAAGCTATAATAATTACAATGACATATTTGCTTCACTAGATCTCCTTATGTCGATTCAAGGGAAGTCCAGCACAATCATTATAAAACACGCCAACCCATGTGGAGTTTCACAAAATAAAGACCCATTGATCTCCTTCAAAAATGCATATGCATGCGATCCATTAAGTGCTTTTGGAGGTGTAATCGCATGCAACTATAAGATAAATAAAAAAATTGCTTTAGAAATTACTAAAAATTTTCTTGAAGTAATCCTAGCAAAAGGCTTTGACGTTGAAGCTTTAAAAATATTAAAGAGAAAAAAAAACCTAAGAATATTGGACATATCTAAATTCAAAGAAAAAAATATTTCAAAAATTAAAAATTTTGATGGATCGTTTATAATACAAAACAAAGATCAAATTATTTTAGATAATAAAAAATTAAAATGTGTTACTAAGCTTAAACCTAACAAAAAAGAGTTGAATGAGATAAGATTTGCTTTTAACGTTTGTAAATACGTAAAATCAAATGCTATTGTGCTCAGTAATAACTTTTCTACAATTGGAATTGGAGGTGGTCAACCAAGTAGATTGGATAGTTGTAAAATAGCAATACAAAAAGCAAAACGATTTCAATCAATAAAAATTAAGAACTGCGTAGCAGCCTCTGATGCTTTTTTTCCATTTCCTGATGGGATTAAAATTTTGATTAACGCAGGTGTAAAAATTATTGTTCAACCTGGAGGCTCTATTAAAGACCAGGAAATCATTAATGAGGCAAATAAGTCAAAAATCAAAATGCTTTTCACAGGTATAAGACACTTTAACCATTAACTAAATTTTATCTATCTTCGCGGCCAAGATAAAATCGCTTTCAGCCAATCCTTTTATTGCATGTGTAAATATTTTCACTCTACAGTACCCCCATCCAAATGATATGTCAGGGTGATGATTCTCTTTTTCAGCTATATCTCCGACTTTATTAATAAATTTTTGGCTTTCCTTAAAGTTTTTAAATGAAAATTCCTTAGTTAAATAATAATTTTCATCTTTATTACTCTTAACATTCCATCCGTCAACTTTTTTCAAATATTTATGAATCTCACTTTTATCAAATGGAGGAATATTTCCTTCGCAAGGGATACATTTTTTATCAGCTAAATCACTCATTTTAATGGAGCGGGCAAAGGGACTTGAACCCTCGACCTTCTCGTTGGCAACGAGACGCTCTACCACTGAGCTATGCCCGCAATATTATAAGTATAATATAAGGCCTCTAGAGCGGTCAATACTAATAAAATGTCACTATCGATGAAGTAAAAATTTTAATATGATACTTTTATGAAAAATCTTCCTAAAGTAATCCCGGTGTTCCCTCTTAGCGGCGTAATTTACTTCCCAAAAACTAATTTGCCTTTAAATATATTTGAGGAAAGATATCTAGAGCTTGTCAATGATACTTACAAGAAAAACAAACTGATGGGCATGGTACAATCAAATAGAGAAGGAAGCGATATTTATAAAATTGGGTGTCTAGGGAGAATAAGTGATTTCCAAAAGATTAGAGATGGTAGAATTTTAATTAATCTTACAGGAATTACAAGATTTAAGATATTAGAGGAAGTAAATAATAATAAAATCTATAGAGAATTTAAAGTTGATTACAAACATTTTGAATCGGATGTAGATGGTTCTCTAGAAGTTGAAAATATACAAAGCATTATGGATAAAGCTAAAATTTTTTTTAGAAAGAATGGCTTGCTACTTAACTGGCGAGAATTTGAAAAACTTGATGAAATACAAAAAATAAATACTCTTTCGATGATATCACCTGTAACTAATGAAGAAAAACAAAAACTTTTAGAAACCGTGACTAATAAAGATAGAGCAAAAATTCTAGAGGAAATTATAAGTTTCTACTCGCATCAAGTGAGTTACGACAATAAAACAATTCAATAAAAATTAGTTTGCAGACTTGTTCATGGAGTCAAAAAAGTCTGAATTGTTTTTTGTATTTTTTAGTTTAGAAATTAAAAACTCAATACCATCCATTGTTCCCATCGGGCTTATAATTCTTCTAAGCACGTTCATCTTTGATAACTCGTCTTTTGCAAATAACAACTCTTCTCTTCTAGTGCCAGATCTTGTTATATCTAGAGCTGGGTAAATTCTCTTATCTGCAACTTTTCTATCTAAAATCAATTCAGAATTACCAGTTCCCTTAAATTCTTCAAAAATTACTTCATCCATTCTACTTCCTGTATCAATTAAAGCAGTGGAAATTATCGTTAACGATCCTCCCTCCTCAACATTTCGTGCTGCACCAAAAAATCTTTTTGGTCTTTGAAGTGCATTTGCGTCAACGCCTCCTGTAAGAACTTTACCTGAACTTGGTATAACTGCATTGTACGCCCTTCCCAACCTAGTTATGGAGTCTAAAAGTATTACTACATCTTTCTTGTGTTCGACTAATCTTTTTGCTTTCTCTATGACCATTTCAGCTACCGCAACATGTCTTGAAGCCGGTTCGTCAAAAGTTGATGCCACTACCTCTCCTTTGACTGATCTTTGCATGTCGGTAACTTCCTCAGGCCTTTCGTCAATTAAAAGCACCATTAAATAGCACTCTGGGTGGTTTGCAGTAATAGATTGTGCAATGTTTTGAAGAATTATTGTTTTGCCCGCCCTTGGAGGGGACACTATTAAAGATCTTTGCCCTTTTCCAATTGGACTTACCAGGTCAATCAATCTTGCAGTGTTATCTGGTTTTTTTTCAACTTTTACGCTTTCGACTTCTAATTTAATTCTTTCGTTGGGATAAAGAGGAGTAAGGTTATCAAAAGCAATTTTATTTTTTCCTTTTTCAGGGTTGTCAAAATTAATATTGTTAACTTTAAGCAATGCAAAATATCTTTCCGCATCTTTAGGTCCTCTTATTTCTCCTTCGACTGAGTCCCCCGTCCTCAATCCAAATCTTCTGATTTGGCTTGGACTAACATAAATATCGTCGGGCCCTGGTAGGTAATTAGACTCTATCGCTCTTAAAAACCCAAATCCATCTTGTAAAACTTCCAAAACTCCTGTCGCCGTTATCTGCTCATTTTTTTCAGCTAGTTTCTTTAAAATTGCAAATAATATTTCTTGCTTTCTTAAAGTGCTTGGGTTTTCAATGCCTAGTTTTTCTGCCTCACTGATAAGTTCAGCTGGGTTTTTCTGCTTAAGTTCTTGTAAGTTCATGAGATTTTTTTAAAGAAGTGTAAATAAAAATATATGTCTTTTTATAAAAAATTCAACCCCTAATTATAAAGGTTTAAAAACTACCACAAATATAACTACAATCAGTATAATTGTAGGGATTTCGTTATATATTCTGAAAAATTTTGAAGATTTTTGATTATTGTCGATTGAAAAATCATTTAAATATTTTCTTAATGTGAAGTGGTAATATGTTAGAATTGTTACTAAGATAATTTTTATTACCATCCAAAGTTCAAACAAAACTGAGAAGCCAAGATTGTGTAAAAGTAAAATACCAAACAACCAAGAAATTAGCATGGCAGGCATCATGATGTAATTATAAAGCCTCCTTTCCATTATTTTAAAAACTTCTTTTTGAGAGTCATGTTTTGCCTCAGAATGATAAACAAATATTCTTGGTAAGTATAAAAGACCTGCCATCCACGAGATGACAGCAATAAGGTGCAATGATTTAAATAGCAAATAGTAGTTCATTAAACATATTTATTAACTAATTTTTCCATCATAGTAATGTGGTCTTGGCTGTCATTAAGACATGGAATCATATCAAAATTTTCTCCTCCATTTTCCATAAAACTTTCTCGTCCTTGAATATTAATTTCCTCCAGAGTCTCAACACAATCCGACGCGAATCCCGGACAAATTACAAGAAGATTTTTTACTCCTTCCTTGGGTAAAGACTCTAGTGTTTTATCGGTGTATGGTGTTAACCATTCTTGTGGTCCAAATCTCGATTGGAAGGTTGTTTTTATTTGTATTTTTTCATTTAAACTTTCTTGAATAAGCCTTGTAGTTTTATGACAATAACAATGGTAGGGATCTCCCTTATCAAAATAAGATTTAGGTATTCCGTGATAAGAAGAAACGATGATATCAGGTTTCCAATTTATTTCTTTTATTTTCCTTTCAATACTATTTATCAATGCGCTAATATAGAGAGGTTCACTTTCGTAGTGAGGAACGATTTGAAGACTTGGTTGCCATCTCATCTTCATTAATGATCTATAAACCTCGTCGCAAACTGTTGCTGTCGTGGCTGCTGCATACTGAGGGTAGAGAGGTAAAATAATTATATTTTCACAACCACAGTCTTTTAATTTGAACAATTTAGATTTGATACTTGGATTTCCGTATCTCATAGCAAAATCTATTATTAAATTTTCATTTCCTATTTTTTTATTAAGTTTAATTTTCTGATTTTTTGTGAAATATAAGAGTGGTGACTCGTTGCTTTCTTTTCTCCAGATTTTCTTATATGCGTGCGCAGTTTTTGATGGGCGGAGGGTTAAAATAAATAAATTCAAAATTAATTGCCATATGACTGGGTTTACTTCTATTACTCTTCTATCAGAAAGGAATTCTTTAAGATATTTTCTGATGTCCCACCAATTTGTTGAGTCTGGTGTTCCTAAATTAATTATGAGAACTCCAGTTTTTCCAAATTTGACTTTCGGGTGTTCTTTTTTATCCATTAGTAATTCCTGTAAAATTTAATTAATGTTGTTAGTTTATCAGGATCTGTTTCAGGAAGTAAACCATGACCTAAGTTAAAAACGTAAGGTGTATTTTGGAAAGTTTTAATGTATTTCGTCGCTACTTCTATCATTTCATCTTCTGGTTTAAGCAAAGCTTTTGGGTCTAGACCCCCTTGTATAACCACATCTGTAAGATTGTTTTTTGCCCACTGTGGGTCTATTTCATAATCTATGTTAATGCCATCTGGTTTAACAAAGTTATTGAATTCCTTATATTTTAGTTTGATCCCTTTTGGGAAACAAATATTAGAAATTTTTTTCTTTTTACAAAACTCTACAATTTTAGCATTAGGTGAATAGCAAAGGTCTTGAATATTTGCTGACGGAATTAATCCTGCCCAAGAGTCGAATATTTGTACAACGTCTGCACCAGCGTCTACTTGGTTTTGAATATGAATATTTAAAATTTTTACAAGTTTATTAATTAAATCACCTAGCTTTAGATCTTTAATATTTAATTTTTTTAGATTTAAATTGTTATCAGCTTTTTTAATTCCTAGCATGTAAACCAATAATGTCCACGGAGCTCCAATAAATGAAATAAGTGATTTCTCTTTTGGTAATTTTTTTCTCGTAATATCTATTGCTCTATAAACTGGAGATAATTTTTTAGAAAAACTTTCTTTATTAACTTTTAAAATATTATTCATATTCAAATTTCCTAGAACTGGACCTTCATTTTTTATAAAATTGACTTCCTGTCCTAACGCATAAGGAACCATTAAAATATCAGAAAAAATTATAGCCGAATCCAAGTCGAATCTTTTGATTGGTTGTAAAGTGATTTCAGAACTCAATTCACTGTTTAAACAAAGATTAATAAAATTTTGATTTTTAGATCTTATTTCTCTAAATTCAGGTAAATATCTACCTGCTTGTCTCATAAACCAAAGTGATTTACAAGAAATTTTATTATGAAGTATTTTGTTAAGATTACTCATATATTATTAATTTTCTTTTTATAGGTTGTAGTAGTTTAATATCTTGTTAAGTGTTCGTATAACTTTTTATACATATTTTATACATACCTAAGTTAATAATTTTTTTTAAAACTGCTTAATTTTGTAGATTGTATTAACTTTATAAACATTAGTAAAACAACATTATTAACACTTAATAAGATGTTAAAATGTTGTTAATTAATGTTAATTTTTCTATATTTTTTTTTGTTAGCAGTGGAAAAAGATAGTTTATTATCAATTTATTAACAAATTTATGAACGAAAAATACAATGTATATCTTGTGTCTGACTCAACTGGCGAAACTCTTGATAGAATATTTCTTTCCCTAAAATCACAATTTGCCAATTTCATTTACAACAAAAAAGAGTTTGCTTTCATTAGAACCGAGCAACAAATTGATAAGATCATTAAAGAATGTAACGATTTAGAAAACTCTCTTATTCTTTACACAATTGTTGAAACAAAGTTGGCAAAATACATAGCAAAGGAAAGTGAGAAAAATAATGTGCCATGTTTCGGAATTTTAGGAAACTTAATATTAAGCTTTTCAAAGCTTTTAAACCAAAAAGCCATACACAAACCAAGCGCACAACACGTTCTAGATGACGATTACTATAAAAGAATAGAAGCCATACAATTTACGATGTCCCACGATGACGGAAAGAAAGTTGATGATATTAATGAAGCTGATGTAATTTTACTAGGGGTGAGCAGAACAAGTAAGACCCCAACATCTATTTACTTGGCTAATAGAGGTTTCAAAACAATCAACATACCTCTAGTATTAGATCAAAAATTACCAGAGGGACTAAATTTTAATAAAAAAGCATGTATTATTGGCCTGATTGCTGACCCAGAAAGATTGGCTGATATCAGAAGAAACAGAGTTGCTATTATGAAAGACCACAACCTAAAAGAATACACAGATATTGAATTTATCAAAAAAGAAATATTTGATTCCAAAAATTTGTTCAAAAAAAATAATTGGCCTATAATTGATGTCACAAGACGATCAGTAGAAGAAACCGCAGCCTCAATCTTGAAAATAATTGAAATAAAGAAACACAAATGAAATTAATTTTGGCATCAAAAAGTGGTGTAAGAAAACAAATTCTCGACAATTATAATATTGATTGTGAAGTTGTAGTCTCAAACGTAGATGAAGACGAGGTAAAATCTTCCCTACTTGCTGAAGGAGCTAATCCAGCTTTAATTTCTAAAAATCTCGCTGAAATAAAATCTATTAAAGTTAGTAATAGAAATCCAAATCAACTTGTTTTAGGAGCTGACAGTGTTATATCACTCAATAATGAAATAATTAATAAACCAAAATCAAGAAATGAGGCTTTAGAGATTCTTAAAAAACTAAACAATTCAAAACATTATCTTATAAGTTCAGTATGTATCTCAAAAAATGGATCGATGATTTGGAATTATACAGATTCATCAGAACTTAAAATGAAAAACCTTTCCAATGATCAACTAGAAAATTATTTAAAAAAAATAAGCACAGAAACTTTACTAGCTTATGGCGTTTATCAAGTAGAAGCTGACGGATTGGAGCTATTCGAATACGTAAAAGGTGATCATAATTCAATTATGGGTTTGCCTATAAAACATATAATCAATTATATTAATCAATATAAATAAAAATGACTAAAAAATTTGGTATAATCGGAAATCCCATAGAGCATTCCTTGTCTCCTATTCTTCACAACTATTGGTTCAAAAAGTATAAAATCGACGCAAATTACTCAATAATAAAAGTTGAAGAAAATGAATTGGTTGGCGTTATTAAAAAAATTAAAGATAAAGAGCTAAGTGGCATCAACATCACATTGCCTTATAAACAAAAAATTGTATCTAGTTTAGATATAATTGTAAACGACGCGGAAATCACTAGTTCTGTTAATACTGTATATCTTGGAAATGATGGAACCGTTATTGGTGAAAACACGGATGTATATGGTTTGCAGGCCGCTTATTTAAAAGAGGTGGAAAATATACCTAATAAGAAAGCTTTAATTATTGGAGCCGGAGGAGTTTCGCCATCTGTAATATTATCTCTAAATAAATCAGGGGTAAAAAGCATTTCGATTACGAATAGAACTAAAGAAAAATGTATTTTCTTAAAGAAAAAATTTAATAATTTAGAGATTCTTTCTTGGGCCGATTTAGAACAAAATTTGAAAAATTTTGACATTATCGTAAATGCAACCAGTTTAGGATTAAAAAATTATCAAGATTTTAGGTTTGATTTTAAAAATGTAAAACAAGATTTGATTTATATAGACACTATTTACAATCCATTAGAAACAAAGACTCTAAAGTACTTAAAAGAAAAAGATATAAAAGTTTTTAATGGACTTGAAATGTTTATTTATCAAGGGCAAAAATCTTTTTATTTGTGGAATAAAATTAACCCCGAAATTGACCAAAAATTAGTAGAATTATTATTATCAAAATTAAAATGAGAAAAATAGGCATTACAGGTTCTTTAGCGTCTGGCAAAACCTCAGCCAGTAAAATTTTATCTCATAATAAAGGACCACTATTTAGCGCTGATAAAGAAGTTTTAAAGTTATATAAAAGATTAGCTTTTAAAAGATTGATTTCAAAAAAATTCGGAATTAAAAAAAATCAAAATATCAAAAGAGAGTTAAAAAAAAAAATTATAAAAGATAGGTCTACTATAAATAAATTAGAAAAAATTATTCATCCTTTAATAAGAGGGGAAATGCACAATTTTATAAAAAAAAATTCTCATAAAAGATACGTCTTTTTCGAAATACCACTATTGGTAGAAAGCAGATTAATGAAAATATTTGATCTAATTTTTTTCATCAAAGCCAAAAAGAGTATTAGACTTCGAAGATTTAGGGCAAGTGGAGGTGACAAAAAACTATTTGAAATTCTTAATAAAAAGCAATTTAGTGACAAAAAAAAATCAGAACAATGTCATCACGTAGTTGTTAATGAAAAAACTTTAAAGTTTTTAAAAAAAAGATTATTAGATATATTTAGGTATTATGAAAGAGATATTTCTTGATACAGAAACTACTGGTTTATCATTTAATGAAGGTCATAGAATTGTAGAAATTGCTTGCATTGAAACCCAAGATCTTATTGCCACAGGAAAAGTGTTTCATAAGTTAATAAATCCTGAGAGAGATGTTCCTGAATCAGCTTTTAAAGTACATGGTTTTTCAAGTGAGTTTTTGAAAGATAAAGAAACATTTAAGATGATAGCTAACCAGTTTTTAGATTTTATAAAAGGGAAAAAAATTATAATTCACAATGCTCCATTTGATTTAAGTTTTTTAAAAGGAGAAATGAATAAAATTGGTAATAAAGGTAAAATTGACGAAAAAATGGTAGTGGATTCACTTGAAGTTGCAAGAAATAAGTTTCCTGGGTCATCAAATTCATTAGATGCTTTATGTAAAAAATTTAACATTGACCTATCAAAAAGAACTAAACATAATGCCTTATTAGATTGTGAATTATTAAGAGAAGTTTATATAAATTTATTAGATGTAAAAGAACCAAAATTTAATTTATCATCCAATACATTAGAGGATAATTTCTTTAAGAACAAAAACTATAATAAAGAAGTTCTAAGCATCCCAGAGGAAGAAATTAAATTGCACAAAGAGTTTATAAAAAAAGAATTGAAAAAAAACTTTTACTGAATTTTTTTCATTTGATAAAGTTTTTCAAAATCTACTTTTTCACTAATTTTTATATCTTTGAAACCTGAATTTTCAAACAAATTTACAAAAATTCCTCTTAGCTCAGAATAAATATTTGTCGGTACTTCAACTAATACAATTTTTTCGACTTCTTTTTTTTCTATATTATCATTTGAAAGTTCAATTATAGCAGAATAAACAATTCTTGTATTAATCTTTTCAAAATTGTTATTTACAGGTTTTAAATTCAACGATGTCAAAACTTCAATTAAATTCTGACGTATTTGATTACTCTTAATATCTATATTAATTTTGTACTTAGAAATATCTTTAGAAAGTAAAAAAAAGGTTTTAGAATTAGGTATACTAAAGTTTAGTTCTTTTATGTATTTTCCAATAATTTTATAACTCATCTTTATTTTTGTCGATTATTTCACCGTCTATAGTTCTATCGTTTTTCTTTTTTTCACCAATAGTCGACTTATTCTTAAGAACTAATTTAAAAAGCATATTTCTAGTAAAAGGGAATAATAGAATGAACCCTAATGCATCTGTAAAAAAACCTGGAATTATTAATAATAACGCAGCTATTGCAATTGATGCTCCAGAAATTAATTCGTAAACAGGAACTTTATTTTGATAAACGTTCGTTATACCCGATCTCAAGGTCTGAAGCCCTTGAATTCTGGCATAATAAACACCAATAATTGCGGTTAAAAATATAAGGGCAACAGTGTTTAAGGCTCCTATTTCACCCCCAATTTTAATCATTAGAAATATTTCTAATGCAGGTATACCAATAAAAAGTAAAAAAAATGTGTTCATTTGTCTGATACAAAATTATATTATTCATGTATATTTATCAAATTATGAGTAACAGTTTTGGTTATTTAGATATAATTTTACTTGGAATGATCGCAGGATTTATAATCTTGAGATTGAGGAGCATCCTAGGAAGAAAAACTGGGCATGAGTCAAAAATCTATCCAAATTTTGCTGAAAAAGAATTCAGTATGCCACAAAAGGATGTGCAACCAACTAAGAAAAATTTTGAAATTTTAGAGGGACAAGATAAAAAAGAATTCTTAAAAGGTGCTGAAATAGCATATGAAAGTATTTTAACTTCTTTTGCTAACGGGGATTTAATAAAATTAAAAGCTTTGCTTGGGTCTAATATGTTTTCAAATTTTTCCGAAGCTATTAAAACAAGAAATAAGGAAAATATAAAATCTGAATTTACATTTATTGGAGTAAAGGAGTCCTCAGTTGAAAAATATGAAAAGATTAAGGACAATCTATTTGCTACAGTAAAATTTGTTGCTGAGGTAATTTCTGTAAAAAGAGATAAAGATAATAAAATAATTGAGGGCAATCCTGATAAAATAAAATTTGTTACTGATAATTGGAAATTTACAAAAAATATTAATAACAAAAGTCCAAACTGGTATTTATCTGAAATAATCAGCTAGTGATAAAAAAAAAAGATCTTTCCCAAGAAGATAAAAAAACCTGGGAAGATTATATAAAAGATCCATCAGACATTTACGATAAAGATACAAATAATCGAAAAGTACTTAGGAAAGAAAGATTTAAATTTGATTTACACGGTTTTACTTTAGATGATGCAAATAAAAAAGTAAGACAAATATTACTTTTTTGCATCGAGAAAAAATATAAAGAATTGTTATTGATTACGGGTAAGGGACTACATTCTACAAGTCATAAAGACGCTTACATTTCTAAAGATCTTGGAAAATTGAAATATTCTGTCCCAGAATTTATTAAATCTGATATTGAGCTTAATAAATTAATTATTTCTATCAAAGAAGCCAAAGTTAAAGATGGTGGAGAAGGTGCAATTTTAATAAAATTTAAAAATTTATAATATAAATTTTGATAGATCTGTATCTTTAACTAGATTGCCTAAATTATCTTTAACAAACTTTTTATCTACCGTAATTGTTTCCCCAGCTTTATCGGTAGCGTTGAAACTGATATCATCTAATACTTTTTCAATAATAGTGTGAAGCCTTCTTGCTCCAATATTCTCAACAGAGGAGTTAACTTCTGCAGATATTTTTGCAAGCATATCAATTCCATCATCTGAAAATTCAAGATTAACATCTTCAGTTTTTAAAAGTGCTTTGTATTGTTTTATTAAACTATTATCTGGTTCCTTAAGGATTCTCTTGAAATCTTCCTCATTTAAAGCATTCAACTCTACTCTTATTGGTAATCTTCCTTGTAACTCTGGTAATAGGTCAGACGGTTTAGCTAATTGGAAAGCTCCTGATGCAATAAACAAAATATGATCAGTTTTTATGGGTCCATGTTTAGTACTTACTGTAGTTCCTTCAATTAGCGGTAATAAGTCCCTTTGTACTCCTTCTCTAGAAACATCTCCTCCTACCCTGTCACTTCTTGCTGAAACTTTATCGATTTCATCTAAAAAAACTATTCCATTTTCTTCAGTAGCTTTTTTAGCTTCTTTAATGATCTTATCCTCCTCAATCATTTTATCAGATTCTTGTGCTACTAAAATTGCGTGGGACTCTTTTACAGACATTTTTTTCTTTTTACCTTTTTTTCCTCCCATTGATTTACCTAAGATATCTCCTAGGTTAACCATACCAACGTTTCCTCCTGGCATGCCGGGAATTTCAAAGCTCTGCAATCCAGAAGATTTATCCTGAACTTCTATTTCAATTTCATTATCATCTAAGTCTCCATTTCTTAATCTTTTTCTAAAACTTTCTCTTGTAGCAACACTTGCTTTATTACCAACTAGTGCATCTAATACTTTTTCCTCTGCCTTTAATTCGGCTTTGGCTTTTACTTCTTTTCTTTTTCTTTCTCTTTCCATTGCTATAGCTATTTCTATTAGATCCCTTATGATTTGCTCTACGTCTCTGCCAACGTAACCTACCTCAGTAAACCTTGTCGCTTCCACCTTTATAAATGGTGCTTCAGCTAGTCTAGAAAGTCTTCTGGAAATTTCTGTTTTACCTACACCTGTTGGGCCAATCATTAGAATATTTTTCGGTAATACCTCATCCCTCATTTCATCGGTAAGAGCTTGCCTCCTCCATCTATTTCTTAATGCTACTGCTACAGCTTTTTTAGCTTCTTTTTGACCAATTACATATCTATCCAGCTCAGAAACGATCTCTCTTGGAGATAGAGCACTTACTTTAGAGCTATCGTCTTTAGATCCTTTGACTAATTTCAAATTTGTTTCTTTTTTAGATTTTGACATTTAAATTTTTTCCATTGTTACATTATTATTTGTAAATACACAGATATCCGATGCAACTTTCAAAGCTTTTCTTGCTATCTCTTCTGCTTTCATATCAGTTTCGATTAGTACCTTTGCAGCTGCAAGAGCGTAATTTCCTCCAGATCCAATTCCAATTATCCCATCTTCTGGTTCTAATACATCACCAGTCCCAGAAATTATGAAGCTGTGATTTTTATCTGCTACTGCCATCAAAGCCTCCAATCTTCTCAAAAACTTATCACTTCTCCAATCTTTTGCTAACTCAACAGCTGCTCTTTGCAAGTTTCCCGCATGCTTTTCTAACTTTGCCTCAAGCCTTTCAAATAAAGTTAAAGCATCCGCAGTTGAGCCGGCAAATCCTGCGATTACTCCTCTGCTTTCAATTTTTCTAACTTTTTTAGCCTTACTTTTTAAAACTGTGTTGCCAAGACTGACTTGACCGTCACCTGCTACAATGGTCTCCCCGCCCTTTCGAAGAAGGACAATTGTAGTGCCGTGCCATTTTTCAGCTGTATTCATGAAGTTATATGTGGAGATTATTTTGAGATCTTCAATAGTGATTTATTGATAAAATGACCATTTAAATATATATCAAAGGTAAATTAGGTAAAGCTTATGATTAGAAAAGCGAAAATTACAAGAAAAACAAAAGAGACTAGTATTTCTGTCGCGGTCAATCTAGACGGTAAAGGAAAGTATAAAATTAAAACTGGAATAGGTTTTTTAGACCACATGCTTGAGCAATTATCTAAGCACTCATTAATAGACTTAGAAGTAAAAGCAAAGGGTGACACACATATAGATTTACACCACACTACTGAAGATACAGGTATAGCTATCGGAGAAGCTATTAAAAAAGCAGCCGGTAATCGAAAAGGAATTACAAGATATGCATCAACAATGATACCTATGGATGAAACTTTAAGCCGAGTTTCAATAGATGTATCGAATAGACCTTATTTAATCTGGAAAGTAAACCTGCCCGTTGAGAAACTTGGCGAGATGGACACAGAATTATTTAAAGAGTGGTTCCAAGCATTCTCACAATCAGCTGGGGTTACTTTACACATAGAAAATATTTACGGTGAAAATAGTCACCACAAGATTGAGTCATGTTATAAGGGTTTAGCTAGATCATTAAAAGATGCTTTAGCGATTGATAAAAGAATTAAAAACTCAATACCTTCGACAAAAGGCTCTATATAATTTGATGAACGTCACTATTGTTGACTACCAATCGGGCAATATAAGCTCTGTCATAAATTCTTTTACAGAGGTAGCTAAAGGCAAAGTTAAAATAGAGGTAACTTCAGAAATTAATAAAATTAAGTCTTGTGACAAGATTGTTTTACCAGGACAAGGATCATTTAAAAGCTGTGTAGACTCTTTAAATAAAATTTCTGGATTAGTAGAAACACTAAAAGATTTTGCAATCACAAATAAGAAACCTTTATTAGGAATTTGTGTAGGCTTACAAATGTTTGCAGATATAGGGTATGAAGAAGCAGAAACAAAAGGATTAGGTTGGATCTCTGGCAAAGTTTCAAAAATAGATAATCAAAATGGAAAATTTAAACTTCCACATATTGGTTGGAATGAAATTGAAATTCAAAAGGAAAGTAAAATGTTTAAGGATATAAAAAATAAATCTCATATGTATTTTGTTCATAGTTACGAATTTATTCCTGAAGATAAATCAATCATTTCAGCGACAACAAATTACTCATCAAAAATTGTCTGCGCTGTCGAGAGAGACAATTTATTTGGAACACAGTTTCACCCTGAGAAGAGTGATAAAATTGGATTAAAAATAATTGATAACTTTTTAAATTTATAATGAAAATATTTCCTGCAATAGATATAAAAGATAAAAAATGTGTAAGATTAATCAAAGGTGACTTCGAAAATAAAACTGAATATAAAACTTCACCTATTGAGCAAGCAGCGAAATTTAAAGATCATGGCTTTAAAAATTTACACATTGTTGATCTAGACGGAGCTTTGACGGGCAAAACAGTCAATTTAGATATTATAAAAGAAATAGTGAGTAAATACGATCTGAAAATCGAAATAGGTGGCGGTGTTAGATCTCTCGATAGTATTAAACAATATATCGATACTGGTGTTGAGAAAGTAATTTTAGGAAGTGGTGCTATTAAAAATAAAGAATTTTTAAAAGAGTCTTGTGCAAAATTTAAAGGTCAAATTGCTTTGGGGTTAGATGCAAAAGATGGCAATCTTTCTGTATCAGGCTGGAGAGAAAATTTAGAAATTAAAACCACAGATTTTTTAAAAGAGGTAAATGACTTTGGCGTTAGCAGAATTATTTTTACAGACATAAATAGAGATGGAATGAAAACTAGCCCTAACTTAGATGAGAGTGTGAAAATTGCAGGGCTTTCTAATTGTCCTGTTGTTATTTCAGGAGGCGTTTCTTCAATTAATGACATTAAGAAGGCTAAAGGGTTAAATAATAAAAAAATTGAAGGTATTATTGTTGGTAAAGCTATTTACGATGGTGATATTAAGCTTGATGAGTTAGCAAAGGAGATTAATGCTTAAAAATAGAATTATACCTTGCCTTGATGTTAAAGATGGAAGAGTTGTTAAAGGCATTAACTTTGTTGAATTAAAAGATGCCGGTGATCCAGTAGAACAAGCTAAAACTTATAGTGACGGTGGGGCTGACGAGATTTGTTTTCTTGATATTACCGCTTCAAATGAAAATAGAGAAACGCTCATTGATATTGTTAGAAAAACTGCAAAAAAATGTTTCGTTCCTTTAACTGTTGGAGGTGGAGTAAGAACTATTCAAAATATTACCGATTTATTGTTAGCAGGTGCAGATAAAGTCTCTATTAATACTGCCGCTGTAAAAAATGTCGACCTTGTTAAGAAAGCTTCAAAAAAATTTGGATCTCAATGCATTGTTGTTGCGATTGACGCAAAAAAAGTTTCAGAAAATAAATGGGAAGTGTTTACACACGGTGGAAGAAATAAAACTGGTATTGATGTAGTGGATTTTGCTAAAAAAGTCGAAGAAAATGGAGCCGGAGAAATTTTATTAACTTCAATGGATAAAGATGGAACTAAATCAGGTTACGATGTTGATTTATTAAAAACAATTACAAATAACACCAATATTCCTGTAATAGCATCCGGTGGAGTTGGAACTCTAGATCATTTATATGATGGTATAGTTAAAGGTGGAGCAAGTGCAGTTTTAGCTGCTTCTATTTTTCATTATGGTGAATTTAAAATCAAAGATGCCAAAGAATATTTGAATTCTAAAAATGTTTCGGTAAGGTTATAAAATGTTTGAAAACTTAGAACAATTAATTAAAACAATCAGAGAGAGAAAAAATTCTTCTCCAGATAAGTCTTATACTAATAAACTTTTGAACGACAAAAAACTAAGTGTTTCAAAAGTAAAAGAGGAAATAGGCGAATTAATTGAATCTGTGGAAAAAAACTCAAATAAGATACACGAAGCTGCTGATGTGGTTTATCATTTGATGGTTTACTTGGAGGCTAGCAACATAAAAATTGAAGATGTGATGAGCGAACTTAAGAAAAGACAGAAATGAGTTACGATAAAAATAATATATTTGCTAAAATTCTAAGAGGAGAAATTCCGTGTAAAAAAGTTTATGAAAATGATCATGTTTTAGCTTTTCATGATATTAATCCCCAAAAGAAAGTTCATGTTTTAGTTATTCCTAAAGGTGAATACGTAGATCTTAATGATTTCAACAATAAAGCTTCAGATAAAGAAATTGTAGAGTTAAACAAAGCAGTAACGCATGTCGCAAACTTAGTCGGCGCAAAAGATAAAGGATATCGAGCTTTAACTAATATTGGAAGTGATGGTGGTCAGGAGGTTCCTCATTTACACTTTCATATATTTGCAGGTGAAAAGATCGGAAAGATGGTTAGCTGATGGTTTCAAGAGTAAAAAGATATTTCTTAGAAATAAAAGATTTTGCAAAAACTGTTGATTTAAATCTTCCAGAAAACTTTCAAATTATTTTGGATGATAAAGATAATTTCCACTTAAACAGATTTTTCTATAAACAAATAGGCGTAGATCACTATTGGAGAGACAGATTACTTTGGTCTGATAGTGAGTGGGTAAAGTATGTTACGAATAAAAATTTAGAAACGCATATTCTTAAAAAAGGCGAAGATTTAGTAGGATATTACGAACAAGAATATCATCCTGGATCAAATGAAGTAGAGCTTATCAACTTAGGAGTACTAAAAGAATTTAGAGGTTTGAAGCTTGGCTCAACACTTGTAAATCATGCTATTGCAAGCGCATCAAGAAAAAATCCTAGTAGAATGTGGGTTCATACTTGTAGTTTAGACCACAAACATGCATTGCAAAATTATAAATCCAAAGGGTTTGAAATTTTCAAAGAAGAAGAAATTGATTTTGTAGCTTAGTTTATTTCAGGCACTCTAAAAGTACCTTTTTTAAAAACGTCATTTTTAGCAATAATGTTTAGGGAGAAATTTATATTATTATTGTATTGATCTTTAATCTCCCAACCTTTCAAATTTAGATCTATTTTGTTAAAAAAAATTGTAATTTCGTTATCACCAAAATAAATAAGCTTAATTAATTGATCAGTTAATTCTAATTTTCCTGATTGCACAATTTCTAAAAGTTTGTCTTTATATAATATATTTAGGAATGGAGATTTCGAAATAGGATAATGATAAGTTTTATTATATCTTTTCTGGGTTATTGCCAGTCTCTTATTATTAATAACTAATTCTTTTTCCACGTCATCAAAGTAATTGCATTTTAATTTTCCAGGAAACTCTAAAATACAACTACCCCTTTCTGTTTTTTCATTAATCATTTGATCAAATGTAAACTCTAATGAATTTAAGTTATTTAATTGAGCAATTATTTGATCTTTTTCATTAGCTAATAAACTCGTTGTTATTAATAGTAAAAACGAGATTAAAAATTTTTTTTTAAAGAACTTCACGTTTACCAACATGATTTGCCTTACTAACAATACCTTTTTCTTCCATCATATCAATAATTCTTGCAGCTCTATTGTATCCGATCTGTAATTTTCTCTGTAAGAAACTTGTAGAGGCTTTTCCTTCAGCTTTTATAATTTCTACAGCCTGATTGAATAATTCATCTTCATCACCATCATTTCCAGACGTTAATGAGCTTTCCGTTGTCTCTTGAGAAGTAATCTCTTCCATGTAATCTGGTTCTCCTTGAGCTCTTAATGAATTAGTAATTTTCTCTATTTCCTGCTCAGAAACATATGGACCGTGAATTCTAACTATTCTGTTTGCAGACGACATAAACAACATATCTCCTTTACCAAGCAATTGCTCAGCACCCTGCTCACCTAAAATTGTTCTACTATCAATTTTGGAACTTACTTGAAAAGATATTCTGGTTGGGAAATTCGCTTTTATTGTACCAGTTATAACGTCGACACTTGGTCTCTGTGTAGCCATAATGATATGAATACCTGCAGCTCTTGCCATTTGCGATAATTTTTGAATGTAGTTTTCAATTTCTTTTCCAGCTACAAGCATTAAGTCTGACATCTCGTCAACAACTACAACGATGTAAGGCATTTTAAGTTTATGTTTAGCGTTATAGCCATCAATGTTTCTCACTCCTACCTTACTCATTAATTTATACCTGCTGTTCATTTCTTTGACTGTCCAAGACAAAGCTGATGTAGCTTTTTTAGCATCAGTAATAACTGGAGTTAATAGGTGAGGTATTCCCTCGTAAGTAGATAGCTCTAACATTTTTGGATCAATTAAAATAAATTTACAAAGATCTGGACTTAGTTTGTAAAGCAGTGATACGATTATAGTATTAATACAAACAGACTTACCTGAACCAGTCGTACCTGCAATTAAAAGGTGAGGCATTGAGTTTAAATCACCAACAATTGGCATGCCAGAAATACTTTTACCTAATGCGATCGGAAGTCTTACATCTTTTTTTTGAAACTTATCGTAAGAAATTATTTCTCTTAGTGATACACTCTCTCTTTCCTCATTTGGAATTTCGATTCCAACAGTGTTTTTTCCTGGGATGACAGAGACTCTTGTAGAAGTTGAACTTGTATTTCTTGCTAAATCCTCTGATAAATTAATAATTTTTGAAACTTTTACACCGGCTGCTGGTTCAAATTCATAAAGGTTTACTACAGGGCCATTATTGATTGTTTTAATTTTTCCATTTATACCAAAATCTAACAGTATTTTTTCCATAAACTCGGCATCAGGACGGTTTTTATTTCCATCAGAAGTAAGTTTAGATAAATTTTTTTCTAAATAATTTATATCTGGTAATTTATATTTAGGTTTTGTATTAACTTGCTCTGTTTTAGAACTTTTGTCAGTATCAAACAAAAAAGATTGCTGTGGTTTTTCTAAAGTCTGTGGTTGATCTTCAATATTAATTTTACTAAAATCTGGTTCAATATTTTCAGCAGGCTTTCTCTTAAAAAGAGATAAAATTACCGAGAACACTTTCTTATAATTTATATCAGCTGAAAATGAAAAAAATATTATAGTCAATAAAAGTAGTCCATAAATTGAATATGTATTATCAATCCACGGAGCCCAAGTATTTATAAAGTTGTATGATATTTTCCCAACAAAACCTGAATTACCATTATCAATTAACCAAAAAGAATTATCGAATGTTAAATAGATAAAAACTGTTCCAACAGTTAAATAGGCTACAACTAAAAATAATTTTAAAATTATTCTTCTTAATTCTTTCTTTATTATTAAATCTAATCCCCAAAATAAAAAATTGAGTAATAATAAAAAAGATGCCAAACCAAAACTTTGTAATAAAAAATCTGCAACGCTACTTCCATAAATCCCAAAAAAATTTTGAATCTCGAAGCTCCTATCTCCATAAACAAACGAAGGATCTTCAGGAGAATATGTAGTAAAGGCGATTGCAAGTGCGACACTTGATAAAACTAAGATTAAACCTAGCAATTCAAAGGTTCGCTTTTTCAAAAAATTTGTTACAGTATCTAAAAAGTTTGTATTCATCACGAATCGATTACGTACTTTTTACCATTTTTATGAAAGTGTTAAAAATTGTTATATGATAAAACAGAGAATATGCATTGTTGGAGACGGTCTTTCAGGCTTAATGACAGCTGTAGTTTTAGGTAAAGTACCAGGTATAGAGGTAAATCTAATAGCAAAAAAAGGCACAAAAAACGCAGATAAAAGGACTACTGCTATTTCTGAAACAAATTACAAGTTCATTAATCAAAATATCACTAATTTAGGACAAAAATTGTTTTGGCCTTCAAAAAAAATTGAGCTTTTTTACGAAACTTCTAAAGAAAATATAAATTTTTTAAATCTAAAAGAAGCAAACTCTAATCTTATGTATGTCTTTGAAAATGACAAAGTTAAAAGTTTATTATTGAAAGAAATTTCAAAAAATAAAATTAAATTAATAAAAAAGGATGTAAAAAATCTAGAAGAATTAAAAAATTATGATTTAATTATCCTCTGTATAGGCGGACAATCTAAAATTTATGATAAAATAATTAAGATAAGATCTATTAAGAAGAATTATAAAGAAATAGCTATAACAGGCTATGTGAGGCACAATTTCAAAAGTCTAAACACAAGTCAATTCTTTTTAAAAGACGGGCCATTAGCTATACTCCCTTTTTCAAAAAATTATTTCTCTTTTGTTTGGAGTGTAAAAAAATATTTCTTCGAGAATAATTCTAAAAAAATTACAAATTTAGTTAAAGAAAAAATAATAAAGTTATTAAATTTTAAACAAGATATAACTATTAGTAATATACAGTCTTATCCGATCTCACTAACTTTAAGAAGACAGTATTATCAAAAAAATATATTAATTCTTGGAGAAGGTTTGCACACTATTCATCCTGTAGCTGGACAGGGTTTTAATCTTGTTCTTAGAGATATCAAAAAATTAAAAGAAATAATTAAATATTATGTGGGCTTAGGTATATCTATAAAAAACAGCTTTGCATTAAATGATTTTTACAACAGCAGAAAACCCGAAAATACCATCATGAGTTTAGGTGTTGATGCGACTCACAGCTTTTTTAAACAAAATAAATATTTGGATCCATTTAAAGAAATGATAATAAAAAACATAAAAAATAACGACACACTAAAAAAATTTAGTAAAATAATCTCCAATCGAGGTTTATCATTATAAATAAATGAACATTTATGCCTTATCATCTGGTAGAGGTCCCTCTGGAATAGCTATTGTTAGAATATCAGGTAGTGAAACACTTAAAATTTGTCAAAATTTGACTAAGTCTAAAGATATTAAGTCAAATGAAGTTAATTTTTGTAAATTTTATGACCCTAAAAGTGATAATGTAATAGATCCCGAGGCTCTATTATTGTGGTTTCCCGGGCCAAATAGCTATACTGGGGAGGATTTAGCAGAACTACAAATCCATGGAAGTAACGCAATAATAAACGCCTTATTAAGAGTTCTTTCCGAGCAAAAAAACTGCAGACTAGCTGAACCAGGTGAGTTTACTAAAATTGCTTTTCAAAATGATAAAATTGACTTGCTTAAAGCAGAAAGCATAGGAGACCTTATCCATTCCGAAACAGAACTACAAAGACATCAAGCAATAAAATTAGTTCAGGGTAATGCATCAAATTATTACAATGATCTGAGGGAAAAAATAATAAAATCTCTCGCTTTTATAGAAGCTAAAATTGATTTTGCAGAGGAAGATCTTCCTGAAAAAGTACTAAAAGATGCCCACAAATCAATCAAAGAAATTCATTCAGAAATTACTAAAATTATTGAGGATAATAAAGTTGGAGAAAAAATTAGAGACGGTTTTAGGGTTTCCATTACAGGAGAAGTTAACGCAGGGAAATCATCATTATTAAATTTAATTTCAAAAAGAGAGGTAGCTATTGTTTCAGATGAAGCTGGCACAACTAGAGATGTTATAGAAACTTATTTGAATTTAGATGGCTATCCAGTAATTCTTGCAGATACCGCAGGTATAAGAGATGCTAAAAATGAAGTTGAAAAAAAAGGTATATCTTTAGCTTTAGGAAAATCAAAAGAAGCAGATTTGAATATTATTGTAATTGATAATTCATCAAAAAAAATTAATAAAAAAATTCAGAATATGATTAATAAAGATACTATAATATTTTTAAATAAATCAGATGTATCAGATAAACAAAATCATAAATTTGATGTAGAAACTGTTTTAGCTTCAGTAAAAAATAACAAAAATATAGATAAATTAATAAATTTGGTAAAAACTAAGTTAAGCAAAAAATTTACATCTAATAATAGCGCTATAATTACCAGAGAAAGGCATAGAGTTAAGCTTAACGATTGCTTAAAAGAAATTAACAAGTTCTTAAAAAAGGATCAAAGCAAAGATCTTGAATTAGCAGCTGAAGATCTAAGAATGGCCATACGACATCTCGGTAGCATCGTTGGTAAGGTAGATGTGGAGGAAATACTTGGATCTATATTTAAAGATTTCTGTATAGGTAAATAAAATACTTCTTGTATTCTTAATTTAGACGTTTACATTCACAGCATGATAAAACAAAGCTATGATGTAGTAGTTATAGGTGGAGGACATGCTGGTTGTGAGGCAGCAGCAGCTTCCGCTAGAATGGGTGTAAATACAGCTCTTTTTACTCATAAAATAGAGACTATTGGAGAAATGTCATGCAATCCTGCTATTGGGGGACTAGGAAAAGGGCATCTTGTGAGAGAAATCGATGCTTTGGACGGTGTAATGGGTGTTGTAGCCGATAAATCAGGCATTCAATTTAGATTATTGAACAGAAGTCGCGGGCCAGCTGTGCAAGGCCCAAGAACCCAGTCAGACAGAGCTCTTTATAAAGAGCATATGCAAAAAATTTTACTTAATTACGAAAATTTAGAGGTCATAGCCGATCCAGTTGTTAAATTTTTGTTTGGGAATAACAAAATCATAGGATTTATTTGTCAGAGTGGCAAAGAAGTGAGGACTAAAGAATTAATATTGACTACGGGAACTTTTTTAAATGGTTTGATACATATAGGCGAAAAACAAATACCTGCAGGTCGATACGATGAAAAACCATCTACTGGTTTGAGTGAACAATTATCAAAATACAAAATGCAGATTGGAAGATTAAAAACAGGAACACCTCCTAGACTAGATGGAGACACAATTAATTATGATGATTTGGAAATGCAGCCTGCAGATAATGATCATCATTACTTCTCCTTTCTAACGAAAAAGATTTATAATAAACAAATTCAATGCGGAATGACTTATACAAATAATGATGTTCATAAAATAATCAGTGACAACATTTCCAGAAGTGCTATGTATTCAGGCAACATCAAGGGAGTTGGTCCAAGATATTGTCCATCAATAGAGGATAAGATCGTTAAATTTAAAGAAAAACAAAAACATCAAATTTTCCTAGAACCGGAGGGATTAAAGGACAATACTATTTACCCAAATGGCATCTCAACCTCTCTTCCAGAAGAGATACAGCTTAAAATATTGGCTAAAATAAAGGGTTTAGAGCATGTTAGGATGAAAAGGGCTGGATATGCAATTGAGTACGATTATGTGGATCCAAGAGAGTTAAAAGCTACTTTAGAAACCAAAAAAATTAATTCTTTATTTCTTGCCGGGCAAATTAATGGAACTACAGGGTATGAAGAAGCTGCAGCCCAAGGTTTGATAGCTGGTATCAACGCAGCTTTAAAAATTCAAAAACAGGAGGAGTTTGTTTTAGATAGGTCAACTTCCTATATCGGTGTCATGATCGATGATTTAATTACAAAGGGAGTTACAGAGCCTTATAGAATGTTTACATCTAGAGCTGAATATAGATTAACATTAAGAGCCGATAATGCTGATCAAAGATTAACCGATTTTGGAGTCAATTTAAATTTAGTGAAGTCTGAGAGAAAAAAAATATTTACTGAAAAGAAAAAAAATATTTTGGCTCTTAATACAATTTTAAAAAATAATTATTTAACTCCTAATCAAGCTAAGAAATTTGATATAAAAATTGCCATGGATGGAGTTAAAAGATCGTGTCTAGAGATTATGGGTCAACGTAAAGTAAATATGGCAAAAATAAGGCAAGCATTTCATGATATTCCTATTTTTCCAACGTCTATTGAAAATCAAGTTGTAACAGATGCTCATTATATGGGTTATCTCGAAAGACAAGATAGGGATATAGAGTCTTTTAAGAAAGATGAGTCTGTTATTATACCTGATGGTATCGATTATGAAAATTTAAGCGGTTTATCAAATGAGATTAAGAGTAAACTGCTTCAAGTTAAGCCCAAAACGTTAGGTCAAGCTATACGTATAGATGGGGTAACACCTGCTGCTATAATTATTCTCCTTTCACACATAAAAAAACTTAGATATAAAGCTACTGCTTAATGCAGCAGTCTAAAGTTATAAATATTTTAAAAAAAGACCTTAATTTTAAAGATAGTTCTGTTGAAAAGCTTAAAAAATTTGTCAAATTAGTACTAAGTGAAAATAAAAATCACAATTTAATAGCAAAAAGCACTGAAAATTCAATTTGGCATAGGCATATCCTTGACTCTGCTCAATTAGTTAAACTTATTGACTTTAAATCAGTTTCTTTGGCAGATTTAGGATCTGGCGCAGGATTTCCAGGACTAGTTATAGAAATATTCAACAAAAACAAGGATTTTCACGTGAAATTATATGAAAAATCATCAGTAAAAAGGCAATTTTTAAGCAGGGTAATTCATGAATTAGATTTAAATGCCGAGGTTTGTGGTGATGTTAGAGATGAAGTTTTAGACTCTGATATAATCGTATGCAGAGCTTTTAAAAAACTGGAACAAGTAATACAAGTTTCACGTGAAATTGCTAAAAAGCCACATAAATTAATGATTTTAAAGGGTCAAAATGCACAGGAAGAGATAAATAACACTTTTAAAACAAAAAAATATTCTTATAAATTGGTAAATAGTATTACAAACGATAAATCAAAAATAATTTTGATGGAAATTGATTAAAATGACAAAGCCAACAGTACTAGCAGTGATAAATCAAAAGGGTGGAGTAGGTAAAACAACTACTGTAATTAATTTAGCAGCTTCACTGTCCATAATGGGTCAAAATAATTTAGTGATTGATTTGGATCCACAAGGAAATGCAACAACTGGCTTTGGAAAAAGCAATAGTGACGAGGAAAGAAATATTTATAATCTTCTTATTAAAAAAATTAATATTAGAGATACAATTCAAAAAACAGAAATCAAAAATTTAGATTTAATTGGATCACACGTAAATTTATCTGGGCTTGAGGTCGAAACAGCTAATGACTCCAACAGAGCATTTGTATTAAAAAAAATTATTGAAGCTGAAAAGGTCGGTTTACTTGAAAAGTATGATAATATTTTTATCGATTGTCCGCCGTCATTAAGTCTTTTGACTGTAATGGCTCTCGTGGCATCAGATGAACTTCTAGTTCCGCTTCAAACCGAATTCTTTGCTCTGGAAGGTATTACACAACTTGTAAAAACAATAGACAGAATTAAAGAAAACTTAAATCCTAATCTTAAGATCAGAGGGATATTGTTAACTATGTTTGATAAAAGAAATAAACTCTCATCAGAGGTAGACAAAGAAGCAAGGAATTATTTTAAAAATAAAGTTTATCAAACCGTAATTCAAAGGAACGTAAGGTTATCAGAGGCCCCATCACATGGCTTACCCTGTGTTGTGTATGACAAAAATTGTGTTGGTAGCAAATCATATTTTAAACTAGCTGAAGAATTTATTAAAAATAATACAATAGAAAGTGCCGCTTGATGGTTGGAAAAAAAAAGGGTTTAGGACGAGGTCTATCAGCGTTGTTTGGCGATCAAGCATCAGAAGAAAGATCGAAAGAAGCTAACTTATCAAACAATGTTTCGATAAGCGATTTAAGTAGGAATCCATATCAACCAAGGCAAAGATTTAGTGAGGAAAAACTTGAGGAATTAGCTAATTCTATAAGGAAAAACGGTATAATTCAGCCTATCGCTGTACGTCCTATCAAGTCAAGTGTCGGTAAATTTGAGATAGTTGCAGGTGAGAGAAGGTGGCTAGCTGCACAAAAAGCTGGCTTACATGAAATACCAGTTAATGTTTTAGATTTAAGTGATGTAGAGTCACTTGAAGTTGCAATAGTAGAAAATATTCAAAGAGATGATTTAAATCCCATTGAAGAAGCTAAAGGCTATAAAAGATTGAACGAAGAATTTAAATACGATCATGAAAGTATTTCAAAATTAATGTCTAAAAGCAGAAGTCATATAAGCAATACATTAAGATTATTAACTTTACCCAAAGATGTAATTGCAATGCTTGAAGAGGGTTCTCTTTCGTCAGGTCAAGCTAGGCCTTTAATAGGAATAAGTAACGCATCTTCAATAGCCGAAGAAATTGTTGCCAAAAATTACAGTGCAAGGAAAGTAGAATATTTAATTAGAAATAAAAAAAATGATAACAAAAATAAACAAAAAATAGATCCTAATATAATAAAAACACAAGAAAGGATAGAAAAAATACTGGGTTTAAAAGTAAATATTTTAAATAAGAAAGACAACTCAGGCAAAATTACAATTGGATATAAAGATCTTGATCAGTTTGAACTTATATCAGAATTACTCACTAAGAGTTAGCAAGACAACAGATTTCTACAATTAAATTTTTCATTAATACTTTTTTATTTATTATTGAATTAGATTTTATTTCTTTTTCGACCGAATAAGTTTTGTCTAATACTTTTCTTAGTTTTATAATATCCCATTTTTTAGCCTGTTGAATAAACGCGTCTTTTTCTTTCCAAAAAATTGGAGGCCTTAAATTGTTTATTGCAATTTCAAGGTTTTTGTTTTTGTCTTGTTTAATTTCACAAAGTTTGTGTAGTCTTTGATTTAAAAGGTTTAAATAAAGTACATTTTTTTCATCTTCAAAAATAGTCTCACTTAATAGTTTGTTCGTTTTAGCTTTTTCACCTTTAAATGCTTCATTTTTAAGTAAGTCGAAATTCTCATTAGTTTTCAAGTCAAGTAAGTTCTCTAACTTGTCGATTTCAATTTTTTTATTTTGGAAGAAAGTTTCTATTTTACTTATTTCGTTTTGCACTTTAGCTCTATCTAAATTGCACTTGTCTGCAATCAAATTTATAATTGAAGTATTAAGTCCTGACAAACCAGCTAATCTCTCTTGAATAATTTTTTTTATTGTTATTTCGTTATCAGGATAACAAGCTGCAATACCACAGCTATCATCTTTTTCGAAAAAAATTCTTAATTTGGATTTTTTTTCTAATACATCTGCAAATAATATGACTCTTGTAGAGTTAAATTTATCTACAATATCTCTAATAAGACTAAGAATTTTATCATTAGTATTTTCTATAAAAAAAATTTTCTCTTTTTCAAAAAGTGATAAGTTTCCAAGTTCCCTAAAAAGAACTTGATTATTTTGTAAAATTTCACTTTGATCGTATGAAATAATTTCTGCATTTTTAAATTTATTTTTGATTTTACTTTTTAATTCTTTCTTTAGTCCAATATTTTCTCCATAAAATAAAAAGAAATTTTTATTTATTTGATGTATATTTTTTTCTATTAAATAAGTTTTAAATATCATTAAGCTTTATTGATAGTTCATCAAAAATTTCATCTACAACATCATTTGTTAAAATCTCTGTAAGTTTTTTTTCATTGCTTAGAGTCTGTGTATATCTATTACCAACATTATAAATTCCAGTTTTTTTTACAATAAAGCTTGAAGTTTCAGTATCAGTTATTTTTTTGAAACTAACGTCCACTTTTATAAATAACCTATATTTGGTAATTTCATTTTTATCATTTTTCTCCTCAATTTTTTTCGTTTTCTTGCTTTCTAAATCTAAAATTATTAGATTATTGTTATTTTCTTCTGTATTGAAAAAAAGCTTATTTTTAATTTTATAATTAATTCTTGTTTCTCCTGAGGTGTTCATTTCGGCTATGCCAAAATTTCCAAATTTAGATCTATCTATAACTTTATAACCGCAGCCTGTTGTGAAAAATAATATAAGAAAAAAAGGTATGAGAAAATTTTTCATTTTTCCGCAATTATATAGTTGATTATTTTATTTTTAACAAAAATAGTTCTAGCTATTTTCTTACCTTGAATGAATTTTTTAGCTTTTGAATTATCAGTAATAATTTTAGTAACATCGCTCTCTTTTAAATCTGTATTCACTATAAGAACATCTCTTGTTTTCCCGTTAACTTGAACAGCCAATTTAACTTGCTTTAAGTTTACTCCCTCATTAATCTTTGGCCATTCCTGCGTAGACTCTGAATTTAAAGCAGATAAACATTCATGTGCTAAGTGGGGAGTAAAAGGAATCATTAATTGCATAACTTTTACCATAAATTCTTTTAAAATTTTTTGACTAATGTCTTTTTCAAGACTGTCTTTAAAAAAATTGTATATTTCGTAAAAATTTGCGACACAAACGTTAAAACGAAATTTTTTTATAGAGTTGTCAATCTTGTATATAAAATTATTCATCTCAGAAATGAATTTAATTTCTGCTTCTTCATCTACTTTTGAATTTTTAAAGTTAATAACCATAAAATTTAGATTCCAAATTTTTTGTAAAAATTTATGAGCTGATGAAACACCTATCTCAGACCATTGAATATCTTTTTCTGGAGGACTATCAGAGAGAATAAACCATCTGACAGCGTCAGCTCCATGATTTTTGATCATATGTTCAGGATCTATAGTATTTTTTTTTGACTTTGACATTGATTCAGGGGAACCAACAACCACTTTACTTTTATCAGATTTTTTAATTGCATTCTTTGTGTCAATTTTTTCTATTTCATGGGGATACAACCAATTACCATTTAAGTCTTTGTAAGACTCGTGACAAACCATTCCTTGAGTAAAAAGATTCTTAAAAGGCTCATTTATTTCAAAATTTTTATTACATTTGTTTATAGCCTTTGTAAAAAAACGAGAATAAAGCAAATGTAGAATTGCATGTTCAACCCCTCCTATGTATTGATCAACTGGCATCCAATATTTAACTTTTTTTAAGTCAAAAGGAGAAATTTCGTGTTTTGGAGAGCAAAATCTTAAAAAATACCAAGATGAATCCACAAAAGTATCTAAAGTATCTGTTTCTCTAATTGCTTTCTTTCCGGTAGATTTTTGAGTCGTGTTTTTCCAATTTGGATGATTATCTAAAGGATTTCCATTTGAATTTAAATCTATGTCATTAGGAAGTTCAACTGGTAACTCACTTTTGTCGACTGGTACAACTTTTCCATCATCTAAATAAATCATTGGTATTGGACAGCCCCAATATCTTTGTCTTGAAATGCCCCAGTCTTTAAGACGATATTGAGTTTTTTTCTTACCAATACCTTTTTTCTCAATTTCATTAATAATTTTAATTTTAGCATCAGAAATATTTAAACCATTAAGAAAATTTGAATTAATAATTTTCCCTTCTCCCGTATAGGCTTCTTTTAAAGTTTCATTTTTAACTTCATTATCAACTACTTGAATAATTTCTAAATCATATTTTTTTGCAAATTCAAAATCTCTTTGATCGTGAGCAGGACAGCCAAATATTGCACCACTTCCATAGTCCATAAGAACAAAATTTGCAAAATATATTGGTATTTTTTTTCCGGGTATAAAAGGGTGATTAGCAGTTAAATTACTTTTATAGCCAATTTTCTCAGCATTAGCCAAAGCTTCCTCTGTTGTTCCTGTTTTATCACAATTAATTTTGAAATCTTTAAAATCTTTTAAATTTTTAAAATTCTCACTTAAAGGATGATCTGTAGAAAGTGCAATAAAACTCGCTCCATAAATAGTGTCTGGTCTAGTAGTGAATATCTTAATTTTTTCTTTTTTATTAGAAATTTCAAAGTCAATTTCGCAACCTAAAGATTTCCCAATCCAGTTTTTTTGCATTAGTTTTACTTTATCTGGCCAACCTTCAAGTTTCTCTAGATCGGTTAAAAGATCCTCAGAAAATTTAGTTATATTAAAAAACCACTGTGATAACTTTTTCCTTTCAACGATTGCGTTTGATCTCCATCCTCGACCATCTATAACTTGTTCATTAGCTAAAACTGTCTTTTCTACTGGATCCCAATTTACATATGTTTCTCTTCTTGAGACTAAGCCGTTTTTGAAGAAATCTATAAATATTTCTTGTTGAAATTTATAATAATTTTTATCGCATGTTGAAATTTCAAGACTCCAATCGATACTCAAACCTAGCATTTGCAGCTGTTTTTTCATTGTTTTGATATTTTCATTTGTCCAATCTTTAGGATGAGAGTTATTTTGTTTTGAGGCATTTTCTGCAGGCAATCCAAAAGCGTCCCAACCCATTGGATGTAAAACATCAAAACCATTTAAGTATTTGTATCTCGCAATTACATCACCTATTGTATAGTTTCTTACGTGACCCATGTGAATATTCCCTGATGGATAAGGAAACATCTCTAAACAATAAAACTTTTTTTTACTTTTTTCTCTTTTTAAAGTTTCCTTAGAAAATTTTTGCTGCCATTTTTTTTCAACAGCTAGACAATTATATCTTTCCATAAATGAATATTAGTTTTTTTTATTTGACTTTTTTCCTTTAGATGCTTTTTCAATCAAAGATGCTTTTCTAAGGATCACGGATCTTAATTCAGATTTTATTTGAGAGTCAGCTGGTAGTAATGTCATCTTACAAGAATTATTAGCACTACATCTTTTTTTATGTACAACTATTTTTAAACTATCAGCTCTAATTTCGTTTGATAGAAATCTTACTGTAATTTTTAATGACTCGTTAGACGTTCCGTCGGTTTCGGAGTACCAGTCAGTTATAATCATCCCTCCCGAGTAATCAACTGTCGTTAAAGGAATAAAGTCTAAGACTTCTAAAGAAGCTCTCCACATAGGATTAGCAGTACTAAATTCGTAAGTAGTTTTTCTATTAGCAATTCCTCCTAAATTAATTCCTCTACCCTCTTTAATATTTCTTTGAGCTCTTTTATCTGGATCCAAAGGTTCTTTGGATAAATCCGGTGGATCATGAAAATCCTTCAATTTTTGGCAAGAGGTAAAAAAAATGGGTATAACTAATAAAATTAGTAAAATGCTTATGAATTTTTTAATTTTCATGTTGAAAGACGTATATTATATAATAATTATATCTAATTATCTAAAAGTCTTTAATTATCAAGACTTTTTGACTGTTGCAAATATATCACAATTACTCAAAAAATGAGGATTTAAAAGTATTTGAGAGGAAATTCAACTTAGAAATCATTAAAAAAGTCCCGATAAATATAGAAAATATATTTTATTAATAAAATAAACAGGAGAAACAATGAAACAATTGAAAATAGTTGTAGCTTTAGTAACTGGATTATTTGCATTTACATCAGTTAACGCTGGTGAATTGACAGTAACTGGTTCTATGCAAGCTACTTACCAGTCAGAGATTGACAGACAGACAGGTAACCCATTAGGTATGAATACAGACCTAACGTTTACAGGTTCAACTGACACTGACTTTGGTACTGCAACATGGACAATGGGAACAGACGGAACGTTCTTAGGTGATTCAGGTGCGGACCACAAATACACTCTTGCTACAGACATCGGTACTTTTAAAATAGGTAACTCAGGTGACTCAGCAAATGCCATAGACGATATTACACCGTCAGCTTTTGAAGAAGCTAATGGTTCAGGATCAGGTACATACACAGTAGACTTTGGTTCAGGATTAGAAGGTTCAATGAGTCTTGGTTACAATAATGCCGACATAGGTGGTACAGGTATATCAGTAGATTACACATACTATCCAAAAGTAGACGGTAAAACGAATAATGAAAAAGCTGCATCAGGTGATAATAATGCAGGTGTAAAATCAGCAAACACAATTAACGTAGGAATTCCAGTGGCATCTGTGCCATTTATTGGATCAACTCCGTTGAGCGTTGCAAAAGTTACACTTGGTTACGAAAATCAAGATGCAACAGATTCTGATTATCAAGCAAAAGAAGGTGCAACAGTTGCGGTAGTATTCCCAGTTGGTCCACTTAAAGTTGGATATCAGAAGAAAGCTTACGCAGCTATCGCTACAGATGCTCACCAAAAAGATTTCTACAAAGATGATATCATTGGTATAGCATATGCAGTGAACGATGATTTTGCTATTTCTTACAACAGATATGAGTCAAGTCAACATAACAATGACGGAACAAATACTGAGCAAGAAACAAAATCTCTTAACGTTGCTTACACTGTAGGTGGTTTAACATTAGCTTTAGCAGATGCTAAAACTTCTAATGCTGGATACACTGCAGGTACAGACGACGAGACTAGAACTCTAAGCATTAAAACTGCGTTTTAATTATTTAGAGACTTAGATTATAAAAGCCGGCTAGAAATAGCCGGCTTTTTTTTTATTTCTGACATAAGCGCAAGACCTTCACTTCTGATCTGATTGAGTTTTTTTAGATTTTTAAGATTAATTCCACCTAGTGGAATTATTTTACTGTTTTTTTTCATTAATAAGTTAAATCTTAACAGGCCAAAGAATTTATCGTTTGGTTTGTAGCTTACTTGAAACAATTTTGAAAATAGTATGTAACTACATCGTTGTAGTTTTTTTAAATTTAGTTCTTTTATATTATGAGCTGAACCAATTAAATCAAAATTAGATCTCTTAAACAGCATTACTTTTAAATTTTTATTAAATGAGGAAAGATATATACCATCTGATTTTAATAACTTGCAGAGTTTAAGATCATTTGCAACGTAAAATTTAATATTCTTCGTTAAACATTTTTTTCTAAAACTTAGTAATCTATTGAATTCTGTGATATTTTTTTTGGGTCTATAAATAAGAGAAAATTTGTTTTTTTTTAAGTTACTTAAATTAATATCTTTGATATTTTCAATAATAATAAAATATTTTTTTTTGCATATAAACATATGAATAAAATAATTGAAAAATTTAATAAAATTAAATTAAATATTAGCAAAATACAAAAACTAAATCCTGTAAATATTGTTGCTATTAGTAAGACTTTTCCACTAGATCATATTAAGCCTCTAATTGATTTTGGACACAAACATTTTGGAGAAAACAAGGTTCAGGAAGCAACTTCTAAATGGAAGTCATTGAAATTGGATCAACCTGATTTAAAACTACACATGGTTGGCGGTCTTCAAACAAATAAGGCTAAAAATGCTGCAGACTTGTTTGACTATATTCATTCTCTTGATAGGCAAAAACTTGCTGACATTCTCTCTGATTATGAAAAAAATAGTTCGAAATCTTTGAAATATTTTGTACAGGTTAATATTGGAGATGAAACCCAAAAATACGGTATTCCGAGTCTTGAGGTAGAAAGCTTTGTTGATTACTGCGTAAGAGAAAAAAAATTAAATGTTATTGGTTTAATGGTAATTCCGCCTAATGATAACAATACAAAAAAATATTTTGAATTTACAAATAAATTGAATAAGACTTTGGGTTTACCCGAACTAAGTATGGGTATGTCTTCAGATTACGAAGAAGCAGTAAAAAATGACTCAACATTTGTGAGAATAGGTAGTTCTATATTTGGTAACCGATCTTAAAAAATTTTTACTTTTGTCTTTTTTTTGATCAGGCTGATTAATCTTATTAATTCGTTTTTTTTTATTGCAATGCACCCTTTAGTAGGTTTGTAATTTTTATTTGACACATGAATAAATATTGCACTTCCTTTATTTTTTTTTGCAGGAAACATGTTATAATTAAGCACTATGATAATATCGTAAATATAATCTCTTCTATATAACTTTTCAAACCTATACCCGAAAGGTAATTTAATTAATTTATTGTATTGTTTCGATCTAGGATCATCGCACCAACCCATATTCTTTTTGATACTTATTAATTTAAATTTTGAACTTAATTCAGAAATTCTATCGCTTCTATAAAAAATATTAACCAATTCATAGCAACCTTTGGGTGTTATTAAATCACCCTCTTTTTTCTTAATTCCGGTTCCTTTTTTCCCAACAGAACATTTCACTTTAAATTTTCCATAAATAAGGTATTTTTTTTTAACTATTATATGCATAAATTAAATGTTCTAGTTTTAGGTCCAAAAAACTTTTTATCGACTTTAGACGAACTTCAAAACTATTTAAAGTTTAACATAGTGAAAAAAGATAACAACTCTCTAGAAAAGCTTAGTATAAATAATGATATTATTTTAATTCATGAAGATGAGGACCAATCTAAAAATTTATTTAAATTAAAAATAGCTAAGATTCTGGCAACTTCAAAAAAAAAAAAAGACTCTAAATTATTCGATGATATTATTAAGCTGCCAACAACATTAAAAGAAATAAATGAAACTATAGAAAATACATTAGCTAAAGTAAAATTTAATCAAAACTCTTCAATCAAACTTAAAGAATATTTATTAAATAAAAATGAAAAAAAATTAACTAAAAATGATGATTTCGTTATACTAACGGAAAAAGAAATTCAGCTTTTGGAACTTTTATTAAATAATAATGATCCTGTTTCAAAAAATAAGATTTTATCAACTGTATGGAACTATTCTACTGATGCAGACACACATACAGTAGAAACTCATATTTATAGATTAAGAAAAAAAATAAATGATAAATTTTTTGACTCAAAATTTATACTGAACAATAAACAGGGTTACTATTTTTGAAAAAAAGAAATAAAATTGCAGTTGATTTGTTCAGTAAAAAATATCGCAAAAGAATTATTAAACCCAAAAAAGGAAAAGGAAGTTTTAAAAGAATTAAAAAGTAGCTTATTTTAATCTTGCACCAATTATTTGTATAACTTTTGAGGCCATTTCAGTTCCTTTCTCTAAACTCTCCTTAATTGTTTTACCTTTAGTATATCCATCAAGAAATCCACCAGCAAATAAATCACCAGCTCCAGTTAAATCTACAATTTTGAGATTCTCTTTTACATTACATTCGGTTACACTATCTTTATCTATCGCTATAGAACCTTTATTACCTCTTGTCACAATAGTAAGTTTTTGGTTTTTTTTTGAAAACTCAACTACTTCATTAAAATTTTTTGTATTTATTAAAGACATAATCTCTTGTTCGTTTGCAAAAGTAATATCCAACTTATTTTTTATTAAATCAAAAAAATGAGGCTTGTGTCTTTCTACGCAAAACAAGTCTGATAAAGACATTGCTACTTTGTTCGCATTATTTATGGCTTTATCGAATGCTTTCCTAGGCTCACCTTCGTCCCACAGGTAACCCTCAAGAAACAAAATATTACTTTTTTTTACTGCATTTACATTAATATCTTTTTCACTAATTTTACCAGCAGTTCCCAAGAAAGTTACCATTGTTCTTTCCGAGTCAGGTGTAATTAAAATTAAACAAGTGCCAGTGGGAAGTTCTTCTTTTTTTTTAGAGTAAAAATAGTTGACATTTTCTTGTTTTAATCCTTTTTCATATTCTTTACCTAAATCGTCATCACTTATTTTTCCAATGAAGCCGACATCATTTCCTAGTTGAGCTAATCCAACAATAGAATTTGCAACTGAACCGCCTGATATTGTTTCTTCTATTTTTAAATTAGAAAGCAATTCTTTAAATTGATTTTCATCCACAAGTTTCATGGTGCTTTTAGTCAAAGAATTTTCTTTAAGAAAATTATCATCAATTTTGCAGATAACATCGACTATTGCATTACCGATCCCTAAAATTTCCATATATCTTTAAGCTTTTTTAGTTTTAAATTTTTTTTTTCTATTTGGATAACAGCTTTTACATATTTTACAAGAAATACCATAACAATCTCTTGCTTTACAATACTCTCTACCATACCAAATTATTTGAAGATGAAGTTTATTCCAACTTTTTTTTGGAAATATATTTTTTAAATCTTTCTCTGTTTCTACTACATTTTTCCCACTTGTAAGACCCCACCTTTGTGCGAGTCTATGAATATGGGTATCTATTGGAAAAGCTGGATAACCAAAACCTTGAGACATAACTACGCTTGCTGTTTTATGACCAACTCCAGGTAGTTGCTCAAGTTCTTCAAAGGTCCTGGGCACTTTACCATTGTGCTTTTCTATTAAAGTTTTAGATAAATAAAAGATACTTTTTGCTTTAACTCTAAAAATTCCTATTTTTTTAATTAATTTTTCAATTCTTTTTCTACCTAATTTTACAAAATGTCTTGGTGTATTATATTTAGGATAAATTTTTTTAGTTACATTATTTACATTTACATCAGTACATTGCGCTGAGAGAAGAACCGAAATCAAAAGTGTAAAAGTGTTTTTATAATTAAGAGGAATAGGAACTTTTGGATAAATCTTATTCAAATTCCTAATTATGATCCTGGATTTTTCCTTATTATTCACTTAAATTTCAAAAGATCTCTCATAGAGTAGAGACCTGGCTTTTTATTGATTAACCATTTCGCTGCTACTAGCGCACCCTCAGAGTAAAGAGCTCTATCAAATGACTCATGATTAAGAGTAATTATTTCTTTACCGCTAGAGAATTTTACTTCATGTTCTCCTATTACCTCTCCTTTTCTGATTGAATTAAAGTTTATTTTTCTTCCATACGGGAATGATTTCTTATTCAAATATTTTTTACCTATTAAACTATAAAACTCTCTATTTCTACCTGTAGCGATCCCTTTACCTAGCATTAATGCAGTACCTGATGGATAATCTTTTTTATGTTTATGATGTACCTCGTAAACTTTACTTAAAAACTTCACACCTAAAGACTTCGAGGCAACTTCAGTCAAAAACATTAGTAAATTAACGCCTAAGCTCATATTTCCAGCCTTTAGTATTGGAATTTTTTTTGAATATTTTTTTATTAAGTTTTCCTCTTTTTTTGTAAAACCCGTTGTCCCAATTACAACTTTCTTTCTTTGCTTTGATGCAATTTTAAGAATTTCTAATGTGCATTTGGGAACTGTAAAATCAATAATTATATTAGCTTTTCTAAAGGAATTTATCGAGTTAAGTTCAGGCTTAATACCTGAAATTTTTTTATTTATTTTTCTATTTTCTGTTAATGAGACCAGTTTAAAAGTTTTATTTTTCTTTAGCGATTTAATGAGTTGATGGCCCATTCGTCCCATACATCCTGAAATGGCTAAATTAATTTTTTTCATTATTTGATCAGATATATAATTACAATAATCACTAGCACAATTATAGTCCAAATAGATAAATTATTTAAAAATTGTTTTAGCTTATTATTGGTGGATAAAAAACCAGGTAAGATTAATACGAGAACCGCAATTAGAAATATTGCAGACATTATTTGATCAGTTGCCATTTGATTTAATTCTTTTTCCAGAATTTCTTAGCTTTTTCAAAAAAGTTTTTTATGATTGGATCTGGCTTATTTGCTTCGATTTCATTAAATTCTTCTAAAATTTCTTTTTGTCTCTTAGAAAGCGACGTAGGCACCTGGGTTACTACTCTTATATAAAGATCACCACACAAATTTCTTCTAAGAATGGGCATACCTTTACCTTTTAATCTGAATTGTTTTCCATGTTGAGTTCCTGCGGGAATTTTAATTTTAGATCTGCCACCGTCAATCGAAGGTACCTCTACTGAAGTTCCTAATGCTGCATCTGAAAAAGAGATAGGTAACTCATAATATAAATTTTCATCTGACCTTTTAAAAATATTATGATTATCTATAGATATAAATAAGTATAGATCTCCGCTTGAACCTCCTTTTGAACCTGCTTCACCCTTACCCGAAAGTCTAATTCTGGTACCGTCATCAACTCCTTTTGGAATTTTAACTGTTACGTTTTCATTAGCTTGCATTTTTCCGTTTCCGCTGCAGTTGTTACATGGTGTGCCAATCATTTCACCGTAGCCACTACATTGAGGGCAAGTTTGTTGAACTGTAAAAAAACCTTGATTTGTTCTTACTTTTCCTCTTCCTGCACAGTAATCACATCTTATTGGTTTAGAACCTTTTGCTGCTCCACTTCCTGAACAAGTTTTACAAGCTTTATAAGTTGTATATCTTACGTTTTTTTCTGTACCTTTGTAAGCTTCTTCAAGGGCGATACTTACATCATACCTCAAGTCATTACCTCTATTGCTCGTTCTCCTTGAGCTGCCTCCACTAAAATCGCTAAAGAAGTCTTCAAAGATATCTGAAAAAGATGAACTATCAAAACCACCAAATCCTTGAAAGCCACCGGATCCCCCACCACCTTCAAATGCTGCATGACCGAATTGGTCGTAGTTTGCTTTTCTTTTATCGTCTGAAAGTATGTGATATGCCTCACTTGCCTCCTTAAATTTTTCTTCGGAAGCTTTATCACCTTTATTTTTATCTGGATGATACTTTAACGCTAATTTTCTGTAAGCTTTTTTAATATCTTCTTTTGAAGCTCCTCTCGGAATACCTAAGACATCATAACAATCTCTTTTAGCCACAGGACGTCTCCTTACTTTTAATCTTAGGCGCTTTTCTCTTTATCTTCTTTTACGTCTTCAAAATCTGCATCAACTACATTGTCTTTTTCACCAGGTTTAGCATCTTTTGTTCCACCAGTTCCTTTATCATTATTATCAGGTTTCTGTTGGCTTTTATAAACTGCTTCCCCTAGTTTCATAGAAACTTGAATTAAACTTTGGGTCTTTTTCTTTATATCTTCAACATCAGTTCCCTCTAAAGATTTTTTAAGATCGGCTATTCCATTTTCAATAGCCTTCTTCTCTTCAGCTGAAACTTTGTCTCCATGTTCTTTTAGACTTTTTTCTGTAGAAAAAACTAAGCTGTCCGCTTGGTTCCTAGCATCAACAGTATCTCTTTTCTTTTTATCTGCTTCTTTATTTGCTTCAGCATCTTTTACCATTTTTTGAATTTCATCTTCTGAAAGACCCCCTGATGCCTGGATCTGAATTTTTTGCTCTTTACCTGTTCCCTTGTCTTTGGCTGAAACACTTACAATCCCATTAGCGTCTATGTCAAAAGTAACTTCAATTTGAGGCGTTCCTCTTGGGGCTGGCGGAATACCTACTAATTCAAAATTTCCAAGAATTTTATTGTCTGCAGCCATTTCTCTTTCACCTTGTAACACCCTTATTGAAACTGCCGGTTGATTATCTTCTGCTGTAGAGAAGACCTGACTTTTTTTTGTAGGAATTGTGGTATTCTTTTCAATTAATTTTGTCGAAACTCCACCAAGCGTTTCAATACCTAGTGAAAGAGGAGTTACGTCTAAAAGCAATACATCTTTTACATCACCTTGTAGCACACCACCTTGAATAGCAGCGCCCATCGCAACTACTTCATCGGGATTAACGCTTTTATTTGGTTCTTTTCCAAAAAAATTTTTAACAGTTTCGATTATTTTTGGCATTCTTGTCATCCCGCCAACTAACACTATCTCATTGATCTCTGCTGCTGAAAAACCAGAGTCTTTTAAAGCTGTTTTGCAAGGCTCTAAAGTTCTATCAACCAAACTTTGTACTAAAGCTTCGAGTTTAGCTCTAGTGAACTTAAGGTTTAAATGTTTTGGTCCGGATTTATCTGCGGTTATGAAAGGTAAATTTATCTCTGTCTGAGCAGCTGACGAAAGTTCAATTTTAGCTTTTTCAGCCGCCTCTTTAAGTCTTTGCAGAGCTAACTTATCGGTTTTTAAATCAATTCCATTATCTTTTTTAAATTCAGTTGCAAGATATTCGACAATAGCGTCGTCAAAATCCTCACCACCTAAAAAAGTATCTCCATTTGTAGATTTAACCTCGAATACACCATCACCAATTTCTAGGATAGATATATCAAATGTTCCACCACCTAAATCGTATACAGCTATTTTTTTTCCACCTTTTTTATCTAAACCATAAGCAAGCGAGGCTGCAGTAGGTTCGTTAATAATTCTTAAAACTTCTAAACCAGCAATTTTACCTGCGTCTTTTGTAGCTTGTCTTTGGGAGTCGTTGAAATAAGCTGGTACAGTAATAACTGCTTTCGTAACAGCTTGACCTAAATACTTTTCAGCTGTTTCTTTCATTTTTTGTAAAACAAATGCAGAAATTTGAGCCGGTGAGTATTTTTTTCCTTTTCCCTCTACCCAAGCGTCACCATTATCCGATTTTACAATTTTGTAGGGAACTTTAGAAATATCTTTTTGAACAGACGGACCATCAAATTTTCTACCTATAAGTCTCTTCACTGCAAAAATAGTATCTCCAGCATTAGTCACAGCTTGTCTTTTTGCAGGTTGTCCTACTAATTTTTCATCATTTTCTAAAAAAGCAACAACTGAAGGAGTGGTTCTTGCACCCTCAACGTTTTCTAAAACCTTAGCCTGTGAGCCATCCATTATCGCTACACATGAATTTGTAGTTCCCAAATCTATTCCAATTACTTTACTCATTTATTGTTAATCCTTTTGTTTACTTTTATATGGGTGTTTTTTTTCTTTCTACAAGGTTAGGAACCCTCTTTTTTTTCATTTTTTTCCTCAGTTTTTGAATTTTTTCTCTTAGCTACACCTACTAATGCAGGTCTTAACAATCTATCGCCCAACATATAGCCTGGCTGAATTTCTTGAATTACTGTTCCAACTTCAGCATTATCATCCTCTATTTCAGTCATTGCTTGATGGACATTTGGATCAAATTTCTTTCCTTTAGCCTCAATTTTGATGATCCTATTTTTTTCAAATATTGAAATTAAGTCTTTTTCTATTATTGACAAATTTTCTATAAATCTTTCTAGATCTTTATTTGATTTTAAAATTTCATCATTTTTAATTGCTATTTTAGCTCTCTGTAAGTTGTCTAGTATAGCCAAACTTTCTTTGGCAAAGTTATAGGAGCCAAATTCGAAAGCATCCTTAATTTCTTTCTCAAATCTTCTCCTTTGATTTTCAATTTCAGCTAAAGATCGAAGCAGTTTGTCTTCAGTTTCTTTTAGTTTTTGTTCAACTGATAACTCTTCAACCTTATTTTTTGGATCATTTTTTATATGATCTTTAACTTTTTCAGGATTGTTTTTGTTATTATCTGTCATACGATTGCTATATAGTAAATATTTATTAAATTACTAGATAGAGATGAAAAAAATTTTGATTGGAACACATAATAAAGGAAAATTTAAGGAAATCGCCTATTTGATGTCTAAAAAATATAAAAAAATTTCACCAGAAACACTTAAAATACCTAGTCCAAAAGAAACGAGCAAAACATTTAATGGAAATTCAAAGCTTAAAGCAAATTTTTTTTCAAAATTTGTTGATTATCCAGTAATTTCCGATGACTCCGGTTTGTGTATTAAATCTCTCAAAAATGAACCAGGAATTTTTTCAGCTAGATTAGCAAAAAGAAAAGGAAGTTTTTTCAAAGCAATGAAATTTATTTTAAAAAAAATGAAAAATAAAAAAGATAGATCAGCTTATTTCATTTGTTCTCTTTCATATAAAGAAAAACGAAAAAAAATGGTTACTAAAATTGGTAAGATAAATGGAATAATTTCTAAAAAAATATCTGGCAAAAACGGTTTTGGTTATGATCCAATTTTTATTCCCAGAAACTATACCATCACCTTTGGTCAAATGATATACTCTAAAAAGTTAAAAATAGACCATAGGTACATTGCTTTTCAAAAGTTAAAGAAAAAAATTAAAATTTTATAAATTGATTATTTTCAATTTTATAAATATTTAATTCCTGCCTTACATACTTATCCTTAAAGCTAAAGGTTCCAATTTTTCCTTTAATTTTATTTTTAAAAACAAAATCACTTGTAGACGATAAAGTCCTATTTTGTTTCCAAGCATAGTATATAAGACCTAAAGCATCGTATGTTAGTATTGTTATTTCACTAGGATATGAGTTAAATTTTTTGAAATATTTTTTGTTATATTTTTGGAACTCTTTATAATCAATAGAGGGGTAATAAAGTGTTTTGATCGTATTCTCGACAAAAATACTTTTATCAAACCATTGATTAACAGTTGTAAATAACACTTTTTTTTCGTTCACATCAGTGTAAATTAACGAAGTTAAAACACTTTTTAGATTATTTCCAAAGTCAATTATTATAACAGAGTCAAAATTTACGTTTCCTAAAGTGTATAGTTGTTCTAATTTCTCCAATTCTTTAATAGACTGTTCATCTTCCTTGTCTTCAAAAATCTTTTTCCTTAATTCTAAATTTTTTTTCCTTTGAGAGTAATTTGTCAAAATTTCAATCTCCCCTGTGAGTACTTGAGGATCAGGATTGTATTTAAATATTCTAAAATTATTAAGTTTAAGTTTTTTAATTTTTTTTTCAATTAGATTTGTAAATTGGTTATTCGGAAACATAATAACTGTTTTGTTTTTTTTTTGTTTTTTAAGAAAATTGTTTATTGCTAACAATTGGGACTCAAGACTAATCCCTATACTAATTATGTTATCTGAAAACTCTGGTAAAATATTTGATGGCGATATAAAAGTCATATCGTTATATTTTCTTACCTCTTCAAACTCATCATTGCTTAAAGGTCCAATTACAATATTTGCTCCTTGTGACCTAATATCTTTGATAGCATTGTTGAGCATCTCTTTATTGTTTAAACCTGAGTCTCTAGGAATTATAAATATTTTATCATCATTTATTTCATCAAGCGCTAATTGAAGAGAGTACACTAAAGAGTTTCCCAACTCTTTATATTCACCGCTTAAAGGAGCTAAGAGACCTACTTTGAGTATGTTATTTTTTTCGTCACTTAAAAGATTAGAATTAATAAATAATATTATGTAATATAGGAAAATATAAATTATTTTTTTCATATTATGAACTTTTCTACTAATAGCTTATATATTGTTTCAACACCTATTGGAAACCTTGACGATATAACATTACGAGCCATTGATGTATTAAAAAATTCAGATTTCATCCTTTGCGAAGACACACGTCATTCTTTAAAATTACTAAATCATCTTAAAATAAAAAAAAAGCTGATTTCTTATCATAAGTTTAATGAAAAAAAAAACATAAGCAGTGTATTAAGCCACATTAATAGGGGCAAAATTTTGTCTTTGATATCAGATGCAGGAACGCCATTGCTATCTGATCCTGGAAAAGTACTTTTAAATGCTTGCGTAGAAAATAAAATTAAGATTATACCAATACCTGGAGTTTCCTCTATAACTTCTGCACTGAGCGCATCGGGTTTTGATGATAAATTTATATTTTACGGTTTTTTGCCAAAAACAATTAATGAGCTAGATAAGGTCTTTTCTGCTCTTTCAAAGCAAACTTATACACAGATTTTCTTTATACCAGCAATAAAAATAAACTTTTATTTAAAAAAAATTAAAGATTATTATGCTGGAAGAAAATTGTTAATTGCAAAAGAAATGACGAAAATTCACGAAGCCTTTTTCAGAGAAGATATAGATAAACTTAATGTGCTTAATTACAAGCTGAAAGGTGAGTTAACTTTGGTTATTTCAGAAAGCAGTTTTAAAAAAATTAATATTAACGAAAAAAATGTAATCTTTTTAGCAAAAAAATATCTTAAGAAGTATTCTTTAAAAGACACTGTTGATCTAATTTTTGCAAAAGAAAAATTGAACAAAAAAGCCATATATAAATTATGCTTAAGTTTAAAAAATGAAAAAATTTTTTAGTATTTTAGCGATATTACTGATTACGGCTTGTTCAACGACTTTAGGAAGGTTTGGCGCTGGAGTTGATATTACCTTTGATCCAAGAACTATTGGAATGCAAATCGATGACACGATTATGCAAAAAAATTTGTCAGCTAGATTGGCTCTAGCTGATAAGAAATATTTTCTATCAATCAAATCTGAAGTAAGAGATGGAAATATTTTCTTATCAGGCAAAGTTGATGAACCAGAGGAAAAAATAAAGATTACAAAGATGGCCTGGGAAACAAAAGGAGTTAGATCAGTAAAAAATGCAATAATCATTAAAGATCAAACTAATTTTAAAGCAACGGCTAAAGACATTTTGATAACCAGCCAGTTGAGAACTTCACTGATATTGAATAAGAAGACAAAAGCAAGAAATTATACCTTAGAAACAATAAATAAGAACATTTATATTTTTGGAATTGCTATGACTGCTGACGAGAGAAAAGAAGTAATTAATGAGGCAAATAAGATTTATGATGTAAATAACATATATCCATCGATATATCTTGCGACTGAATTGAGTAGAAACAAACTTTAATTAAGTCGAATAATCAATCACATCAGATGAATAAGCAGCTATAGAAGCTAAATTCAAAATTTCTGAAGTGCTTGCTCTTAACGGAGCAACTTCTATTGGAGAGCCCAGTCCAATTAATAAAGGACCGATTAATTTACCACCTCCAAAAACCTTCATCAATTTTGTGGAAATGGCTGCGCTGTGTAGTGCGGGCATAATTAAAATATTTGCATTACCAACTATTTTGGAAAATGGATAAATTTCTTGATAAACAGGATTTAAAGCGACGTCGGGCTGCATTTCTCCATCAAAATCAAAATCTACTTTTTCTTTTTTAAGCAATTCTATAGCGTCCCTAACATGTTTAGTATTTTTTGAAATCGGCTTACCAAATGTTGAGTGAGATAAAAAAGCTACTTTAGGATCGAATCCAAAAAGTCTGGCAACTCTTACACATGATTTTGAAACTTTTACTAACCTTTCAGCAGAAGGAAAATCCTGAACATTAGTATCAGCTACCAAAATAGTTTTTCCTTTAAGAGTAATCATTGTCATTCCAAATATTTCCTCTCCTGGTCGTGGATCTGTGACCTTTTTTAATTTTTCTATTGATGCTGCATAATGCCTTATATTACCAGTGACCATAGCATCAGCATCTTTACAAGCTATCATTGAAGCACCCCAGGCAATTCGATCATTGCGAACAAGACGATCCACATCACGTTCTAACTGACCTTCCCTTTGTAATCTTTTATAAAGATGCTTTACATATTTTTCCCTTTTTTCTTTATTAGTAGAGTTGACTATTTCGATTTTATAATTTTTATCTAAACCAATGTTGTTTAATTGTTCTTTAATTCTTTTTTCTGCTCCTATTAAAATTGGAGTTCCTAATTTGTTTCTTCCAAACTCAATAGCTGCTTTAAGCATGTTTTCATCTTCTCCTTCGGCAAAAATAACTCTTTTTGGATTTTTCCGAACTTTTGCATTTATCCCTTGCATTAAAGACATTGTTGGATCAAGTCTATTTGTAAGCTGATCTTTGTAAATTTCGATATCCTTAATATTTTTTCTAGCAACTCCACTTTTCATTGCGGCGTCTGCGACAGCCGCAGGTATAACGCTTATTAATCTTGGATCAAATGTTGACGGTATAATATAATCTTTACCGTATCTTGGTCTGTCGCCACCATAAGCTGAAACAACCTCGTCGGGTACATTCTCTCTGGCTAAAAGAGCTATTGCATTTGCAGCAGCAACTTTCATATCTTCATTAATTTCTTTTGCTCTTACATCTAGTGCTCCTCTAAAAATATAAGGAAATCCTATTAAGTTGTTTACTTGATTTGGATAATCAGACCTTCCTGTAGCAATAATAGCGTCCGACCTTACCTCTTGAATTAGCTCTGGTTTGATCTCGGGATCTGGATTGGCACAAGCAAAAACAATTGGATTGTCTGCCATGGATTTAATCATTTTTTTTGATACTACATCTTTAGCAGATAAACCTAAAAAAACATCTGCTCCAACCATAGCTTCTTCTAAAGACCTATATTTTGTATCTATTGCATGAGCAGATTTAAATTGATCAAGATTAGGTCGCCCTTTGAAAATTACACCTTTGCTATCACACATTATTATATTGTTATTTTTTACGCCAGTACTTTTAAAAAGATTAGCGCAGGCCTGTGCTGATGCGCCTGCACCATTAATCACTACTTTTACATTATCAATTTGTTTTTTTGATATATCTAAAGCATTTATCAAAGCAGCTGTTGTTATTATTGCGGTGCCATGCTGATCGTCGTGGAATATCGGAATGTCCAAAAGTTCTTTTAATTTTTGTTCGATTATAAAACAATCTGGTGCTGCAATGTCCTCTAGGTTTATTCCACCAAAAGTTCCTCCAATATTTTTGATGGTTTCGATTACAGCCTGAGGATCTTTGTTATTTATTTCTATATCGATAGAGTCAATATCTGCAAATCGTTTGAATAAAACTGATTTACCTTCCATAACCGGTTTTGATGCTAATGCTCCAAGATTTCCTAGTCCTAAAATTGCAGATCCATTACTTATAACAGCTACTAGGTTTCCTTTGCTTGTGTAGTCATAAGCAAGTTCAGGGTTTTTAGCAATTTCTTTAACTGGAGCAGCTACTCCCGGAGAATATGCAAGTGAAAGATCTCTTTTAGTAGTAAGTGGTTTGCTAGAATTTATCTCAATTTTGCCTGACTTTCCTTTTATATGAAAATCAAGTGCTTCTTTGTCTGAATAATGATCAATTTCTGTTTTTTTTGGCATTTATCCTTATGAGTATGTAATATAAAGAAATTTAATTCACTATAAATTTATGGCCTAATTTAGATTATTTATGAACCTGCTTTCTTCAACCTCAATATTTAGTTTTTATACACTAATCAGCAGAATTTTAGGCTACCTTAGAGATATTTTGATAGCTTTTTTTCTAGGAGCATCAATCTTTGCTGACGCTTTTTTCGTTGCATTTAGGCTACCTAATACCTTCAGACGTCTATTTGCTGAAGGAACCTTCAATGCAGCATTTATTCCCAGTTACACAGCCGCAAAAATAGAAAGTGAAACAAAAGGAAAAAATTTTGCGAATGACATATTTGGCTTATTGCTTCTAATTTTAACTTTTATTGTAACATTAGCAGAGATATTTACACCATATTTAGTTTACTTGATTGCACCAGGATTTATAAATGATGAAATAAAATTTAATCTGGCTGTAGAATTAACGAGGATAACTTTCCCTTTTCTATTATTTGTAAGTTTATCATCTTTTTTTTCTGGAATACTTAATTCTAACAATAAATTTGCTGCAGCTGCTGCTGCACCCATTATTTTAAATCTAGTATTAATTTTTAGTATTTTAATTTCATATTTTCAAAATTTAAATATTGCAAAGTTTTTATCCTTTGGAGTTACTATAGCGGGTATAGTTCAGTTAATTTTCTTAATCTATATGACCACTAAATTTTATAAACCAAAAGTAAGATTTAATTATAAACTTACCGGGAAAGTGAAATTTTTTTTTAAAAAATTAATTCCGAGTATTTTTTCTTCTGGAGTTACTCAAATAAATATTTTAGTGGGAACTATTATTGCCTCATTTCAGTCTGGTGCAGTTTCATACTTATATTATGCAGATAGAGTTTATCAAATAAACTTAGCTGTAGCAGGCATAGCTGTGGGCACTGTTTCTTTACCAGTTCTTTCAAAAGCATTTAAAACAAAAAATTTTAAAAAGGTTAGTGATCTTCAAAATAAATCGTTAATGCTATCTATATTACTTTCTCTACCAGCTAGTTTAGGTTTAATAATTGCTTCTCAAGAAATAATAAACGGACTATTTGGATATGGTTCTTTTAGCTCAAAAGATGTTAAAATAACCTCAACAGCTTTAATGTTTTTTGGTTATGGTATTGTAGCCTTTGCATTGATTAAAATCTTAGCTAACTTTTTCTTTGCAAGGGACAATACAAAAATTCCTTTTTATATTTCTTCATTTATTGTTTTTTTAAATGTTATTATAAGTTTAAGCTTCTTCAATTCTTTAGGATTTATAATCATTCCAATAGCTACATCCATATCAACGTGGATAGGAGTTTTTATTTATTTATTTTTACTCAAAAAAAATAGCTTTTTAGTATTACAAAAGGAATTATTTTTAAATATTTTAAAAATTGTAATTTCCACAATAATTATGTCATTAGTATTACTACTCGCTCTCGAAAAATATGCTAGTTATTTCGATTACGATTACAATTATAAGTCAATTTATTTGTTTATTATTATAGGTTTCGCAGGAATTGTTTATTTGTTATCTTGTAATTTGTTAGGTTTATTAAAAATTAGGAATTATAAAGCAAATTAAATGAGTAAAAAAAAATTAGTATTTTCTGGAGTTCAACCCACAGGAAATTTGCATTTAGGTAACTATTTGGGAGCACTAAAAAACTTTGTTTCCCTTCAAAAAGAGATGGATTGCATCTATTGCGTAGTTGACTTACACGCCATTACAGTTTTTCAAAAGCCCAATGATCTAAGAGAAAATGTCTTCGAAACTTTAGCTAGTTTTATTGCTACTGGATTAAATCCAGATAGAAGTATAATATTTAATCAATCTGCAGTTTCTGGGCACGCCGAGCTAGCATGGATTTTAAATTGCACCTCAAGAATTGGGTGGTTAAATAGAATGACACAATTTAAAGACAAAGCTGGTTCAGATAAAGAAAAAGCAAGTGTTGGTTTATATATTTATCCAAATTTAATGGCTGCAGATATTCTTCTCTATAAAGCAACTCATGTACCAGTTGGAGCAGATCAAAAACAACATTTAGAATTGTCTAGAGATATAGCTCAAAAATTTAATAGTGATTTTAATTGTAAAGATTTTTTTCCTTTACCAGAGCCTTTAATTTCTAAAAACGTAGCTAGAGTAATGAGTTTGAGAGATGGAAAAAAAAAGATGAGTAAATCTGAAGAATCAGATTACTCAAGAATTAACTTGAAAGACAGTGCTGACGATATAGATAAAAAAATTAAAAAAGCTAAATCAGACTCTGAACCAATACCTGATAATTTGAAAAATTTAGAAAAAAAACCTGAAGCTTTAAATTTGATAAATATTTACTCGGAAATTTCTAAAATAAGCTTAGATAAAGTTTTAAACGAAATGTCCGGTAAAGACTACTCTTTCTTAAAAAAAAATTTAACAGAACTTTTGGTGAAAGAGATTACTCCTGTTGGCAAAGAAATCAAAAAACTTTTAAACGATAAGTCGCACTTAGAGCAAATCTTGAAAAAAGGTAAGGAAAAAGCCAATATAATCGCTGAGGAAAACCTAAAAAATATACGTGAAAAAGTAGGACTGATATAATATAAATTTCCCATGATACAAATTGAAGCCACTCCAAATCCTAATTCTTTAAAGTTCTTGTCAGAAAAGACTATTTCGGCGGCTGGGACAGAGGAGTTTCAGAAAAATAACAAAAAAAACTTGTCAAATGATTTTATTAAAGAACTTTTAGATTTTAGAGGAGTTGAGCTTGTACTTTTATCTAAAAATTTCATTTCTGTAAAGAAAAGTGATGAAGTTTCTTGGACCGAATTGAAACCAATGGTCATTTCTCATCTAAACGATTATTTTGAAAACAATAATGAACCAATTCTAAAGAATATTAAAGAACCAGAAAGTAGAACTTCTACAAAAAATAAAGATGATACAGTGAGCAAAATAATAGATGTTTTAAATACAAAAATAAGACCTGCCGTTGCTCGAGACGGGGGAGATATTAAATTTAAATCTTTTGAAAACGGTGTAGTGAAAGTCGAGTTACAAGGTAGTTGCTCGGGATGTCCGAGTTCGGTAATGACTTTGAAACAGGGCGTGCAGAATCTTTTAAAGCATTATGTAAAAGAGGTCAATTCTGTGGAGGCAGTATAATTTTAGCATGAAAAAAAAATTAAGTTACAGAGATAAACTATTAGAGCTTGCCTATATTTATAACGTTAAAGAAATTCAAGATTATACAAAACGTAGAAAAGATTTAACTATTGGACAAATAGAGTTAATACTTAAAAAAAATAAAATTATTATACCAAAAGACTTTAAAAGCAGCTTCTTCAAAGATAATTTTACAAAACCTTTTTCAAAGTTTAGAAACAATATAGCTGACTATAGAGAAGAAAAGATAAAAGACAAAAATAGATTTTTCAGAAAGGTTGATAATTACAAACACGATACCACTAGAAAAGTTAATAGAGGTATAAACTCTTTATGGAGAATGTCAGGCAATATCGGTGTCAATTTCTTAAACGTTCTTCCTAAATTAGGGACAGCCGTCGCAACATTTTTTGGAAACCTTTTTACTGACGTATTTAATTCAATATATAATCAACAAATTGATAACAAAAGTGCAAAAAAAGTAATTTTAGGATTTTTCGTAGTTATTGGAGTTACAACATTAGTAATTGGAGGTATTAACACATATAAAAATTTTGATCTTATAAAAAGTAAGATAGAAACAAAAAAACCTGAAACAATAATTAAAAAGGATACAAAAAAAACCGAAACTCAAACAAAACAACTGACTAAAAAACCTGAGGTAAAACCAAAGAAAGAAATTAAGAAACCTGAATTAAAGGTTAAAGAAAAAAACGTAACAGAAGTTATTCTACCAGATCTTAATTTAAAGACCGAAACCGTGATTCAACTTTTTAAAGACGTTGATTATGACTTAAGAAAAGTAAGAAATGAAAAGTTAGTAAAACCAATATACTTTACCCAATTTCCAAGAGACTTAGATAATTTAAGAAGTGTACAACTAAAAAAAGAGACATTTATAAAAATAGTTTTACCACTTATTGTGGCTGAAAATGAAAAAATTCTTGACGATAGAAAAAAATTAAAAATTTTATCTGAGAAAAAATTTACTTCAGATATAGAAAAACAGTGGTTAAGACAAAAATTATTAGAGTATAAAGTTAAAAAGGGAGATCTTGATCAATTAATGTTGAGAATGGATATGATACCCGTTTCAATAGCGTTAGCGCAAGCAGCAAAAGAAAGCGGATGGGGAACATCTAGATTTGCTTTGGAGGGAAATGCAATTTTTGGTCAGTGGACTTGGGACGGACAGGGGATAGCCCCCTTAAAAAGAGATGATAATAAAAAACATAAAATACTCAAGTTTCCAATACTAAGAGCTTCTGTGAAGGCATATAAAAATAATTTAAATACTCACAAAAGTTATTCTAAGTTTAGAGAAAAAAGAAAAAGTCTAAGAAACAAAAAAAAGAATATCACCGGCTTAGATTTAACTGATACTTTAAAAAATTACGCGCAGACTGGATCAGAATACACCAAGATATTAAATCAAATAATAACGCAAAATAGATTGTCAGATTTTGAACCTGTTAAACTAGTAAATTCAGTTAAACAAGTAGAATTAAATTCTTAATTGTTTTCACTTATAACATATTGAATTCCTAACCATCTCCAGTAGTTATTTTTTTCTTTCAAGGAACAGTTTATTCTGCCTCTTTCACCTACAAATTTTTCAGTGATTAAAATTTCTAAGATATTGGCTTCTTTAAAAGAAATTTGTGAATTTCTCCATCGGTTTCCCTCATTTGAAAAACAATTAATCTGGTTGAGATTTTTAATATTTTCGTAGAATTCAATTTTCACTAGAGGTGGATTTTTTGACTGCAATAAGTATTTATCTTCAGGCGTAATACTTTTATATTTAAGAGGAAGAGTCTTCATCAATGTTTTGAATCTTTTTATTTCACCATATTTTTGATTAATTGGATATCTAGGTAATTCAAATAAGTCTTTTGTTTCATCAATCACCCCAGAATGTTGACCAAAAGCATATTTAAAACCAAGATCATAAATAATTTTTTTAAACTCAAGGCTATACTCTCCAAAAGGATAGGAAAAAAACTTAGAATTTCTGCCCAATTTTTTTTTGAAAATCTCTCTAGAAGTAATAATATCCATTTTAATTTTTTCTGGTGTTTCTTCTACTAAGTATTCGTGAGAATGACTGTGATTTCCTATTTCTACATTTTCGTTTTTGTGAAGTTCAATAATTTGATCCCAATTCATATAGTTATAAGCACCTACTTCTCTCGTGTTTACAAATAAAATGAAAGGAATTTTCCTCTCTTTTAAAATAGGCCATGCATTTTCATAAAAAGAGGACAATCCATCATCAATTGTTAATAGAACTTTTCTTTCATTTTTATTTTCAGAAAGACTTTTCTCGAAATCCTTTGGATGAATAAATTTTATGCCCTCTTGGTCTATAATTTCAAGTTGTTCTTTGAAAACTGCAAGCTGAATATTTGTTGATGGATATTTTTCTTCATCAAATCTATGATACATAATAGAAATAAGACCAAAATCATCAAAACGAAGTTCAGTCGCCGTAAATAACTTTGAAGAATAAGTCTGAAAAGATATAATAAGTAATATTATGATTAAAAATTTTTTAATTATAAAATTCATTGGCAAGGATGATAAATTAGGATTGAGAATAAATAAAGATTTTTTTGTTTATAATTTCCAAAAAAAAAATGAACGGTTAGTTTCAGTTATTTATAAATTTTTAAAATCACATAGTATAAAATTAGACAAAAATTTTAGCGTTATAGTAAATCAAGGCCCTGGAAGTTTTTCAGGTATCAGAATATCATTAGCGGTGGCAAAAGGCTTAGAAATATCTAAAAATATTAGATTATATGGTTATAAAAACACTGATTTAAGTGAATTTAATCAATCTAATATTGAAAATTTATTGAAAAAGAATTTAATAGAAAAAAAATTGATTAAGCCCATCTATTTAAGTTAAATTAAGATATGAGTATTATTGAAGAAAAATGTAAGCAAAAAGGCGTTAGGCTCACTGATCAGAGAAAAGTAATAGCAAAAGTGCTGTCAGAGTCCAAAGAGGTATATGGATCAAAAGATCATCCAGATGTTGACGAGCTTCATAAAAGAGTTACCTCAATAGATGATAAAATAAGCATAGCTACTGTTTATAGAACTGTAAAACTATTTGAAGAAGCAGGAATTTTAGTCAAACATGATTTTAAAGCCGGCAAGGCCCGTTACGAAATTAATGATGATCACAATCATTTAATAGATATAAATAGTGGTGAAATCGTAGAATTTGTTGACAAGGATATTGAAGAACTACAGAAAAAAATCGCAAAAAAATTGGGTTACAATCTCGTTGATCATAAATTAGAACTTTATGGATCAAAAATAAAAAAATAAATTGGAAAAAAAAATCTTCATAAAAACTTTTGGTTGTCAAATGAACGAATACGACAGCAAGCGTATCTATGATTTTGTTGAAGCTATTGGTTATAAAAAAACTGAAAATGTAGAACAAGCAGATTGTCATGTCTTAAATACTTGTCACATAAGAGAAAAAGCAACAGATAAAGTTTATCATCATGTTGGAAGAATAAAAAAAAAGTTTAGAAATAAAAAAAAACCTATAGTTATTATAACTGGTTGTGTGGCCCAAGCAGAAGGAGATTTAATTTTAGAAAAAGAGAAATATATTGATGCTGTTATTGGTCCGCAGTCATATCATAAATTTAACGAGACATTACTAAAAATAGAAAAAGATAAGATAAAATTAAATTTTACTGATTTTAATACAATTGATAAATTTGATAAACTGAATCAGAATAAAAACTCTAATAGTAATGTATCTTCATTTTTAACCATTCAAGAAGGATGCGATAAATTTTGCAACTTTTGTGTTGTGCCTTATACTAGGGGAGCTGAGTTTTCTAGATCTTTCGATGAAATTATTAGCGAAAGTAACGATTTAGCAAATAATGGTGTTAAAGAAATTACACTTTTAGGACAAAATGTAAATGCGTATAACTTTGAGGGCAAAAAGCTTTCAAATTTAATTAGAGAAATTGAAAAAATAAAAAAAATTGATAGGATAAGATATACAACATCACACCCAGTAGATTTTTCCGAAGACTTAATAGAAGCGCACGCGAGTTCAAAAAAACTTATGCCTTTAATACATCTACCAGTACAAAGTGGATCAAATAAAATTTTAAAAGCTATGAATAGAAAGCATACCGTCGAGAATTACCTAAATTTAATTGATAAAATCTTAAAAGCAAACCCATTAATAAAATTTTCCAGTGACTTTATAATTGGATATCCTGGAGAAACAGAACAAGATTTTCGGGATACACTTAATCTACTCAGAAAAGTAAAGTATATAAATTCTTATTCTTTTATGTTCAGCGCAAGACCTGGCACCCCAGCGTTTGAGATGAAACAGACCGAATCAAGTGTAGCAAAAGAACGTTTGATTATTTTCCAAGAGATTTCAGAAAAAATTAAATTAGATTATAGGCAAAACATATTTAATAATAAATCAACTGTTTTATTTGAAAACAGAATAAAAAATGGAGAAAATTTTTTTGGAAGAGATGAATATTTTAATGCAGTAGTTGTGGAAAGTAAAAAAGATTTAAAAGGTAATATAAAAAGAGTAAAAATAATTGACGGAAATCAAAATAGCTTTAAAGGTAAAATTGTAAGTGAAGTAGATAACCAAACTGTTGCAGCATAAAATGTCAGAAGTTAGTACAATAGACCAAAACATCAATATAAAAAAAATTGATAAGGAAACAATCAACATTCAAATTAATGATAATGAAATGCTCATGTCTATAGTTGGACAATTTGACCAAAATATTAAAGATTTATCTAAATCAACAAATACTGATGTTTTTTTTAGGGGAAACTCAATTACATGCAAAGGTAAAAAAGAGGATATAAATGCTTTTTGTGAGGCAATAAAATTTTTAATTAACAAATATTCTCTCACCAAAATAATTGAGAAAGATGATATAATTTCAGCCGTGAAAGAAAATATAAATATAAGTGACTCAAAAATAAAGTCATTAAATCAATTGATTAGAACACCAAGAAAATCAGTGATAGCTCGCTCTAATAAGCAATCGGATTATATTAAAGCATTAAAAGAAAATAATATTATTATATCTTTAGGACCTGCTGGGACTGGTAAAAGTTTCTTAGCAGTTTCAGTTGGTGTTACTTTACTAATGGAGAAAAAAATAGATAGAGTAATTCTATCTAGGCCTGCTGTAGAGGCAGGGGAAAAACTTGGTTTTTTACCTGGTGACATGAAAGAAAAAGTTGATCCATATCTAAGACCATTATATGACGCTCTATATGAACTTTTTGGAGCTGATAAAATTGATAAAAAAATAGCATCTGGTGAAATCGAAATCGCTCCGTTGGCATTTATGAGAGGTAGAACTCTGAAAAATTGTTTTGCGATACTCGACGAAGCTCAAAATGCCACAGAAACACAAATAAAAATGTTTTTAACAAGAATTGGCGAAAATTCGAAACTTATAGTTAATGGCGATCCATCACAAATTGATTTAATTAATAAGTCACAGTCTGGTTTAATTAAATCACAAGAAATCTTAAAAAACTTAAAAGAAATTAAGATTATAGAATTTGACGATAAAGATGTTGTAAGACACCCTTTAGTCTCAAAAATTATTAGAGCTTATCAAAATAAAAGCACTGATGATAATAATTAATGTAATTACAAATAATATTAAATGGAAAAATTTTCTTAAAAATCCAAATATCTATATTGAGAAAAAAATTAAAGAATTAAATAAAAAAAATAAAACTTTTAAAGATAAAAAGATTTTTTGTACTCTTTTGTTATCTGGAAATAATCAAATAAAAAAGTTAAACAAAAAATTTAGAAATAAAAATGCATCAACTGATGTATTGTCTTTTCCATTTTACTCTAAAAAAATATTAATGAATAAACTTAATAGAGAAAAAGAAATTTATTTAGGAGATATAATAATCAATTTTAATAAAATTAATTATGGTTCAAATATAAAAAAATTTAAATTTGAATTTGATAAGCTTTGGATACACGGATTAGTTCACTTATTTGGGCATGATCATAAAAGAGACAGAGATTTTTTTAAAATGCAAAAAATTGAAAAAAAACTTTTGTCTTATCTTCTTTAAATGGAAAAATATTTAAACAATCGTTTCTTAATTTTATATTTAATTCCTTTTCTTAGTGGTTCATTGACAGTTTTTTCTTTTCAGCCTTTTAATTTAACAATTATCAATTTTCTAATTCTTCCAATATTTTTTTATTTTATTTTGTTTATAAAAAAAAAATCAAAAAGCAAATATAGAAAAAAACCCTATAAAAAAAATTTATTTATATTTGGTACAACTTTTGGATTTGGATTTTACTTAAGCGGCATACACTGGATAACGTTCTCACTTACTTTTGACGAAAGCTTCAAAATTTTAATTCCGTTTGCTTTGATATTGATTCCTCTTTTTTTAAGTTTATTTTTCTCAATTATTACATTAACATTAGGGCCGTTAATAAATTCTAACTTTTCTTCAATTTTTTTATTATCAATTGGCCTTGCTTTTTCTGATTTCATGAGAGCAAAAATCTTAAGTGGTTTTCCTTGGAACCTTTGGGCTTACAGTTTCTCCTGGACCTCTGAAATATTACAACTACTAAACTATATTGGTCTTTTTGCTTTTAATTTACTTTGTATTACTTTGTTTTTAATTCCTTCGGTTTTTTTTTTTAAAATAAACTTAAATAAAAAAATTTTATTATTTCTATTTATCCCCTTAACTCTTATAACTTTGTATATTTACGGTAACCATAATATCAACCAAAATAAAAAACTAGTGAATAGTGTTGAAAATAAAGTAAATATCAAAGTAATTTCTCCAAATTTTAAAATCGATTATGGTATTTCAGAAATTGAGATAAAAGAAAGATTAGAAAAACTTATTCGATACAGCGATCCAGCCGATAATTTGAAAACACTTTTTGTTTGGCCGGAGGGTGTTTTTAGCGGATATAATTATTCTCAAGTTGAAAAATTTAAAGAACTTTTCAGTAATTTCAAAAAAAATCATTTAATTGTATTTGGAATAAATAGATTAAACCAGGATAAAACTGGGACCTTTAATAGTTTAGTGATAGTTGATAATAATTTTGAAATTCAAAAAGAATACAAGAAAATAAAGCTTGTTCCTTTTGGGGAATTTCTTCCATTTGAAAATTTTTTTAATAAATTAGGCTTTAAGAAAATTACAGAGGGACAAGGTTCATTTCTTGAAGGCGGTATTCAAGATAATCTAGAAATAAAACCTATGAATATTTTGCCATTAATATGCTATGAAATTATTTTTCCAAGTTTAACACAAAAATCCAATGTAGATACGAATTTGATTATTAATGTGTCAGAAGATGGATGGTTTGGAAAAACTATTGGTCCCTATCAACATTTTTCCAAAGCTATTTTTAGAGCAATAGAGCAAAATTCTTATCTTATAAGATCTGCGAATAAAGGGGTAAGTGCAATTATTAATAATAAAGGTGAAGTTATAAAAAAATTAAATATCAATGAAACTGGAAATATAGAGCTAGAAGTACCTTTAATTAAATCAAATAAAAAAAATAAAAATGATTTGATCTTTTTTATACTTTTATTTACATATTGCTTGTTCGTAGTAATTTACAAAAAAAATGTCAAAAGATAAATATCTATTTACAAGCGAGTCAGTTTCCGAGGGACATCCAGATAAAGTTTGCGACAGAATATCTGATATGGTCGTTGATAGTTACTTATCTAAAGATCCAGTTTCTAGGGTAGCATGTGAAACTCTTACCACTACGAACAAGGTTGTTCTCGCAGGAGAAATCAGAGGACCTAAGATTGAAAAAGAGGAATTAATTAGCAAAGTAAGAGACTGTATAAAAGATATCGGTTATGACCAAAAAGGGTTCAGCTGGAAAACTGCTGATATAGAAACTTTTTTACATGAGCAATCTAGCGATATTGCTATGGGAGTGGACTCCAAGGATAACAAAGACGAGGGAGCTGGTGATCAAGGTATTATGTTTGGATACGCATGTAAAGAAACAGAAGATCTAATGCCAGCACCAATTCATTTTTCACATAAAATTTTAATGTTAATGGCAAAAGACAGAAAAAGTGGAATTTTAAAAGGGATAGAACCTGACTCAAAAAGTCAAGTTACTATGTTTTATGAAAATGGAAAACCAACAAAAGTCACATCAGTGGTAATCTCAACTCAACATTCTAAAGATATTAATCAAGAAAAAGTAAGAGATCTCATTATACCTTATATTAAAAAATCTATTCCTGAAAATTACCTAAAAGATCTTAAGTCTGAAGAAATATATATTAATCCAACAGGACAATTTATTATCGGAGGTCCCGATGGTGACACTGGACTGACAGGAAGAAAGATTATTGTAGATACTTATGGAGGAGCAGCTCCTCATGGTGGTGGCGCTTTTTCAGGCAAAGATCCAACAAAAGTGGACAGGTCAGCTGCTTATGCAGCCAGGTATTTGGCTAAAAATATTGTTGCATCTGGCGCTTCAGAAAAATGTTTAATCCAACTTGCCTATGCTATAGGAGTATCAAAACCACTTTCCATTTATCTGAAATTAGATGACGGTGATACCGAAAAACAAGAAATAATAAAAAAAATTATAAAGGAAAATTTTGATCTTTCTCCAAGAGGAATTAGGGAAATGTTAAAATTAAATAATCCAATTTATGAAAAGACCTCAGCTTATGGACATTTCGGCAGAAAACCAACAAATAAAGGTGAATTTAGTTGGGAAAAAATCGATAAAATTGATTTATTTAAATTGTGATCTTGAAAAAACCTTAATTTTCTTTTAAAAAATTACAAAGTTTGAATAATTTCAAAATGGGCACTAGCCCATTTTTTTTTAGGAGCTATAAAAATGTTAAATAGAGGACTGGATAAACTAGAATTATTAAGAATAGTCGAGGCAGTTGCAAACGAAAAATCAATAGATAAAGAACTCGTAATAGGTTCAATGGAAAGTGCTATTCAAAAAGCAGCCTTAACCAAATTTGGAAATGATAACAATATAGAGGTTTCTATTGATAGAGAAACAGGTGATATTAAAATCCAAAAGGTACTCGAGATAGTAGATAAAGTTGAAGACTCATCTAGAGAGATTACATTAACTCAAGCTAAAAAAATTAATCAAAATACTGTCAATTTGAAAGTTGGAGAAAAAATTTATGAGGAATTGCCACAAATTGATTTTGGTCGTATAGCTGCGCAAAGCGCTAAACAAGTTATAAGTAGCAGAGTAAAAGAAGCAGAGAAAAACAGGCAATATCAAGATTTTATAGATAAACAAGGACAAATATTAAGCGGTATAATTAAAAGACTTGAGTACGGAAATGTAATAGTCGATCTAGGAAAAGCAGAGGGTGTGATTAAAAAAGATGAGCTTATACCTAGAGAAATTTTAAAAACAGGTGATAGAGTTAAAGCATATTGTTATGAGGTAAAAAAAGAAATAAAAGGTCACCAAATATTTTTATCAAGAGCTCACCCACAGTTTTTAGCAAGACTTTTTTTTCAGGAGGTTCCCGAAATATATGAAGGAACAATAGAAATTAAATCTGTAGCAAGGGACCCAGGAAGTAGAGCTAAAATATGTGTACACTCTCAAGACTCATCCATCGATCCAGTTGGTGCTTGTGTTGGAATGCGAGGAAGTAGAGTTCAAACTATTGTGAATGAATTACATGGTGAAAAAATAGATATAATTAAATGGACAGAGGATCTTCCTACTTTAATTTCTGAGTCGCTCTCTCCAGCTGAAATACAAAGAGTGTTGATTGACCAAGAAAATAAAAGAATAGATATAATTTTAACTGAAGAAAATTTAAGTAAAGCGATTGGCAGAAGAGGTCAAAATGTAAGGTTAGCTTCTAAACTTACTAATTACGAAATAGATATTTTAACTGACAAAGAGGACTCAGAACGAAGGCAAGCAGAATTTAAAGAAAGAACAGAAAGTTTAATAAAAAATTTAGAAGTAGATGAAACGCTAGGCCAACTTTTAGTTTCAGAGGGCTTTAACTCTATTGAGGAAATAGCACAATCAGATTCTGAAAACATATCTAAGATTGACGCTATAGATAATGAAACTGCAAAAGAACTTATCAAAAGATCAAAAGAAACACTAGTAAAAGAGAGAGAAGCAGTAGCATTGAAACTCAAAGAATTAGGTGTTGAAGATAAATTAATTAATCTAAAGGGGATGACCCAAGGTATGCTTGTTATATTAGGACAAAAGAATATTAAAAAACTGACTGATTTTGCTGATCTATCATCAGATGAGCTAATCGGTGGTTTTGACGAAGTAAAAGGAAGAAAAATAAGAATTGAAGGTTATCTAGAGGAGTTTTCTTTATCTAGAAAGGAAGCTGACGATCTTATTATGTCAGCAAGAGAAATTGTCTACAAATAATGTTATGGAAAAAGACAAAAAAAAAACACTTACTATTTCTACGAACCTCACAAAAAAAATCGATAAAGAGACATTAACTTCTGCAGGAAAAAAATCATATTCTATAGAGAAAAAGAAACCTTTCAGACCAAAGCCGTTTAATAGATCAAATCCAGGAAATCCAAGTTTGGGTCAGGATATTAGGAAAAAAAACTTTGCTCGAAAGTTTGTTGAGCAACAAGCTACAAAAGAATTTATCAAAAAAGATAAGGACAACAAAATAGCAACTAAGAGCAAACTTAAGCTAAAAGGTCCAGTGGATAAACGAGACTTTAAGCTGACTGTTTCAAGAGCTTTAAATGTTGAAGAAATTGAGATTAAACAAAGAAGTCTAGCCTCAGTAAAAAGGGCAAGGCTTAAAGAAAAGAAAAGTAAACCTGAAAATGAGGAAAAAAAAGAATTTAAAAAAGTTATAAGAGAGGTAAAAATCCCTGAGCAAATTACAATCCAAGAACTTTCAAATCGAATGGCTGAGAAATCTAGTGAAATAATAAAGTTTTTATTTAATATGAAAGTAGTAGCTACAATTAATCATAATATAGATAAAGATACCGCTGAATACATTGTAAAAGAATTTGGTCATAAACCAATATTAGAGGAAAAAATATCTATCGAAACAGAAAAAATTAAAGAAAGTTTCGGGGGAGATGTAAGAAGTAGACCTCCGGTAGTAACTATTATGGGCCATGTCGACCACGGTAAAACATCTTTACTTGATGCTTTAAGAAACTCTAATGTTGTTTCTGGAGAGCATGGAGGGATAACCCAACATATTGGAGCATATCAGGTTAAAGATGAAAATAATAATTTAATAACATTTATAGATACACCAGGTCACGCAGCGTTTACTGAAATGCGAGCAAGAGGCTCTAAAATAACTGATATAATTGTTTTGGTAGTGGCTTCAGATGATGGAATAAAACCTCAAACTATTGAAGCAATTAAGCATGCTAAAGCTGCCAAAGTTCCTATAATTGTAGCTATTAATAAATGTGATTTACCTGAAAAAAATATCAGCAAAATTAAAAATGAAATGATGCAATACGAATTGATTGCCGAAGACTTAAGTGGAGATACACTATTTGTAGAAGTTTCAGCTCTTAAAAAAATTAATCTTGAAAAACTCAAAGAGGCAATTTTACTTCAATCTGAAATTTTAGATTTGAAAGCTTCTTACAGTGATCAGGCGAGAGGTGTTGTAATAGAGTCAAAAATAGATAAAGGTAAAGGACCTGTTTCTACTATTTTAATTAGTAATGGAAAACTCAGCAAAGGCGATTACTTTATTTGTGGCAATACCTGGGGAAAGGTTAGAGCGATGATAAACCATGATGGTAAAATAATAAATGAGGCTCTTCCCTCAATGCCTGTTGAAATCTTAGGGATGAACGCTTCTGTTCACGCTGGAGCGGTATTTTCAGTCACTAACAGTGAAGATGAAGCAAAAAAAATGTTTGAATTTAAAAAAAATGTAAGTGTAAAAAATAATATTTTTGTGAAAGACAAAACTGCTTTATTTGAAAATTCAAGCGGTAAAGATGAATTAAATATAATAATCAAGTCAGATGTTCAAGGTTCTAGCGAGGCATTAAAAATGGCAATAGATAAAATCAGTCACAATGAAGTACAAGCTAATATACTTTTGTCTGATATAGGTTTGATAAATGAGACCGATGTATCTTTAGCTAAAGCATCCAATGCTATTTTGATTGGATTTAATGTAAAACCGAACAGAGAAGCAAAGAAATTAGCTGAAGAACAAAAAATAGATATTAAGTTTTTTAATATTATTTATGAAGCTATTGATTATGTACAAAAATCTCTGTCTGGTCTTCTTGAACCAGACATCAAAGAAACTATTCTAGGTAGTGCAGAAATTCAAAAAATATTTAAAGTTTCAGGAGCTGGAAAAATTGCTGGCTCAAAAGTTATTAATGGTGAAATAAAAAGTAAATCAAAAGCAAGAATAATTAGAGATGGGTCTGTAGTTTATACTGGAGAAATATCCTCGTTATTTCGAGAAAAAAATCAAGTAAAAGAGGTTAATACTGGATTAGAGTGTGGAATAAGTTTGAAAGATTTTGTAGATTTTAAAGAAAAAGATGTAATAGAGTCATTCTTGTCAGAGGAAATAAAAAGGTCAATATAATGGGTCACAATACATCTAATAAAAGCTTCAGCCAGAGGCAGTTGAGAGTTGGAGAACTTGTAAAACAAAATTTAGGCGAGCTTTTCATAAGAAATGAGGCAAAAATTCCCTCGATTAACTCTAAATTAATTACAGTAACCGAAGTAAGAATGACTCCAGACCTCAAAACAGCACGAGTTTACGTAATTCCGTTAGGAGGCAATGATACAGAGCAAACAGTAAAAATCTTGACGGAATACAATCATCTTGTTAGAAAAGCTTTGTCTAAAAGGCTAGATATTAAGTTTCTTCCTAAACTCACATTTGTTGAAGATAACTCTTTTGAATATGCTGAAAAGATTGAGAAAATTATAAAAAAAAATAAAGATTATGATAAAGAAAAAAAGAGATATAATTAAATCCTTGGCGACACATCCAAAAGACGTAGGATCTACAGAAATTCAAATTGGACTTTTAACTGACAAAATAACTAAATTGTCAGAACATTTTAAGAAATTTAAAAAAGACAAACACTCTACTTTAGGTTTAACAAAATCAGTAAATAAAAGAAAAAAACTTCTATCTTATCTGAAAAAAAGTAATTCTGAGTCTTATCTGAAAGTAATCAAACAACTCAATTTAAGGAAATAATGTTTAAAATTTTTAAAGAGGAAATAGAAGTTAATGGTAAAAAGTTGACTTTGGAGACAGGTAAAGTAGCTCGTCAAGCAGATGGCGCTATTATTGCTTCTTTAGGTGAAACTGTTGTAATTGCAACTGCAGTTGGAGCTAAGAAAGTAGCAGAAGGTCAAGACTATTTTCCATTATCAGTAAACTATCAAGAAAAATATTATGCAGCAGGCAAGATACCAGGCGGTTACTTTAAAAGGGAAGCAAGACCTACTGAAGCAGAGACTTTAATCTCTAGACTAATCGATAGACCTATAAGACCTTTATTTCCATCTAGTTTTATGAATGAGGTACAATTACTCCCAACTGTTTTATCTTATGATAGTGAAAATCAACCAGATATCTTATCAATAATAGCTTCCTCAGCAGCTTTAGCAATATCGGGCTTGCCATTTATGGGGCCAATAGCCGCCAGCAGAGTTGGGTACAAAGATGGAAAATATTTATTAAATCCGTCGATAGAAGAATTAAAATCATCAGAGCTAGACCTGGTTGTTGCTGGGACCAAAGACGCAGTTCTTATGGTAGAGTCTGAAACATCAGGATTATCTGAAAAAATAATGTTAGATGCAGTAAAGTTTGGGCACGAAAATTTTTTACCAATTATTGAAGCTATTGAAAAATTAGTAAAAAAAGCAGGTAAACCTAAATGGGTAGTCGAAGAGGTAGATCACTCTGAAATTAAAAAAAAGATTGCTGATAAATTTGAAAATGGATTAAGAAGTGCTTTTAAAGAAATAGATAAGAAAAAAAGATCTACAGCTATTTCTGAAATAGAGAGTCAATGTAAAGAATTGTTTGCTGAAGACGAGACCATAACTGAAAATCAAGTTATGAGTCAGCTTAAATCTTTAGAAAAAGATATAGTAAGAACTGCAATACTCAAAGAAAAGAAAAGAATCGATGGAAGAGGTTTAGCTGACGTGAGACAGATTAATTGCGAAGTTGGTATATTACCGAGAACTCATGGATCTGCTATTTTTACAAGAGGTGAAACACAAGCACTAGTAGTTACAACGCTTGGAATGACAGATGACGAACAAAGATTAGAAAGCTTAGAAGGCATGCAAAGATCAAGTTTTATGTTACATTATAATTTTCCTCCATTTTCAGTAGGGGAATGTGGGAGGATAGGCACAGGTAGAAGAGAAATCGGACATGGAAAACTTGCTTGGAGAGCAATCAACTCATCTTTGCCAAAAAAAGAAAATTTTCCTTATACATTAAGAGTAGTTTCAGAAGTAACAGAGTCTAACGGATCTTCATCGATGGCAACAGTTTGTGGAACTTCATTATCATTAATGGATGCTGGCGTTCCAATTAAAGAACCAGTTGCCGGAATTGCAATGGGATTAATTAAAGAAGGAGAAGACTTTTCAGTGCTCTCAGATATTTTAGGAGACGAAGATCATCTTGGAGATATGGATTTTAAAGTTGCAGGTACAAAAAATGGTATTACTTCACTCCAAATGGATATCAAAATAACAGGTATTACATTTGAAATTATGGAAAAGGCTTTACAGCAAGCCAAAGGTGGAAGAGAACATATTTTGCAAGAAATGAATAAAGCTATTAAAACTTCAAGAAAAGAATTCTCTAAACATACACCTAAAATGGAAACAATAAAAGTTGACAAAAAAGATATTGCAACGGTCATAGGAAAAGGTGGCGCAACAATAAGGGAAATTGTTGAGACTTCAGGAGCAAAAGTTGACGTAAAGGATACAGGAGAAGTAACTGTTGCAGCTCCAGATGAAACTTCTAGAAATAAAGCTATCGATTTTATTAAAAATTTGATCGCTAAGCCTGAGATGGGTAAAATTTATAAAGGAAAAGTAGTAAAAATTATGGAATTTGGAGCTTTCGTTAACTTTTTAGGAAAGCAGGACGGTCTTGTACATATCTCTGAATTAGCAGAAAAACGTGTTGCAAAAGTTGGTGACGTAGTAAAAGAAGGCGATGAAGTTTCTGTAAAAGTTGTCGGTTTTGATAGAGGGAAAGTAAAACTATCAATGAAACAAGCTTCTGCTTAAGTCATATTTTTAGGATCAGGCATTCCTACTTTGTTATATCCAGCATCTACATAATGAATTTCACCAGTCACTCCTGCAGCTAAATTACTTAATAGGTATAATGCAGAATTACCAACATCGTGAATATCAACGTTCCTCTTCAAAAATGAATGATCTTCATTCCATTTATATAAAAATTTTGCATCTCCTATCGCGGAAGCTGCTAAGGTTTTAATAGGACCCGCACTGATTGCGTTTACTCTAATTTTATTTTTACCAAGATCTCTAGCTAAATATTTTACACTGGCCTCTAATGCAGACTTACAAACTCCCATTACATTGTAATTTGGTATTGCTTTTGTAGACTCGTAAGTAAGAGTGAGAAGACTCCCCCCATTTTTCATTATCTTTGCAGCTTCCTTAGATACCTCAGTGAAAGAAAAACAAGAGATAAGCATGCTCCTTAGAAAATTTTCTCTTGTGGTATTTAAATACTCGCCAGATAATTCTGTTTTATCAGAAAAAGCTACTGCATGCACTACAAAGTCTATTTCTCCCCACTTTGATTTAACATCCTCAAAAAGCTTAATAACTTCCTCTTTTTTTTCCACGTCACAGCTGAAAGTTACATTAGAATTTAACTTTTCTGCTAAAGGTAAAACTCTTTTTTTTAGAGCATCACCTAAGTATGTAAAAGCTAACTCCGCACCAGACTCTGCAAGTTTTTGAGATATGCCCCAAGCTATTGAGCGTTCGTTTGCAACACCCATTATTAGACCTTTTTTTCCTTTCATTAGGCTCATTATTTAACCTTTTCAAAAACTAAAGTAGCATTAGTTCCACCAAAACCAAAACTATTTGACATTATAGTATTTAAGTTCACGTTTTTTTCAACTTTTGTTATTATTGGATATTTTTTTGCCTCATCATCCATATCAGTAATATTAGCTGATGCTGCTATGAAATTATTTTTCATCATAATTATACTGTAAATAGCCTCATGAACTGATGTGGCTCCTAGAGAATGTCCAGCAAGAGATTTTGTCGAACTAATTTTAGGTTTGTTTTCACCGAACACTTCTCCTACAGCTTTAAGTTCTGTTATATCTCCCACAGGTGTGGAAGTGCCATGAGTGTTAATATAATCAATTTTATTCTTTGCAGTGCTTAAAGCCATCTTCATACATCTAACTGCTCCTTCCCCGGATGGGGCTACCATGTCATAGCCATCAGATGTTGCACCATATCCTGTTAGTTCTGCGTAAATTTTTGCACCTCTCGATTTTGCATGCTCATATTCCTCCAAAACTAAAACTCCACCTCCACCAGAAATAACAAAACCATCTCTAGTTTTATCATAGGGTCTAGATGCTTTTTCAGGAGTATCATTATATTTTGAAGAAAGAGCCGTCATGGCATCAAACATTGCAGTCATTGCAAAATGAACTTCATCACTTCCACCTGCAAAAATTATTTTTTGTTTTCCTAATTGAATTAATTCCATTGCATTCCCAATACAATGTCCACTCGTAGCACAAGCGGAACTAATAGTATAATTTACACCTTTAATTTTAAATGGAACAGCAAGAGTTGCTGAGGCAGTACTCGACATTGTTCGTGGTACTACAAAAGGCCCCATCCTTTTTGGACTTTTTTCTCTGGTTTTATCTGCTGCTAATATCACATTTTCTATTGAAGGACCTCCTGATCCCATAATCATCCCAGTTGTTACATTGCTTACATCTTTTTCTTCAAGTCCAGAGTCTTTTACAGCCTCATTCATTGAAACGTAATTATAAGCAGACCCTGGCCCCATAAACCTTATAAATTTTCTGTCCACATGATCGTCTAGTTTAATGTTTGGTTTCCCATGAACATGGCTTTTTAAATTGTATTCCTTGTATTCCTCAGAAAATGTAATCCCTGATTTTGCATTTAATAATGACTTGTAAACTTCATCCTGATTATTTCCTAAACAAGAAACTACCCCTATTCCAGTAACTACAACTCTTTTCATGATTTGAATAACCCTACCTTAAGATTTTCCGCAGTGTAAATTATTTTACCATCTGCACTTAAAATTCCATTAGCTAATCCAACAGCAGTACCTTCTTTTTTTAAAATTCTTTTCATATTTATTTCGTAAGTCGCCATTTTAATACTTCTTAACACTTCACCTGTGAATTTTACAGAATTTACTCCTAAAGCTCTACCCTTTCCTGGTTCACCAATCCAGCCCAAATAAAACCCAACTAACTGCCACATAGCATCTAAGCCAAGACAACCCGGCATAACTGGGTCTTTTTTAAAATGACAATCAAAAAACCATAGGTTGTCCTTAATATCAAGCTCGGCTTTAATAAAACCTTTTTTAAATTCACCTGCATCTTTTTTGATTTCTGTAATTCTATCAAACATCAGCATTGGAGGTAGTGGCAGCTTGGCATTTCCTTCACCAAATAGTTTTCCCTCTCCGCACGAAATTAACTCATCGTAATCGTAACTGTTTTTTCGCATGATTAAGAATTGTTTTACTTGATTTAGCAAAAGTTTCATATATATTTTCTATTTAGAATGATTTTAAAGTAGATTAAAAAGTGAACTAAAACGTGAAAAAAATAGACATTTTAAAAAAATTAAGATCCTCCGGATTAAGACCAACTAAACAAAGAGTTGAAATAGCCAAATTTTTATTTGAAAGAGAAAAAACATTTCATTTTACAGTTGAAAGTTTAAACAAACTTTTAACAAAAAAATCAACTTCTAAAATTTCGTTAGCTACAATTTATAATAGCGTCCACTCATTTAAAGCAGCCGGGCATTTAAGCGAAGTTGAAGTTAGAGGAAACAGAACTTATTTTGATACCAATGTTTCAAACCATCACCATTTTTATGATAGTGAAACGGCAGAATTAATAGACATCGATGCAAACGATATAATTATTCAAAAAATTCCTAAAGCACCAAATGGTAAAAAAATTAAGAATGTTGAGGTATTTATAAATTTGAAAAATTGACAGTTTGTCGCTTGTTTTTCACTTTAGAATAATTATAAACTAGAAATATGAGTGTAGATTATAAAAAAAGTAACAATGGCAAATGTCCAGTCATGCACGGTGGTGTTACAAAAGCTGGAGAGTCTAACACTGCTAGACTTTGGCCCAATAGTATAAATTTAGATATTTTGCATCAACACGATACAAAAACGAATCCACTTCCAGGATATAATTATAAAAAAGAAGTTAAAAAATTAAATTTTAAAGCTTTAAAAAAAGATTTATTAAAGTTGATGACAGACAGTCAAGAGTGGTGGCCAGCAGATCTTGGAACTTACAGTGGGTTAATGGTGAGACTAACATGGCACCAGGTTGGAACTTACAGAGAATTCGACGGAAGACCTAATGTTGGATCACATAGATTTTCACCTCAAGATTCTTGGCCTGATAACACAAACTTGGATAAAGCTAGACGTCTTTTATGGCCGATTAAAAGAAAATACGGCAATAGATTAAGTTGGTCAGATTTAATGGTGCTAGCTGGTACTATGGCTTATGAGCATGCTGGATTTAAAACTTTCGGTTTTTCATTTGGTAGAGAGGATATTTGGGAGCCAGAAAAAGATGTTTACTGGGGAAAAGAAACAGTTCCATTAGCAGTTAACAGATACGGAGATCCACAAGATAGATCTTCATTAGAAGCACCTCTTGCAGCTTCTCACTTTCAATTAGTTTACGTGAACCCCCAAGGTGTTGAGGGAAAACCTGATCCAGTAAGAACTGCGATGGATGTAAGAGAAACTTTCGGAAGAATGGGAATGAATGATGTTGAGACTGCAGCTCTTACAGTCGGAGGTCACTCTATTGGAAGAGCGCATGGTAATGGTAATCCTGACAATTTAGGGCCAGAACCTGCTGGAGCTGATATTCATGAACAAGGTTTTGGGTGGAACCAGAAAAATGGTACTGGAGTAAATCAAATTACATCAGGTCTCGAAGGGGCTTGGACAACAAATCCTGATAAGTGGGATCATCAATATTTAGATCTTTTACTTAATTATGAGTGGGAAAGTAAAAAAAGCCCTGCAGGTGCCTGGCAGTGGGAACCAATTAATCTTGAGGAGGAAAAAAAACCAAGAGACTTGGGAGATCCAAACAAAAAAGCTAGATTAATGTTTACTGATGCCGACATGGCAATGGCAATGGATCCAGAGTATAGAAAAATTTCAGAAAGATTTTATAAAGATCCTAAATTCTTTGAGGATTCCTTCGCACGAGCATGGTTCAAGTTAACTCATAGAACAATGGGAAATAAAGAAAACTATATTGGACCTTGGGCTCCTAAAGAAGATTTATATTGGCAAGGCAATGTTCCAAAACCTAAAAAGAAATATAACGTAGAGAGAGTAAAGAAAATGATTTCTTCGTCAAAATTAAGTTCTAGTGATTTAATTACCACTGCCTGGGATAGTGCAAGAACATACAGAAGAACTGATAAAAGAGGTGGAGCTAATGGAGCAAGAATTCGTTTAGAACCAATGAACCAATGGGAAGCAAACGAGCCAAAAAAACTCTCTAAAGTTTTAAAAGTGCTTGAGGGAATAGCTAAGAAAACCGGAGCAACAATTGCAGATACAATAGTATTAGCTGGAAATGTCGGCCTTGAAAAAGCTATTAAAAAAGCGGGTTCTAAAGCAAAAGTTCCATTTAACCCTGGAAGGGGTGATGCTTCACAAGATCAAACTGAAATTAAAAGTTTCAAATGGTTAGAACCTCATCATGATGGTTTTAGAAACTATTTTAAAGGTGATTTTTCAGTAATGCCTGAGGAACTACTTTTAGAGAGAGCGTCTCTTATGGGTTTAACCGCACAGGAAATGACTTGTTTAGTAGGAGGAATGAGAGTGCTAGGAACTAATCATTTCAGTGCAAAAGAAAAAGGTGTTATGACTGATAAAGTTGGAGCACTTACAAATGACTTCTTCGTAAATTTAGTTGATATGAAATATGCATGGAAGCCTACTGGAAAAAATTCATATGATATTATTGATCGCAAAACTAAAAAAGTTAAATTCACAGCTTCAAGAGCCGATTTAGTCTTAGGATCTAACTCTATTCTTAGATCCTACTCAGAAGTTTATGCGCAAGACGACAATAAAGAAAAATTTATTAAAGACTTTATTAAAGTTTGGACAAAAATAATGAATGCAGATAGAGTTAATCTAAAAAAGTTGAATTAATATGGAAATTGTTAAAACACAAAACTTAGAAAAATTAAATCAAAATATAAAAGACGATTTTTTTAGAGTTCCAAATTTGAAATTTGATATTGATAAATTAAAAGCTGATTTAAATATTGTATTAAAAAAAAAGAAATTTAACACTCTTGGTATTAAAAATTTTGGAGCCATTTCTATAAATCAAATTCCAGGAGATAAAAATTCTACAGAGGGTCACAATGTAAGAGGCACGTACTGGACTATACCTGATGAAAAAGGCAAAGAAGTTGAGAGGGACAAGGCTATTGATGAATCAAAATATACAGAAATAGTTCCAGAGTTTAAAAATACATATTTTGAGGAAGTTTATAATACTTTAAAAAAACATTTTAAGCTTGGAAGAGTAAGAATATTATTAAAAGAACCTAGATCTACTCTAAGCTGGCACAGAGATCCAGAACCAAGACTTCATATTCCAATCATAACGAATAAAGGTTGCAGGATGGTAATCGAGGATGTTTGTAAGCACATGCCAGCAGATGGATCAGCTACTATTACAAACAACACTAAATATCACAACTTCTTCAACGGTGGTGAGCAAGATAGGATACATCTTGTAGCTTGTGTTTTAGAAAACCCGTTTAAAAATGGCAGAGTTCAATAAGGGAATCTATCTTACTGTAAAAGATATTTATCAAAGCAACAAAGGATCTCTTTTACGAACCTTAATTTATACAGTTGGACATTTTTTTATTGCCATAACAGTTTTAATGTTAATATCTAATGTTTCGTTTATGATTGCTTTAACTGATGCAATAGTTGAGCCGATTGCCAACGCTGTTTGGTATTTCGTTCTAGATAAGATCTGGACAGCTAAGTACAAGAAATAGTTTATAATAGACCCCACAAAATATCTTTTTTTACCCAACCTTTATATTTCTCTATACTTACCTTACACCATTCCTCTTTACACTTATGAATCTTGCATAATCTACCTTTTTTAATAATTGCAAAAGGCTTGGAATAAATAGAAGGTTTGTTAAAAATTAACTGATCATCTTCAATTGTGATAGCCGCTTTTTTTTTTGATAATTGTGAAATATGAACCCAACCTGTATTATTTTCATGATCTCTTATTTTTCGAAAATTTTCAGATTTATCTAAAATTAAAACAGGTAAAAACTTTTTTTTGTAAAATAACTTGATAGGATGTTCGAAAGAGGGCCCTTGTCTAAGATTTACTTTTTCATTTCTCAATGTCAAAAAGTATTCATTTGCAAAAAGATTCTGAAATGAAAAATAAAAGATAAAAATAATATAAATAATTTTTAACATTTGTTTTTACACTGGGGATTGAAAGATAATTTTATTTTTCTTAAATTTATTTTAATTGAGTCAAAAATCATCATCTGGTTATCTAAACCATTCTTTAATCCTATAATTGTTTTTAAAACTTCATTTGCTTGTAGCGATCCCAAAATTCCTGCTACAGGAGAGAAAATACCTTCTGTTTCGCAATTTCTTTCTAAAACAGGCTTTTCTGGCATAAAGCACCTGTAACAAGACGTCCTTTTTTTAAAATTAAACTTATATAAATGACCGTCAAATTTACTAATTGCTGCAGAGACAAGTACTTTTTTTGATTTTTTACATTCATCATTAATTAAGTATCTTGTTTCAAAGTTGTCTGTTCCATCACAAATTATATCAAAATCTTTAATAACTGATTTTATATTCTTTGAGGTTATTCTTTTTTTAAATATTTTAATTTTAATTTTATTATTTATTCTATTAATACTAGATTTGGCCTGATCGACTTTGTACTTTCCTATATCACTAGTAGTAAATAACGTTTGTCTATTTAAATTACTTATTTCAATTTTATCTGGATCTACAATTCCTATCGTTCCAACACCAGATGCTGCCAAATAAGTTAAAAGTGGGCAACCCAAACCTCCAATCCCGATTATTAATACTTTAGCGTTAAGTATTTTTTTTTGTCCGGCTACACCAATATTTTTAAGAATTATTTGTTTTTCAAACCTTTTAAAGTCTTTCAATCCTAATTGCATATATTATTTCAACCCAGTAGAACCAAAGCCACCAGTGTTTCTGTCTGTATTGTCTAGGTTATCTACTTCCTTAAACTTTGCTTTAACTATAGGGCATAACACCATTTGAGCGATACGCATGCCTTTCTCGACAACAAAAGTTTTATTACTTAAGTTAATTAATATCACTTTTATTTCACCTCTATAATCGGCGTCTATTGTCCCGGGAGAATTAAGAACTGAAATCTGACTCTTAGCAGCCAACCCTGATCTAGATCTAATTTGAATTTCAAAATTTTTGGGTATAGACAATAATATACCAGTTGGAATTATCGATGTTTTTCCTGGCTCTATTTTTATCTGTTTTTCAATATTAGCTGAAAGATCCATACCTGATGAACCTTTTGTCTCGTATTTTGGCAGTTCAATATTTTTTGAAAGTCTTTTAATTAAAACTTCTGTCATTAATTAAGAATTTATCTAAGACTATTTCTGCTATTGCATTGGCTATAAAACTTTTTTTATTTTTTTTTATAACTTTTATTTTTCCTGAATTATCAATTATCGAAACTCTATTATAATCTGAATTAAGACCGCTATCTTTTTTAGAAATATCATTAACAACTATAAGATCACAATTTTTTTGCCTTAACTTTGAAAATGCATTTTTATTTAAATTTTCAGTTTCAGCTGCAAAACCGATTACTAGGCTTGGCCTATGTTTATTGTTTTTACCTAGAAATTCAACAATATCTCTATTTCTCTCTAATTCAATTGATTTACATTTTATATTGTCTTTTTTAATTTTAGTCTTACTTTTGATAATTGGCTTAAAGTCCGCTACAGCAGCCGCACATATTGCAATATCTACTGGCAAACATTTTTTCACTGCCTCAAACATCTCATTTGCAGAAATAATTTTTTTTGTTTTAATTTCCTTTTTTGAAATTAGATTTGATGGCCCAGTTATTAATGTAGTTTTTATTCCTAATCTATTTAACGCATGAGCTATTTCATATCCTTGTTTTCCACTTGACTCATTTGATATATATCTCACTGGATCTAAGTATTCCCTTGTGGGTCCAGCAGTTACAAGAGCTTTTATTCTTTTTTTTTTAAACAAATCTTTTTTATTAAAATAGTTACCTAGATAAGAAAAAATTTGTCTAGGACTTGCCATTTTGCCTTCACCATATTCTCCACATGCCATTTCACCTTTTTCTGGACCAAGAAATAGATATCCATAGTCCTGTAAAATTTTTACATTTTTTTGCGTAGCTTTATGTATCCACATTCTAACGTTCATTGCAGGAACCAATAAAATATCTTTATTAGATGCCAAAATAACTGTAGTTGCTAAATCTTCTGCTTTTCCAAGACTTAATTTAGTCATGAAGTTTGCCGTTGTGGGTAAAACAACTATTATATCAGCCCATCTCGATAAAGATATATGATCTATGTCTGCTTCAGAATTTTTATCAAAAAGGTTTTCGAAAGTTTTATTTTTCGTAAGTGTTGTGATTGATAATGGAGTAACGAATTCCTTACCACTATCAGTTAATATTGCTTTAACATCATTGTTATTTTTCTTTAACAATCTTATTAAGTCTAATGATTTATAAGCAGCGATACCACCACCAATAATTAAAAGTATTTTTTTATTTTTTACTGACATAACTAATTAAAATACTAATAAAAAGACAATTACAACACCAAAAAAACTTATTACAAGGTTATTCCTGAAGTTTTTTATTTTCATTTGTTCTAATTCTAAATTTTTATTAGTACCTATAGCTAAATTCAATTTTCCCTCAGCCATCAATTTGAGAGCATTATCTGCCCTGTCCATAAATTCTGGTAAATCTGGTATTCTTTTTAAAATTTCAGAAGACGTGTTAAAAGCGGTATCAATTTTTGATTTAGGACTTTTAATATTTTTAAGCCAGTCTTCTAAAACAGGTCTTGATACTTCCCAAATATTTGTCTCTGGATAAAGTTTTCTCGCAACCCCTTCGACTACAACCATTGTTTTTTGCAATAAAAGAAGAGGAGGTTGGGTAGGCATATTGAACTTTTCAGTTATTTCAAATAATTGTGCTAATAAATTTCCACCAGATATATCCTTTATTGATTGCCCAAAAATTGGTTCCCCTACTGATCGTAACGCTTGTGCGAACTCTTCTCTTGAAGCATCTTGTGGCACAAGCCCTGCTTGAAAATGAACATCGGCAACTTTTACATAATCCCTTTTTATAAATCCATATAAAATTTCAGCTAAAAACTTTCTATTACTTTTATCCAAACGACCCATAATGCCAAAATCAACGGGTATAATGTTCCCTTTTTTGTCCACAAACAGATTTCCTTGATGCATATCACCATGAAAAAAACCATCTCTTACAGCTTGAGTTAAAAATAATTGTATTAGGTTTTCTGCTAACTTTTTTTGATTGATACCCAATTCTTTAATCTTTTCGATTTCTCTTATAGATACTCCTTCAACTTTATCTAAGGTTAATATTTTTTTAGTCGTATAATTCCAATAAATTTCAGGGACGATAAATCCCTGATCATTCTTTGTATTTTCAAAAAGTTCATTAGCAGCAGCAGCTTCAAATCTTAAATCCATTTCTATATTTGTTATCTCTCTTAACAAATGAACTACTTCTACTAGTTTTAACCTTTTTGCTTTAGAGAAAGTATTTTCAACTATGTAGGCAAAAAGCATTAAAGCATCTAATTCTTCATTAAATAATTTTTCTATGTCTGGTCTCAATATTTTGATAGCTACTTGTTTTTCATTACCCTCATGTTTTATTTTTGCTAAATGAACTTGGGCTATAGATGCAGCAGCGATAGGTTCGCTTAATTCAGTTATATGGTTATAATACCTTTCACCTATTTCCTTTTTAATTATTTTTTTCGCGTCGTGAAGGTCAAATGCCGGAACTTTATCTTGTAATCTTTCAAGACTCTTTGCTAAGTCTTCACCAATAATATCTGGTCTTGTAGCAAGAAATTGTCCTAATTTAATAAAAGTTGTACCCATACTTTGCAAGGCAACACAAAGTTTCTCACCGGATGTTTTTTGCATATCAATTGAAGTTTGATTGGAGCCTAAAGATATTATGCTAAAAAATAAACGTATAGTTGAAGGCAATTCATGAACTTCATTGATAGTATCTACTGCCCCGGAAGTTGAAAATTTTCTTGCGATCTTAAATAATTTAAAAACTCTTTTCATCATCTAAATTTTCCAACCTGAATGTATTGCTGAAATACCACCTGAAAGATTTCTGAATTCAATGTTTGAAAATCCATTATTCGACATCAATTTTACCAATTGTTCTTGATCGTAAAATTTTTTAATACTTTCAATTAAATACTTGTAGGGTTTATCAGAGCCTACTACTAATTTACCAATTAAAGGAATTGCTTTTGAATATTGATTGTAAATATTATTTAAAAATTCATTATCAATTTTTGAAAATTCTAAGCACATAAACCTTCCTCCAGGTTTAAGAACTCTATAAGCTTCTTTTAAAGCCTTATTTATTTCTGAAACATTTCTCAAACCATAACTTATAGTATAATAGTCGAAAGTATTATCATCTTCAGGAATTTTTTCCGCCATTGCATTAATCCATTTTATGTTTTTAATTTTATTTAATTTTATTTTACCTTCTTTGTACATTTCAGTATTTGGCTCTAAACATATAATTTCTGCACGAGCATTTGTATGGTTAAAAAATAGTTTTGCTATATCACCAGTTCCTGAAGCCACATCTATCAATCTTGTATTTGGTTGAGGATTCATCCAATCAATAAATTTTTTTTTCCAAACTCTATGGACTCCTAGTGACATAATGTCATTCATCAAATCATAATTTTTATGGACTTTCGTAAAAACTGATTTGACTAATTTATTTTTATCCTGAATATTAGACTTCATATAAGAATTATATGCCAGAATTACCTGAAGTTGAAGTTGTTAAAAGGTCTTTAGAAAAAAAAATCTTAAATCTTAAGGTTAAAAGAGTAAGAATTAATGATTTTAATTTAAGGTATAAGGTTGATAAATATAGAATAGCTCTCTTAAAAGGAAAGAAAATTAAAAAGATCGAGAGAAGATCTAAGTTTTTGATATTCGAAATTTCGTCAGATTTAATTATGTTAATTCATTTAGGTATGACAGGTAAATTTTTTTTCATTAATAGAGACAAAAAAAAATTTAAAACTAGTTTTTATTATAATTTAGATAAAAATGAAAAGCATGATAGAATAATTTTCTACTTACAAAATAATCAAAAATTAATTTATAATGATGTAAGAAAGTTTGGTTTTATAAAACTTTATAAATCCAAAGAATATAAAGATATTTCGCATTTAAAAAATTTAGGACCTGAACCATTATCAAAATATTGGAATTTAAAATATTTCCAAAAATATATTTTGAATCGTAATAGGAATATTAAGAGTATTTTAATGGACCAAAAATTTATTTCTGGATTGGGAAACATTTATGTTAATGAAATTCTTTTTTTAAGTAGGATTATGCCTTATAGAAAAATAAAGACACTTAAAAATTTTGAAATAATAAAAATTGTAAAAAATACGAAGAAAGTCCTCAAAAACTCAATAAAAATGGGCGGTTCATCTATTAAAGATTTTTCTAGTGACAATGGCAAAATGGGAGAATTTCAGCAACGTTTCAAAGTTTATGGTCGTAAGGGAGAAAAGTGTTCTAACGTAGATTGCACTAGAAGTATTTTAAAGACTTTTATAACTAATAGAGCCACTTTTTTTTGTAAAAGATGTCAAAAATAATAAAGTTGACCACTATAATTCACCAATATATATAGTTTTTTAAAATGCCAAATACAAAATCAGCTATCAGAAGAGTTAGAAGAGTAAAAAAGCAAACTCAAATTAATAGAATTAGAAAAAGTAAATATAAAAAAGCTATAAAAAGTATGGATACGTTCATCCAATCTAAGGAAAAGGATAAAGCAAAAAAATATTTCCCAAAGTTTCAATCAATTCTAATGCAGGTTGCTAAATCTGGCGTTATTAATAAAAAAACTGCTGCAAGAAAAATTTCTAAAATTTCTAAAAAAGTTCAGTCCTAACAATTGATAGTTGATTAAATATCTTTAATCCTACATTTAGAATTTTAATTACAAAATGTTGTTTCATTTTAGAGTTGAAATTTTTTTTTCCATCTTAACGATAACTCTACAACCCGATTGTTTATTTTTTTTTGATTACAACCTCTACTTAGTTGCAAAAGAAACTTAAAAAGCGTTTAAAGGAATTTCTTAAGAAAATTCATGGACAAGAATATAAAAAAACATAACGTTTACATTTCTGAAGAAGAAAAAACATTGAATTGGGACGAAATACAAACATCATTTAAAAAAACTTTTGGAAACGAGATTTATAATAGCTGGCTTCAGAAGATTTCTTTAATCAAAGAATTTAATGATTACTTGATATTAGGTGTGCCTACTAGATTTTTCAGAGATTGGATAGTTTCTAGATATTTGGATAAAATATTAGAACAAGTAAAAAGTTTCAAATTAAGCTTAAACAGAATTGAGTTTAAGATAATAGAAGAGAACAAGCATAATTCAGAATATATTAAAATTGATCAATTAAACAAAGTAACTGAAATTAAGGACTCACTTTTAAATTATAACAGATTAAACACAAATTTAAATTTTGATAATTTTATAGAAGGGAAAAGCAATGATATTGCATTGTCTTATTCAAAAAAAGTTTGTGAGCATATTTCACGTTATAATCCCTTATATATATGTGGAGGTGTTGGTCTCGGAAAAACTCACCTTCTAAACGCAATAGGCTTAGAGCTTCAAAATGAAAACAACGTTATGTACATTTCAGCAGAAAGATTTATGTATCATTTTATCAAGTCTATTAAAAAAAATGATATGGTTAATTTTAAGGATTTTTTTCGAAAGTCATCTGTATTTATTATTGATGATATACAGTTTATTAGCGGCAAAGAAAGTCTTCAAGAAGAGTTTTTTCATACCTTCAATAGTTTAATGGATAAAGGTTCTCAAATAATTATTTCAGCAGATAGAGATCCTTTAAAACTTGACAGAGTTCAGGAAAGAATTAAATCAAGGCTGGCTGGAGGCCTGGTGGTAAGTATCGACACTCCAGACGTTGAGTTAAAAAGAAAGATAATTAAAAAAAAGATAGAAGAGATTCAAAATCAATTTAAAGAAAATATTAATTTAAATGATGAAGTGATAAATTTTATTGCTAATGAGAGTAAAACAAATATTAGAGAATTAATTGGGGTTTTAAATAGAGTCGTAGCATTTGGAAGAGTTCACAATAAAGATTTAACAATAAACGATTGTAAAAATATTTTGAAAGATATTTTTAACCAAATAAGAGTAATTACAGTTGATAAAATTCAAAATGTAGTATCAAATTATTTCAACATCGGATTGAGTGAAATGTTATCACAAAGACGCTCAAGACCTCTCGCAAGACCTCGGCAAGTCGCTATGTATCTGGCAAAAAAATTGACAACAAGATCATTACCTGAAATTGGTAGGCGTTTTGCAAATCGAGATCACACAACAGTCATACACGCTGTAAAAACTATAACAAGATTATCTGAGCAGGATGACGAAATGAAAAAAAATATAAATCAAATAAAAAGTATTTTGTTAGAGCAGTGATAAAATGCAATTTGTAATCAAAAGAGATATTCTTCTTAAATCTTTAAATTTTGTTCAAGGTATAGTAGAAAAAAAAAATACTTTACCGATACTTTCAAATGTTCTACTTCAATTAAAAGATAAAAAACTTTCAATAGTTGCTACCGATCTAGATATAATTTTCTACGATGAGATTTCAAATGTAAAAGTTATTAATGAAGGCAGCACGACGACATCTGCAGCTATTTTGTATGATATTTTAAGAAAAATATCATCTAATTCTGAGCTTAATTTTGATCTAAAATCAGAAAATAAATTGTCTTTAAAAAGTGAAAATTTTGATTTTAATCTTTTATGTCTTCCTGTTGATAATTTTCCAACTTTTAATGATGATTTTGATAGTCCTGAGATTAAACTTAATAATGAAAAATTTCTTAAACTCTTGAATAAAACTAAAATCTCAATATCAAATGATGATACAAGACATTATTTAAATGGTATTTTTATTCACTTAACAGAAGCTCACGGAAGAAACTTTTTGACTGGAGTTGCTACTGATAGCCACAGATTATCTTCTAGTAGTTTAGAGATAGAAAAAGTGGACAGCTTCAATTCAATTATATTACCTAGAAAAACTGTTTATCAATTAACCTCACTTTTAAGCGAGTCTAATGACCAACTAATCTTTCAATCCAACGAAAACAAAATTAAATTTTCACTAGGTAATACAAAGCTAATATCTAAGGTAATTGACGGAAAATTTCCTGATTATTCCAAAGTTATCCCAAAAAACAATGATAAAATATTAAGTGTATCTTCAAAGGATTTTATTAATTCAATAGAGAGAGTTGCGAGTGTTTCTCTTGATGGAAAAGAAGGTGTTAAATTATTGATCAGTAAAGACAATGTTCAATTGTCAGTAAACAGTGCAAACTCAGGAGAGGGAAATGAGAAAATAGTTGCAGATTTTAATTCAGAAAATATGAATATTAGTTTTAATTCAAAATATTTAATTGATATTGCGTCAGAGGTTGAAGATAAAAAATTGAAAATGAACTTAAAAGACTCGGTTTCCCCTGTGCTTGTGGAAGACTCTTCTGATAAAAATAGTTTTTATGTAATTATGCCAATGAAAATCTAGAATTGCTTACTTTTAGAATTTTTTTTAATTTTAGCCTTAGAATCGTTGATATAGAATACTTTTAGAACTATCTCTCTCCCAGCGGTTTTCTATTATCTATAAAGAATGATATATTCCATTATTCTTAAAAAAATAAATGTCAAAAAAAACTGAACTAAATACCAAATCGTCTTATGGCGCAGACTCAATAAAAGTTCTTAAAGGTCTCGACGCAGTTAGAAAAAGACCAGGAATGTATATCGGGGACACTGATGATGGCACAGGTTTACATCACATGGTTTTTGAGGTTATAGATAATTCAATTGATGAGGCATTAGCAGGACACTGTAAAAATATAAATGTTTCAATAAACGGAGATAATACTATAACTGTAGAGGATGATGGTAGAGGGATTCCTGTAGACCTTCATAAAAGTGAAAAAATTTCAGCAGCTGAAGTAATAATGACGCAATTACACGCTGGGGGGAAATTTGATCACGAGTCTTACAAAGTTTCAGGCGGTTTGCATGGAGTAGGTGTCTCAGTTGTAAACGCACTATCAGAAAAATTAGAATTAAAAATTTTTAGAGACGGTGTTGAGTATGAAATTAATTTTAAAGATGGAAATTCATTAAAACCATTAAAGAGGTCAGGAAAAACGAAAAAAAGGGGCACTAAAATAACCTTTTTACCATCTAAAGAAATTTTCTCCTCAATAAAATTTAGCTCTTCTATTCTTGATAAAAGAATTAAAGAACTAGCTTTCCTGAACAGAGGAATATCTATAAGTTTAATTGATAATAGCTTAAAAAAAGCAAAAACGAATGTTCATAAATATGATGGGGGAATATCTGAGTTTGTTAAATATATTAATACAAAAAAACCAATTTTAGTTAACAAAAATGAAAAAGAGGTTTTTAAAAAACCTGTATATGTTACATCCACAAAAAATAATGTAATTGTAGAGTGTTCATTTGAATGGAATGCTGGATATTCAGAAGAAGTTTTACCTTTTACGAATAATATTCCTCAAAAAGATGGAGGAACTCATTTATTAGGTTTCAGAAGTGCTTTAACTCGAGTAATAAATAAATATTCAAATGATAGAAATAATAAGAAAAACAAATTAAATTTATCTGGTGAGGATATTAAAGAGGGATTAACAGCTGTTTTATCAATTAAAATGCCAGATCCAAAATTTTCTTCACAAACAAAAGATAAATTAGTTTCTTCAGAAATAAGAAATATTGTCGAACATATCATCGCAGAAAAAGTCTCAACATGGTTTGATCAAAATCCTGCAACAGCCAAAACTGTCATTGAAAAAATCACACAAGCAGCTATGGCTAGAGATGTTGCTAGAAAGGCTCGAGATAGTGTCAGACGTAAAGGTACATTTGAACTATCGGGATTACCAGGAAAACTTGCAGACTGTCAAATACAAAAGAGAGAGGGAACAGAACTATTTATAGTAGAGGGAGACTCCGCGGGCGGATCAGCTAAACAAGGAAGAGTTAGGGAATATCAAGCAGTTCTACCTTTAAGAGGAAAAATTTTAAATACTTTTGTAAATGGCAAAAAAAACGGAGAGGATCAATCGACGAAAGCCCTTTCTAAAATGATGTCCTCTAGTGAAATAGTTACACTTATTAATGCACTTGGGACAGGATCCAAAGATTTTAATATTGAAAATCTTAGGTACGATAAAATTATAATTATGACCGATGCAGACGTAGATGGATCGCACATAAGAACCTTACTGCTAACCTTTTTCAATAACTATCCTTTTAACCAACTAATTGAAAATGGACATATATATTTGGCTCAGCCACCTTTATTTAAAATCACTAAATCTAATAAAAGTGTTTATATAAAAGATGAGAAAACTCTTGAGGATTACATTTTAAAATCTGAAAAGATTGGCTCAAAAATCAAAAAAGGTTCCTCTGAATACAAAAAATTCATACAAGAAAAAAGAGAAAAATTATCAATTCAAAGATTTAAAGGATTGGGAGAAATGAATCCAGAAGAATTGTGGGAAACAACTTTGAATCCTGATAATAGGACAATGCTTAAAGTTCAGTATACCAGAGGCACAAAGGATAAGTCCAAGGAAGATCAAAAAATGATTGAAGTGCTTATGGGAGATGAGGTGGCACCAAGGAAAGACTTCATTACTAATAATGCATTAGATGTTGTTAATCTTGACATTTAATAAATATGGACTTTTCTACTCTCTTTAGAACCAAAGAGAATTTAAACTTAGACAAAAATACATTAACAATTTTAAGATATATTGCTATTTTTGGGCAATTTTTAGCAATTGGTATTGTTTATTATTATTTGAATTTACCGTTTCCAATTATAGAGAGTTATTTAATTATTTCATTAGGACTGATCACAAATTTATATCTGCAATTCGTTGTTAAAATTAATCAACTTAAAGATTTTTATGCTGCACCTTTCCTATTATTCGATTTAATACAATTAAGCGCGCTCCTGTATTTAACAGGTGGAATTTTCAATCCTTTCTCCTTTTTGTTAGTAATTCCAGCTATAGTTTCCTCAACATTTTTAAGCATGGGAACTACAATTATTTTAGGTCTAATAACATCTATACTTTTATTAACCATATCTTTTTTTCATTTACCTTTACCAGGTGAAGATATGAACATATTACATTTTCCAACCTTTTATAAAATTGGAATTATAATCTCTGTTTTAATTGGTTTAATATTTTTAAGTTATTTCGGTATTAGATTTGCCGGAGAAAAAAAAAAAACAGAGGAAGCTTTTAAAAAACTTCAAGAGGTGATTTATAAAGAATATGAATTAGAGTCTTTAGGAGGTCAAGCGGCGGCGGCAGCTCATTCATTAGGAACTCCTCTAGCTACAATAAGTGTGGTAGCTAAAGAACTAAAAAAAGAAATTGGAGACAATAATGAGTTATCTAAAGATATTGATTTATTAATTAGTCAATCTAAAAGATGTAGTGAAATTTTGAAAAGAATTTCAAAAAAACAGATAGAGGAAGATAAATTTTTTAGCTCAACAAAATTAGAAAATTTACTTGAAGAAATCATAAATTCTTTCAAAGAAACCTCTTCGAAAGAAATTGTTTTAGTATCTCATAATGATAAAAATAAAATTAACATCCAAAGGTCTGCAGAAATGATCTATGGTTTGAGAAATTTTATTGGCAATGCTATAAAATTTTCAAAAAGTAAAGTTAATATTTTTCTGGTAAGCAACGATAAAGAAATCAAAATCATTGTCAACGATGATGGACCAGGATTTCCTAAAGATATTATTTCTAAATTGGGAGAACCATATATCAAGTCAAGATCGCTGGAATTAAATTTAAACTCAGGTTTAGGTCTTGGAACTTTCTTAGGTAAAACTTTATTAGAAAGACAAAATGCAAAATTGTCATTTAAAGATGATAAAAATTTAGGAGGTGCTTCAGTAGTAATTAGTTGGTCTCCTAAAAATATTTTACTTTAAGAGAGGACTTATTTTGGCTCTTGTTGAGTCAAACAATGAATTGCTCCAAACCCCCAAATTAATTCTGAACAATTTATAGGAATAATTTTTCTATTATTAAATTCTTTTTTAAAAATTCTAATCACTTTTTTATCTGTTGGATCATTGAAAGTAGGCAACAAAACAAATTTATTAAAGATATAAAAGTTTAAATACGATGCTGGAACTCTTATTTTATTTATATAAATAGGTCTAGGCATAGGAATTTTTTTAATTCTAATTTGTGAAGAATTAATTTTGATTTTTTTCAAAATTTTAAAGTTTTCAT